>JBDSZP010000209.1:0-41414 GCA_039925065.1 Luteolibacter sp.
AAGGTTTCGGCATCGCTGAAGGCCTCATGACCACGATCCACTCCTACACCGCGACCCAGAAGACGGTCGATGGTCCTTCCAAGAAGGATTGGAAAGGTGGCCGTTCCGCCGCGATCAACATCATCCCATCCACCACCGGCGCTGCGAAAGCAGTGGCGCTCGTCTGCCCTGAAGTGGCTGGCAAGCTCACCGGCATGGCATTCCGCGTTCCTACGCCGACTGTCTCCGCAGTGGACCTCACCGTGAAGACCGTGAAGCCAACCTCGCTTGCCGAGATCAAGGCTGCGCTCAAGAACGCTTCCGAAACCTACCTCAAGGGCATCCTTGCCTACACCGAAGACGAAGTGGTTTCCACCGACTTCATCCACGACAAGAGCTCGTCGATCTTCGATGCCGGCTCCTCGATCGAGCTGAACTCCACCTTCTTCAAACTCATCAGCTGGTATGACAACGAGTGGGGCTACTCCAACCGCGTCATCGACCTTCTCACCGACGTGGTGAAAAAGGGAATCTGATTTCGGTTTCTGAAATTCAAAAGAGAACGGCAGTCCGCAAGGGCTGCCGTTTTTTTGCGTCCGATGCCTTGAGTGATTGCATCCGGCCGCCGTTACACTAGCGTCTTGGAAATGGTGGTGACGAAAACTTTAAGGGCGGCCGAGGGTTGGATCGAGCTGGGGTTGGCCGACGAAGCGTTGTATGAGCTTCAATCTCTTCCTCCTGAAATTCAGCGGGAACGCGATGCGCTGGAGGTGAAATTGACGGCGCAGATGGAATGCCAATCGTGGAACCCTGCTTCCGAAACCGCCCGCTTGCTGTGCCTGAAGGCGAAGGATGAACCCGAGTTTTTCCTCAGGGCCGCCTACTGCTTGCATGAAACTGGCGACACCCTTGCCGCCTGCAATCAGCTTCTCTGCGGACCCAAGACCTTGTTCGAAATGGCGATTTTCCACTACAATCTCGCCTGCTATCTTTGGACGCTGGGCGATGGGACTCGCGCACGGAGCCATTTGAAACAAGCCATTCAGATGGATGGATACTTTCTCGAGGCCGCCCGCGATGATCGCGATCTGGTCGGAATCGGCGAGGTGTGAATCAGTTCATTCGACGTTCTGGACCTGCTCGCGGATTTTTTCCAATTCTGTTTTAGCCTCGACGACGGTTTGGGCGATGGAAGCGTCATTCGCCTTGGAGCCGATCGTGTTGAATTCCCGGAAAAGCTCCTGGCACAGGAAATCCAAGGCCCGGCCCGGTGGCTCGGCGGCATCAAGGTATTCGCGGAATTTTGAAAAATGGGAATCGAGGCGGGTGATTTCCTCACTCACGTCGCAGCGGTCGGCAAAAAGCGCGAGTTCTTTCGCAACCCGCTCATCGGCCGGGTCGAGCTCGAGACCGGCATCGCGCAGACGCTTGCCGAGAAGCTCCCGCTGGCGGATCGGACGCCCGGGGGCTTCGGTGGCGATTTTTCCGGCGAAGGAAACGAGCGTTTCGAGGCGGGCGACGAAATCGGCCTTGAGGTGCAATCCCTCCGTTTCACGCATCGCGGCGAGCTGGGTGAGGGCATCATTGAGAGCGGGTTCGATGGTGGGCCACGCGGCTTCGGCATCGATTTCACTGCTGCCGGTGGAGATGATGCCGGGTTGTCGAAGGAAGTCCGCAGCGGTGGGGACAAGGTGGTGGCCGATGCTTTTTCCCAATTCCACGAAGGCGTCGGCGAAAGCCTGAGCCAGAGCGGTATCCACGCGGATGTTGGCGGCTGTTCCAGAGGAGCGGTCCAGATTGATCGAAACTTGAATGCGGCCCCGCGAAACCACGGCGAGCACTGCCTTGCGGATGCGGGCGTCGAGTTCAGAAAGCTCACGGGGTGCCTGAATGACGACTTCGGCCTGCTTGCGGTTGACCGAACTGATCTCAATGGTGGCCTGCCACGCGCCCGTCGCCGCAGAGCCGCGGCCAAATCCTGTCATCGAATGCATGAAGCGGAGTGTGGCCTTTGGGGTTTGAAATGAAAAGAGTTCATTCTCGATCGGCCGGGACAATGCACAGGAAGCTCCTTTTATTTCCGGGGATTTTGTTTGCGGGCTCAAAAACCATCTGATAATCAAGCGGAATGATAGATAATGACGCTGTGGGAGGGGTATCGTTTGGGAATCGGTGGATGCGATTTTTTTCCGGGACGGGTAACTTCGGTAAGTTGGCCGTTTTGAGCTCTCTCCTTCTCGGCGCGACTGGCGCGGAAGCGAAAGTGATCTATGTCAACGGTGCCCATGCTTCCTCGGGTAATGGAACCACTTGGACCAGCGCTTTCAAATACCTTCGTGATGCCCTTGATGCCTCGGCTCAAGGAGATCAGATCTACGTTGCCAAAGGAACCTATTATCCTGACGATGGCGAGAGCGGCTATTTTGGTGACCGGGAGCTCTCGTTCGAGCTGGACAAGGTCACGATTTACGGCGGTTTTGCCGGTACCGAAACCAGCCTCGGCCAGCGTAATCGAGTCGCAAATCCGACCATTCTTTCCGGTGAAATCTGGGCTGTGACGCCTACCACTCCTGGATATGAGCGCTATTGGTCACTTCATGTCGTGGTCCTCAAAGGGAACTCCAAGCTCGATGGAGTCACGATCGAAAAGGGACGCGCGAACGGAGATGATGCTCCATACAATCAAGGCGGTGGCTGCCTCGCTCCTTCTGGAACCACTTTGACTTTGGTGAACTGCACCTTGGATCAAAACATGGCGTCCCAATCCGGCGGCGCTGTCGCGGGCACCGTAGTTGCTGCCAATTGCACGTTTTCGAACAACTTTGTGAACAACGAGTTCCTGTTGAGTTCTGGACCAGATCGACTCCGCAATTGGCTTTTCAGTCCCGATTGTTCCGGTGGTGCGGTCGCAGGTGACATCACTGCAACGAACTGCAAGTTTCTCACCAATCAGGTCGTGGTGAGAGCACTTGATTTGCAAAATGTTTGCTCCTCCACCGGGGGGGCGATTTCTGGAACCACGATCAATCTAAGAGGTTGCGTTTTCGATTCCAATGAGGCGATTGCTACGGCTCACCGCTTACCCGATCAATTCAGCGGAGCGACCGCTAATGTACGGGGAGGTGCGGTCTCAGGAGGGGTTGTCAATACCGTCGATTGCACATTTACTAAAAACATGGCGCAATCTTTCGCCATAGCCTCCGTCACTGGGCGGGACCCCCAGCATCCTTTAAATTCAAATGGTTATTTGGCAACTGCATCCAGCTTTGGTGGAGCAATCGCCGGACAGGTGAATTTGGCAAACTGTTCTTTTGATCAAAATACAACGGACGCTGAGGCAACATCAGGAGATGTTTACGACCTGCAATCGAACGGGGGGGCGGTTTACGCCGAATCCACGTCCACGGCAGTCAATTGCACGTTCTTCGGCGATTCTGTGACTTATGTGGATGGAACGCTGCTATCGAACGCAAGAACTTACTTCTTCTCAGTCCAGGGGGGCGGATTGCATATCGCTCTGGGCGGGGCACTGCCGGTTACGAATTCCACGTTCTTGGATAACATAACAGACTTCGACGGAGCCGCGATTTCCAGCGATGGCAGTGTAACCCTCATCAGTAATATCATCTGGGATACTACAAGTCAGTCCAACCTGATCTTCGTGGGCGGCAGAGGTCGCATTTCCAATAGAATTTACCCTACGCCTTCTACGGAAACGATCAACATCATTACGGGTGGAAGAACTTCCATCTTGAGCGGTCTCGGCGCAAATGTCGATTTTGGCGAACCACCGTCAAGAACCCTTCCCGATCTTGACCCGTTGTTTGTCGATGTCACCAATGCGATCGGTCCTGATGGGATTTGGAGAACTCCGGACGATGGCATCCGCCTGACGGAGGACAGTCCTGCGATTGGAAAAGGACATCCGTTGTTCATCCCTTTGGACACTCTTGATCTTGATGAAGATGGTGACAAAGGCGAAAAAATTCCTATTGATGCTGCCAACTATGAACGGGTTCAGGGTCCAGCATTGGATCTCGGCGCTTATGAATTCGGAAACATCCTGCACACACCTGAAATTTCCGTAGAGCAGCCGGTTGGATCCATTCTCAATGATGGTGGTTCTGCGATCGCGTTGGAGTCCGGCGTTCCCATGGTTTTTGTGATTCGCAACCTTGGAAATGCGAACTTGAAGAATTTGTCGGTATACGAGAATGGGGCAAATACCGATAGTTATACTTACACCCAGCCGCTTAAGAAATTTCTGGTTCCGGGCGATAGCACCACGTTCACGGTGACTTTCAGGCCAACCGTGGGTGGCTCGCGCAAAGCGGCGGTCCATATCGTCAGCAACGATATCGACGAGAATCCATTCGATATCGCAATGGATTCAACGGCTCTGCTGCCTGACATCGCTGTTGAGCAACCAGTTGGGACTGGGCTTACGGATGCCGTCTCAACAGTCAATTACGGAACTGTGTCAGGTCTGTCATCGGTTACCAAGTCGTTCACGATCCGCAACACGGGCCCGGGAGTTCTCAAGATTCTCGGCATCACCGAGTCTGGTCTGAATGTGAAGGATTTCAGCGTCTCCGCCCCACTCGCAACTACCGTCGCGTCTGGTGCGACAACGACGTTCAATGTTACATTCAGACCGTCCGAGAATGGGCTGAGAAAAGCCTCGGTCATCATCCAGAGCAATGACCCTGATGCGGAATCCTTATTCGCTTTCAACATCCAAGGCACCGGTGTCCTTGCTCCTGAAATTGCGGTGAGCCAGCCATTCTCTCCGGATATGGTCGATGGTGGATCAAGTGCATTCGGTTCCGTGCAGAAGGGCCTGCTCTACAAAAAGACGTTCACCATCAAGAATGTTGGTTCCGCGACGTTGAAGAATATTGCCGTCTCCATCTCGGGATCCTCTGCATTTTCCAAGACCGCGCCAGGAGCGACGAGTCTTGCTCCAGGGGCCAAGACAACCTTCACGGTCACCTTCAAGCCGACGTCCAAAGGTAAAAAGACAGGTTTGCTCAAAATCGCCAGCAACGATACTGATGAGAATCCTTTCGACATCAACTTGACGGGAACCGGTGTTACCAGTGCGGCAGCACCTTCCGGTTTGGCTGCTGCACTTGCCGCCTCGGCTCCGGTATCGCTTCTTGCGGATTCGCAAAGTGATATCAACAGCTCGGTGACTGTCACCAAGTCATCCGACGGTTTGAAATACCTCGTGCTGACTGTTGAAAAGCCACTGGACTGGGGCTTGGCGAAGCACACTGTTGAAGTCTCACCCAACCTTCTGGATTGGTTCAGCGGTGCTAATTACACCACCACGGTGGTGAACAACGGAAAGGTCCTCAAGGTTCGTGACAATACTCCGATCAAGGAAGGCGCGAAACGCTATATCCGTCTGAAATAAGGGATCGATTCAATATCCTCTGGAATTTGGAAAGCCGCTTCCCGTAATGGGGGAGCGGCTTTCTCTTTTCAAAATACACGGGCTGAAGATCAGGATTGGACGTTCGGCCTTCGATGTTCCAAAATCCGCCATGGCGAAGGTTTTGGTAGGTCTCTCCGGCGGAGTGGATAGTGCGGTGGCGGCAGCATTGCTGGTCGAGCAAGGGCACGACGTGGCCGCCGGTTACATGAAAAACTGGATCAATGATGAAGGCATACCCGGTGATTGTCCGTGGGAGCAGGATATCGAAGACGCGCGGGCAGTGGCGAAAACCCTGGGCATCGAGTTCCGTGTGATTGATTTGATCGATTCTTATCGTGACCGGATCGTGGAATATCTCATCGAAGGATATCGCGCGGGAATCACGCCCAATCCGGACGTCTGGTGCAATCGTGAGATGAAATTCGGTGTCTTTCTGGACTACGCGCTTTCGCAGGAATTCGAGCATGTCGCGACCGGCCACTACGCCCGCCGACGGACGCTCACTGACGGTTCGGCCGCAATCCTGCGCGGAGCCGATCCCAATAAGGATCAAAGCTATTTCCTCTCACTCATGACGCAACGGCAGGCGGCACACGCTCTCTTTCCGACAGGCGAAATGCTTAAACCCGAAGTTCGTGACGTCGCGAGACGTTTCAATCTCCCTGTCTCCGAAAAAAAGGACAGCCAAGGAATCTGTTTCCTAGGGCAGGTGAAAATGAGCGATTTTCTCCGCCACTACGTCACCGATACGCCGGGAGAAATTGTTGATCCATCTGGAAAAGTCTTGGGCGAGCATCGCGGTCTGCATCTTTACACCCTTGGCCAGCGCAAGGGGCATGGCGTGGCCTCTCCGCGAGCTGGAATGGCTTACGTGGTCGTCGGAAAGGATGCGGCTAGGAATCGCCTGATTGTCGGCTGGGACACGCCGGAATCCGAAGGGCTCTACACTCAGGAATGCACGGTCGGGACATTGTCGGCCATCAATGAGCCGTTCGACAAGAAGCGGATGATCGACGCCCAACCACGCTATCGGGCAAAGGCGGAGCCTGCGGTGATGGAACCGACCAATGATGGGAAAGTCCGATTGAAATTCCAGCGTCCGCAGCGGGCGATTTCCCCAGGCCAGATTTGTGCTTTTTACGATGGTGGCAGGATGTTGGGCGGCGGTGTCTTTGAAACGGTCGGGTGATCGATCTCTCGTTCACAATAAAAAAGAGCCGCCTTTTGGGCGGCTCTTTGAGAGGTTCGTCAAGGATGCGGAAGTATCAGCCGCCGGTGCGTGGGCGCTTCTTCTTGGGATCCGGAGTGACATCCTTCATGCCCTGCGAGCCTTGGCGGTTCTTCTGCATTTCGGCTTGGCGTTCGGCAGCGCGCTGCATGAAGGATTTCTTACCACTCACGGGACGAGCCCTGAGTTCCGGTTCAGGAACCTTGTTCATCAGCCAGGTTTGGGCGATTGAGAAGATGTTCTGCGTGGTCCAGTAAAGGGCGAGGGCGGAAGCGTAGTTGTAACAGAAGAAGAAGAACATGAATGGCATGAACTTGATCATGTTCTGCTGCATCTTGTCTCCGGTCTTCGGGGTCATCTGGATTTGCAGGAAGCTGGTGATGGCCATGACCACCGGAAGGATGTTGATCGGCACTCCTGCGACGTGGGCGAAGGTGTCCGGCTGGGAAAGATCGTGGATCCAGAGAAACCCGTGACCGCGTAGCTCGACGGCGTAGCGGAGCATGCTGAAGAAACCGTAGAAGACCGGGATCTGAATGAACATCGGCAGGCAGCCGCCGAGCGGGTTGATGCCGAATTTCTTGTAAAGGCCCATCATCTCGGTGTTGAGCTTGTTCGGGTCGTCCGCGTATTTTTCCTTCAGTCTGGCCATTTCCGGCTGCAGCTTGCTCATCCGCTTCATCGTGCGGGTGGACTTGGCGTGAAGCGGCCAGATCGCAACGCGGACGGTGAGTGTCAGGAAAATGATCGCGAGGCCCCATGCCCACTTCTTGGCGAGGCCATCGAGGATGTTGTGATAGCTGTTCAGCACCCAGTTGAGCGGACGGGAAACCCACCAGAACCAACCATATTCGATCACGTCACCCCAACCATCGCCCCAAACTTTATCCATTTTTTGGAGCATGTTGTTATGCTTCGGACCAATGAAGATGAGGTAGGAATACGTTTTTGGCTCGTGGGGATTGAGGGTGACGGCGGGAAGTTGAAGTCCGCCGCGAACGGATGTTGTCGCCGTGGTTGAGTCGGGGAGGGTGACCTGGCTCGGTTTTGCCCACATGCTGGAGATGGTGGGCTCTTTGGGGCGGATGAGGGTGGCGAAGAATTGGTTGGTGACGCCTGCGTATTCGATCTTCTCGTCGCTCGGGCTGGTCTGACGGAGTTGTTCAGCGCTGAACATTCCTCCCTTAAAGCTGGAACCGCTTGTAAAATGCGTGCTGCCTTTGGAGCGCCAGAAGAAACCGGTGTATTGGCTAACCTCGCGTTGGTTGTTCGGTGTCGCTTCACCGATGAAGATGCTCCACTGATTGATATTGAGAGTGGTGGCCGCAGCGTTTTCGAGCTGGAGATCGAAATTGAGCAGGTAGGGTGCGCCGGGTTCGGTGCCTTCGGTCAGGCTGATGGTCTTTTTGGCGATCAGGCCTGACGGCAGCTTGGCGATGTAAACGGCCTTTTTGCCCTTCTCGGATTCATCCGTCTTGTAGGCGTAAGGAACGTTTTCCAAACTTTCTCCGGTTCCAGCAAGTGCGCCGATGGGTCCGGTGCCGAAGCGGTTCGCTTTGACGCGGTCGGTTTTGCTGCCGACTTCGAATTCTGTTTTGAATTCCGCGAATTTGATCCCGCCGCCGATGTTGGTGAGGGTGTAGGCGACCTTGTCGTTTTCGAGGACGGTAAGTTCCTCTTGGGTCGGTGGTGGCGGCGGCTCAACCGTAAGGTCCGCCGTGGTGACGGCGGCAGGATCCTTGCCAGGAGCGATGGTTTTTTGAAGGGCTAATTCGCGCTCATGGAGCTCAGCCTGTGCCTGCTGGTTTTTGGTGTTTTGATAGAAACTGACGGCCAGCAAGGAGCCGCAAAGCGCGAGGACTACCCAAGTTTTTTTATCGTACATGGAGGCGTGTTGGAAAGTTCTAGTGGTGAGGTGTTTCGTGGTGGCAGGAGCAGGAATCTTTTTCCTGTGCCGCACCTCGGGCTGACGGGACGGGGTCATAACCGCTGCCGCCCCATGGATGACAGCGGAAAATCCGGCAAATTCCTAACCACGATCCGCGCAAGGGGCCGTGGGCTTCAACCGCTTGCAGGAAATAGTGCGAGCACGTCGGGGAAAACCGGCATCCGGCGGCAGGTCCGGCTGCGAATTTGAGCATCGGACTGAGGACCCGTTGGTAAAACCGGATCAGGACGCGGATCAAAAAAGTGATGAATCGCGAAATCACGATTTTTCGTCGGGGCGGGGAAGGAGACCGAGTCGTCTGGCTTGCCGCAGCCAATCCGCCTCGAGTTCGGCAAAAGTCGCTTGTGAGGCACCCGGGCGGGCGATCGTCACAAGGTAGCGGCGGATTTCTAAAAATCCAGGTGCATGGGCCTGAACGAGTGAGCGGAATCTCCGGCGAAGAAGACTGCGGTCATGCGCCTTGCCGCTGCGTTTGGTGGTGATGAAGCCGGTGCGGATGGTTTCCAGCGCCGGATCATGCAGCGTGCTTAAAATGACAAACCGGCCAGCTTTCGCCTGACCGGTATTTTTCACCCGTGCGAAGTCCGCACGGTGCGTCATGCTGCATGTCCTGGGAAGTCGCATGGTTGGGATGCGGGTTGCTCCCGTAGCGATCCCGGGTCAGCAACGACTCAGTTGCCGTGCTGCGTCGTGTGACGGCTGTATTGAATCTCAACGCCCTTGGGAACGAGGCGCTTGCGGCCCTTTTGGCGACGGCGGCGGATGATGTCGCGGCCGGATTTGGTTGCCATGCGGGCCCGGAAGCCGAATTGGTTTTTCCGTGTGCGCTTGGATGGCTGATAAGTACGTTTGCTCATGGCGGGGCCTCAATAAATGTTCTTTGTCCGAGTCCAATAAGCGGCTCGGGGCGCGAACTCTAGGAGCCGGGAGCAGGTTGTCAACCCGCCAGTGCCATGAAAATGAGAAATCTGTTGAATATTTCCGGATCAGCGGAATTTCCGATTGGAAATGGGTGACGGCGGAATGCGGCCAGAGGAAAAATCCTTTGCAATGATCTTTGGAACGGTTGCGTATGACTCGGATGCGGTTGGGATGGTCGGTTTTTCTCTGTTTGCCGGGCGTTGTGCTCGCTGCGGCAGAGTCATCTCCCTTTGAAGACGCTCGCGAGGTTCTCGAAACCCGCTGCCTCGAATGCCACACGAAGGACCAAGCGAAGGGCGACCTCGTGATGGAAACCAAGGATGCTATGCTGCACGGTGGCGAAGGGGGGGCTGTCCTCAAACCCGGCGATACTAAAGACTCCCAACTCCTCGCTCGCGTCCAACTCCTCCCGGACGACGAAGACCACATGCCGCCGAAGAAAAAGGCTGAGCCACTCACCCCTTCGGAAATATCCGCCCTCGAAAAATGGATTTCCGCCGGTTCCCCGTGGCCTGATGGTGAAATCCTTGCTCCCAAGTCCAAAACCGCGCTTCCACGCTGGGATGCCGCGCCGGACCCTCAAATCGCCTCCATCGAAGCGTTCCCCAAACAAGTGAGCCTCGAAACCTCCGCCGATTTCCACCGCATCATCGTCATCGCGCGTTTCAAGGATGCCTCCACTCACGACATCACCCACCAATCGAAGTTCACGCTCGCCGATCCCTCCCTCGCTACCCTCACCGGGACCTCGCTCCTGCCGAAAAAAGACGGAAGCACCTCACTGAAAATCGAATATCGCGGTCTCAGCGTGGATGTTCCCGTCACGGTGAAAGATGCGGAGAAACCCCGGCCGATTTCCTTCCAATTGGATGTCATGCCCGTCCTCACCGCCGCCGGTTGCAACACTGGCTCCTGCCACGGCTCCGCCCGAGGACAGGACGGCTTCCATCTCTCGCTCTTTGGTTTTGATCCCAAGGGCGACCACTTCCGGCTCACCACGGAAATGGCCGGACGCCGCATCAATCTCGCGGTGCCCGACGAATCCCTTCTCATCACCAAGTCCATCGGCAGCGTCCCGCACACAGGCGGCAAGCTGATGAAAAAAGACAGTCCGTTTTACAACACGCTCATCGGCTGGATCCGTGATGGTGCGAAATTTGATGAAGGCGAAATTGCCAAGCCCACCAGCATCGAGATCCAGCCGAAACAACTCGTCCTCACCGGCCCCGACGTCCGCATTCCCTTTACCGTCCGCGCCCTCTACTCGGACGGCACCGACCGCGATGTCACCTCGCTTTCCCGCTTCTCCACCTCCAACGACAACTCCGTTTCCATCAAAACCAACGAAGGCATCGCCGCTTCCAAAAACCGTGGCGAAGCCTTCCTGCTCGCCCGTTTCCACACTTTCACCGAGGGCTCCCAGGCGATCGTCGTCCCGGCCGATCTTAAATACATCCGCCCCGAAATCGCCCCGTTCAACTATGTGGACAATCACGTCCTCGAAAAACTCAGCAAACTCCGCATCATTCCGTCCGAGCTTGCGGACGACGAATCCTTTCTCCGGCGCGTTTTCCTCGATATCATCGGCCTCTCGCCGACGCCGGAGGAGCGGGCGAAATTCCTATCCGACACCCGCCCGGAGAAACGCGCGGCCCTCGTCGATGACCTGTTGGACCGCAAGGAGTTCACCGAAATGTGGGTCATGAAATGGGCGGAACTCATGCAGATCCGCACCTTCAACGACGGTCCCAAGCAAGTTTCTTACAAGGCCGCTCTCAACTACTACCAGTGGCTGCGGGAACGCATTGCCGGAAACATGCCGTTCAACAAGCTCGTCCAGGAACTTCTCTCTGCGGAAGGCGGCACCTTTTCCAGTCCCGCCACCAACTTCTTCCAGATCGAGCAAGATACTCTCAAGCTAACGGAAAATGTCGCCCAGGTTTTCATGGGCACCCGCATCCAGTGTGCCCAGTGCCACAACCATCCGTTCGACCGCTGGACGATGGACGACTACTACAGTTTTGCCGCGTTTTTTGCTCAAGTGAAACGCAAGCCCGCCGAAGATCCCCGCGAACGCATCGTGTACGACGAGGGTGGGGAAATCCAGAACCCCGTCACCAAGAAGAACATGATTCCCAAGTTCCTCGGAGGCCCCAGCCCGGACCTCAGCAAGCAATCCCGCCGCGTCGCTGTCGCCGACTGGCTCGCATCGCCTGAAAATCCATGGTTCGCGAAGAACGTTGTGAACATCGTCTGGGCTCATTTCAACGGGGTGGGAATCGTCGATCCTGTCGACGACGTGCGCGTTTCCAATCCTCCGTCCAATCCCGAACTGCTCGATGCGCTCGCGGAGAAATTCGTCTCCTACAACTACGATTTCAAAAAACTCGTCCGCGACATCTGCACCTCGCGCACCTACCAGCTTTCCACCCGAACCAACGAAACCAACCTCACCGACACCCGGAATTTCTCGCACGCCATGGTCCGCCGTATCCGCGCTGAGGTCCTGTTGGATTGCATTTCCGAGGTCACCGGCACGCCCAACAAATTCAAGGGGCTGCCCCTCGGTGCCCGTGCCGTCCAGATCGCTGATGGAAACACTTCGAATTATTTCCTCACGACTTTCGGCCGCGCCACCCGTGCCACCGTCTGTTCCTGCGAGGTCAAAATGGAGCCGAATCTATCTCAAGCGCTCCATCTGCTGAATGGCGATACGACCCAGCAGCGGGTCCGCCAGGGCAAGAAGGTGGAAATACTTCTCAACGAAAAGAAGACTCCGGCGGAAGTCATCGACTCGCTCTACCTCACCGTCCTTTGCCGCCTCCCCACCGACATGGAAAAAGAAAAGCTAACCGCCGCCGTCGCCGGACAAAAGGAACCCGCTCAAATCAAGGAAACCCTCGAAGATATTTTCTGGGCGCTCCTGAATTCCAAGGAGTTTATCTTCAATCATTGAAGTTCGGGCTCGGAAAATAAGGAGCCAAGACGCCCCCGTCCTGACGCTCCGGCAGCGAGGATGTTCTCATTTCGGGCAAGTGCGGACGGAACCCTGGAAAACTCCTAGCGTTTGACATCCTATCACCTGAGTCAGGGCGACACTCTGTCGTCCGAAACGATCATGGAACGGCAAAATCCATTTCCCGAATCTCAGCGGCTGACCGTGGATGGATCCACGCTGGTAACAGGTGGAGGAATAATCGGGGGGGAGTTTGGTGGGAAGATCGGGTGATCGAGCGGGTTTGGAAGTGGCTCGGACATGATTGATGCGACCTCGGCGATTTTCGCGCTCTTGGAACTCTTGGCACTGTTTCCTTCGTTGCCGCTGTTTGGATCGAGTTTTGCGAGGAGGGCCTGCACTTCGGTGACGGATTCCGGCATAGCGGCGATGGCGCATTGGGAAACGATCCGCATGGTGTCGGGGGCAGTGATGACCGCGGTTTCGACAATCGCGACTACGAGTTTCACATCAGCCTCACTCGCTTTGATCGCCGTTTTGACGATCTCGCAAGCGCAGTTTGGATTGGCTCCGACTTCGGTTTCCACGACTTCGAGGACCTTCGCAGAATCCAGCTTGATACGTTGTTGGACAGAAAGGGCGAGGGCGGAACAATCTGAACTTTTTTCGGCTTTGCCGGTTTCGCGATAAACTGCGGAAATGATAGCGAGTCCGGATTGGAGGCTACCGGCGGCAAAATCGTTTGGCGCGCCGCTTCTCATGCTCATCAGAACCTTGCGATAAGGCGACGGATTGCGCAGCACGTTCAGATCGACCACGGACTCGACCTTGTGTGAATCGGTCGTTTGCGGGTTGAGGGTCAGCGAATCCTGCGAGGCATAAACGGACGGCCCATCAGGAAGTTGGCCCAGGGCTTTTTCGATAGCGGGAACATCGTAATCACCTGGAGTCGTGCTGACTTCGGTGAAGCGGGTGTTGCTGGAATCATCGAGCATATCAGTTTTCGTGCTGACCTCGACGGAGCGGGGGGCGTTGCTAAGATTCTGAGCCGTGAGGGGGATCAACGAGCCGAGAAGCAAAAGCACGACCGTGTGGGGGGACACAGGCGTTTTCATATGTGGGGGGAACGGGTAAACTAAAGCTAGGAAATCGATGCTTGGCAATCCTTGATCATCATGGTTCGGATTGGAAATGTGGGCCTATTGTGTAAATTATTGAATATGAGTGACTCACGGTAATTTGAATTCTTTGTATTCGGAGGACATCAAGAGATCCTAAATGTTAAATTGTTAATATGAATCTAAGAAGTGAAGTTTTTGATCCCTGTTTCCGGGGGGCGCGTCGAGTAAACCCTTTTCTTGCGGCGAGGTCTCACCTGTGCGAAAAAAGGCGCATCAGAAATGATCCCGACTCCGAATCAAATTTTCGCCAGTTTCGAACGAGGTGAGATTGAACGCGATGAAGTCCACGCGCTCATGGCCCTGCATGCGCGGGAGCTGATTCAGGAAATGCAGGAAGATTACCAGAATCCCGCAGCGGCGTTGATCGAGGCGCTTCTTGCGAGGCGTTCTGCCGGACGTCTGGTGCGCCGCCACTCGAGCCGGCTTTTGCGGGAGATTTTTATCGCACTCGCAGAGGCTCCTGATTTCCCACCTGCCAGGTATTTGTGGAATGCCGCGCACCCGGATGTGCCGCTTCATTGTTTCCTGCGGATGCGGCGCGAACCTGTTTTTCGGATTTTATCGATCAAACCTGAGGGCGACGAGATTGAAGTGGAGGCTGAGCACGGCAGCTCGGGGCGAGGGAAGGGGACACGGCGGACTTTTCTTCTGAAACGCGACGATCTTTGGCGGCTACGGGTGATCCGATAGGGTTTGATATCGGGTGGATTTTTGCCCAAGAAACAGGCGCTTGGAAAAGAATGAAGAAATCGATGCAATTTTACGGTTGCCCTCTTGGCCGGACTTGCTACATCTCGCGCGTCGCGCCGCGCGATTGCCCTTCGGGACAGTCAGGCGGACTATGTGTAATGCCTCGGTAGCTCAGTTGGTAGAGCAGTTGACTCTTAATCAATTGGTCCTTGGTTCGAATCCAAGCCGGGGTACTTTTTAATAATTAACGACTTAGGGAGCTGAAAGGCTCCCTTTTTTGTGGCTTTGAAAAGGTGCTGCGGTGCTTTTCCTGTGCATTCTTCCGGCATGATTGAATACCATTGTGATTGCGGGGCGTCTTGTGGTTTCCGGTGACTCCAAGGGTCCTTTTTAATCCGCGTTGACCGGTGGAAGTGCCGCCGTCCGCTCGAACTGAGCAGTCGAACGACGATCTCTCTACGAGTGTTATAAATCATCGCTCTCGCTTATTAGCGAAGGCGTTTTTCGATTAAAGAGAGGGGGTGTAATCAATTCCGGTTCGGAGGGAGGGGTGGTGCAAACCAATGCTCCATCCCTACCTCTACCCTATTCTCAGTCCTGCCTCTCAGTCCTGCACCTTGGCGCGGATGAATGCGTTGGTTTGTCCGGTGGTGACAATATAGAACGTGCGGTTGGTCCAGCCGGAGTCGGGAGTTGGGATGCCCGCCTGCACAACGGCGGCGTCTGCGGCGTTCATTTCCGCGACGGGGGTAGACCAATTGGACAGGTCAAAGCCTCCCTGGATGGTGTAGATCACGCCATCAATGGAAGCGGACACTTGTTCGCCGGGGCCGCTGAAGGTGGTGCCATTCCGCACCGCCAAGGTGAGGGTGAGCAGGCGGACGCCGGAGACGTAGACGACATTTGATGTCATCCGCGGAGCGCTCGTAGCGGAAACGGGTGAGGCGTCGAACGCGAACTCGGCGAGGTTGATGGTGCCGTCGTTGTCTGAATCGGCGGAGGCCAACAGGTTGTTACCGGTCAGGCCGTTCGCGGTCGCCCAAGCCATGTAGGCCGTGGGGCTAGTGAGGACCGAGAGTTTTCCAGTTCCGGAAAAGTGGGTGTCATCGATGTTGGTGGCTCCGGACCCGGTCGCACCGTAAGTGCCCGCTGCCACCTGCACGCCATTGAGGAAGAGCTGGGTCACGGTGTCCGATGCGGTGGTGATCGAGAGCTTCGCGCCGCTGGCGATGTTCACCGTCGAGCTGTCGGCCAGGGTCGATGCGCCGAGGATCAACGTGCCGGCGTTGACCGTGGTGCTGCCTGTATAGGTGTTAGCACCGCCCAGTGTAAGGTCGCCCGCGCCGCTCTTTACCAGCGAAATGCCGCCCGTGCCATTTGCGATGATGCCCGCGTAGGTGCTGGCGGTGGAGTTGTTGATGGTGAGCTCGGATGCGGTGGCGGCGGTGTTGGTGATGGTGGCGGCGTTCGTGCTTTTGACGACGGTTTTCACGGTCTGATTGAAACCGTTCAAATCGAGCGTGGCGGCCGCCGAGTTTCCGAGCGTGACGTCCGAGGTCTTGACGAGCGAATCGCTGCTGCCGATCTGCAGGTTACCGGAGATGGAGATCGAGGAATAGCTGCTGGTGGAGGCGGACGGGATGATGAAATTCCCACCGCGGAAGCTGACGATCACCGAGCTCGTGATCGGCCCGGAAAGGGTGAGGGTGGAGGAGGCGTCCGTGTAGAAATGGCTGCCGTTGGCTGGATTTGCGGTGATATTGATGGGACCGGACCAGGTGGCGGTGGACGAGGTGTTGTTGATTTCCAGATCGCCGCGGCCGCTGATGCCTTGGTTCACACCGAGGTTCAACGTGTTGGCCACATTCACGCCGTTGGTGAGCTGGATGCGCGCGGTCGTCGAGCCGCTGGTGTTGAGTGTCACCGCGCCGGTGCCAAAGGCGGAGTTGTTGGAAATGATGAACAGGCCGTCGGTGATCGAGGTGCCGCCGGTGTAGCTGTTCGCGCTGGCGAGCGTCACGGTGTTGCCGTTAGGCTTCGTCATGGTGCCGCTGCCGGTGATGTCCACGTTGGTGAGCGTGCCGCTGTTGAGCGTCAGCTTGCTGACGTCGATCTGGGTGCCAGCCCCATTGAAGGTGCCGGTGTTGGAGGTGAAGGTAGTGGTCCCGGTATAGGTCTGCGGGGAGGTGAAGGTGACGTTGCCGTTGATCGAAAGGTTGTTCGAGCCGGTGACGATGTTCGAGCCGTTGAGCGTGAGGATGCCTCCGTTCGCATTGCCCAGCCGGACGTTGCTGCCGTTCGGCGTGAGGGTGCCGGTGTAGATGACGTTGTCCTTCGCGCCGAGGTAGCCGGTGAATCCGGCTGCGTTGAAATCGAGATTCTCCGAGAGGTTGTTGTTCGCGGTCAGCGCCAGCCCGCCGGTGGAGGCTGCGGCGATGCGGGTGGTGAGCAGGGTCTGGAGCGAGGTGTTGTAATCGAAGGCGACCCCGCCATTGCCCGAGACGCTGATGTTCCGCCCGGAACCGGAGACCGCGCCGGAGTTCGCAAACACCAGGATGCCGCCATTGGAATTCGTCGCGCCGGTGTAGGTGTTTGCGCCGGAGACCGTCCAGATGCCGTTGCCGGTCTTGGTGAGGGCGGTGGTGCCGGAGCCATTGCCGATCGCGCCAGCGAACTCGCCGCTGCCGCTGCCTTGGAGAGTGAGCGTCTTCGAGCCCACGCCGGTGGCGGTGAGGGCGCTGGTGAATTTCAGCAAGCCGGTACCGCCCTGGTCAATGGTGCCGCCGCCGGTGGTGCCGGATAGATTGATCACACGGTCGGTGGTTTCCCCCGTGCCGCCATAGGCAAGGGTGCAGGTGTTCGTGGTTTCCCCAAGCGAGATGGTGCCGTTTGCCACGGTGACAGGAGCGCCGAGGCCGCTGCTGGCGGTACCGCCGGAGACGCTGTTGAACGAGTTGGCCTTGAGCGTGCCACTGGCAACGACGGTGGGTCCGCTGTAGGTGTTCGCGCCGGTGAGGGTCAGGGTGGAGGTGCCCTGCTTGGTGAAACCAAAGCCATTCCCCTCATCACCGATCACGCCGCTGATCGTGCCGTTGAGGCCACTGCTCGCTCCCAGCGTGGTGCTCGCCTTCAGCGTCACCGGGCCGGCCCAGGTCCCGTTCTGCACGCGAAGCTGGCCGAGGCTCTCGCCGGTGGTTCCGCCGTAGAGCTGCATCGCCGCATTAAAGGTCGTGGAGGCGGAAACGAACAGCGTGCCGCCGGAAAGCACCTTGATGGTGGCGGAGGCAGCGGGGGAGCTGCTGAGCTGCGCTTTGCCGCCGGTGGTGGCAGGTGCGATTTCCAAAGTGCCGGTGAAACCACTGAGCGACCCGGACAGCGCGGTGGTATCCGATGTGGTGGAAGTGGCGACAGTGACCTTGCCGGCTCCCGAGATCGCCGATGCGTAGGTGTAGGCTCCGGACAGGGCGAGCGTGCCCGCGCTGTTCACGGTCACGGTGCCGGAGGAAGGCAGCGCTGTGGACGAGGAAATGGACAGCATGCCGCCGTCGATGCGGGTGCCTGCGGTGTAGGTATTCGTGCCGGTGAGCACGAGCGTGCCGGTGCCGAGCTTCGCGAGGCCGGTGGAGGTTGCTGTGCCGGCGTTGATGAGGTTGCTGGAATAGGTAAGGGTACCGCCGGCATTGGTGGTGTCGATCCCCAGGAAGGCACCCGTTTTCAATCCGCCGGTGGACGAGCCGAGGGTATCGAAATACGCGACGTCGGCGGCGGTGAATTCGCCGCTGCCGCCCACGTTCAAGCCGAGCGTGCCACCGGAGTTTACCACGATATTGGAAGTGGTCCACGCGGCAGGGTTGCCCTGATAGAGTGTCGACTGTTTCGGGAACATCAGGGTGCCGCCGCTGATGGTGGTGACGCCGGTGTAGGTGTTCGCGCCGGATAGAGTCCACGTGCCGCTGTTGTTTTTCGCCACGCCGGTGAGGTTCACCACGCCGGAGACCGTCATTTGCTGGCCGTTCGTGCCGCTGCCGGTCGCCGCCGGATTGATCGTCACCACGCGGGTGCCGGTATTGATCGCGGTGACCGTCGTGCCCGCCGCCAGTCCGGTGCCGGAAATGCTACTGCCCACGGTGATGCCGTCCACCGAGGACAGCGAAACGGTGGTGCTTCCGCTGGATAGACCGCTGATCATCTGGGTGGTTCCGGAAACGCCGTTGGAAATGACGCCGCTGATTTCGCCCGTGCCGGTGGTGGAGCCGCCCAGGCTGAGCACCTTGCTGCCCACCCCGCTGGTGGTGAGATCGGAGGTGAATTTCACCAAGCCGGTGCCGGACTGGTTCACCCCGGGCGCGCCGGTGGAGCCCGCCATGTCCAGAACGCGGTCGGTCGTTTCCCCGCTTCCGGCGTAGGCCAGCGTGCCGCCGGTGGTGCTGGCTCCGAGGGTGATCGTGCCGTTCGCCACGGTGGTGGGCGCACCGAGGGCACTGGCCGCCAACAAAGGCGTGCCGCCATTCACGCTGTTGAGCGAGGTGGCCGTCAGGATGGCGCCATTAACCTTTGTTTGACCGGCGTAGGTGCTCGCCCCGGAAAGCGTCCAGTTGCTGCCACTGCTGCTGCCGGTCTTCAGAACCGAGGTGATGTTCATCACGCCGGAGACCGTCATCGCCTGGCCGGCGGCACCCGCGCCGGTGGCGGCCGGGCTGATCGTCACCGCACGGCTGGTGGTATTGATCGCGGTGACCGTGGTGCCCGCGCCGATACCGGTGCCGGAGATCGTACTGCCCACGCCCACGCCATCGACGGAAGCAAGCGTGACGCTGGTGGCGCCGCTCGAAAATGCCACCGTTGCCGCCGTGCTTCCTGAAGCGCCATCGCTGATCGCCCCGGCCAGTTCGCCGGTGGTATTGCCCTGCAGCGTGATGACCTTGCTGCCAAGGCCGGTGTTGGTGAGAGCGCTGGTGAATTTCAGCAGACCGGTGCCGCTGGCGTTCAAGAAGGGTCCGACGCTGGTGCTCGCCATTTCCAACACGCGGTCGGTGGTTTCCCCGCTGCCGGTATAGTTCAACGTGCCCGCGCTGGTGTTGCTGCCCAGCACGATGGTGCCATCCGTAACGGTGGTCGGAGCACCGAGGTTGCTGGCCGCTAGCAGCGGCGTGCCGCCGTTGACGCTGTTGAAGGACGCAACGTTGATCGTGCCCGAACCGATCCTTGTCTGGCCGGTGTAGGTGTTGGCGCCGGAGAGGGTCAGCGAGCCAGAGTCAGTCTTGAAAAGGAAGCCGCTGCCGCTGACCACGCCGCTCAGGGCAAGGGTGTTGCCATTGTAGACCCGCAGGACGCTGGTGCCATTCAGGGACACCGCGTTGGCGAGAGTCTGGGTTCCGGCGTTGGGATCCACGATGCCGCCCCCATTGAGGGTGATCGGCCCGCTGCCCGCCGCCGCGGCGCTGTTGAACGCCACCAGACCCGCAGTGATCGTCATTCCATTGGTGAGCCCGGTGTTCGTACCGGCGAGGGTGAGCTTGCCACTGGCCGAGTTGCCGGTCGCGGTCATATCGCCGTTCGCCGCAATCGTCACGCTTGGTGAGCCGGACCCCGAGAGGTTGCTGTTGATGGTGTTGCTGGTGCCCGTGGATTGCGACGAACTATTGATCGTGCCGGTGACCCCGCCGAAATCGAGCGTGCCGTTTCCAGCGACGTTGCCGATCAGATAGTTTCCGCTGTTGAGCACCAGCCCGCCCAGCGAAACCGTGCCACCCGGTGTTCCTGCAGTGACGAGTGTGACCGTTCCCGAAGAGCTGCCGAAAACAGCCGTGTCATCGGTGGTATTGCCCCACGCGATATTCGAGCCGCCGGTATTCGCCGTGTCCCAATTGGTGGAAACGGTGTCCCACGTTCCCGCGCCGCCATTGGCCGAGGAAGTGCTATCGTTGCCGTCCCAGTAGAACGACGCCGCAGAGGCAGCAGGAGCCAACGCGGTCAGGGTCAGCGCGATGAAAGCAGGAAACGTAAGGGTGGTGAACATGCCGCCATCCTGCCAAACCGATCATTAACCCAACGTGAATGACCGATTTTCCGAAATAAAAACTCGGTTCGCGCAGCGGAGCCGTTGCCCTCGTAAGAAACGGTCACTCTGTTGGCGGCGTTGTAGGGGAGGGCAAGCGGCGGGTGTCCTCGCCGGGGGCGGCTGGCTCGTCGGCGGGGCAGTGCTGCGGAAAATAGGTTTCCATGCAGAGACGGATGGCGGCGGCGACAGGGCCGGTGGCGGTTTGTGTGTTCATGGGTGTTGGTGGTGGGGGTGTTAGCGGCTGGTGGAAATGCCGCTGGTGCGCTTCGCTGTGGGGGAGACCCGAGAGTATCTCCCCGAGTTCTGCCTGAGCCACGAGGTGGGCTGCGGATCGGCCTGGGCAACAGCGGTGAGCAGCAAGGGCTGCGAGATGAATGGGCGTGTCATACCCACAGTGCTAACTGTGCGGTCATTAACCTAACGTGAATGACCGCTTTTCCGAAATAAAAAAGAGTCAGTAGTAAGATCTGCTGGTGCGTTTTGAAAACCTCAAAACGAGTGGATACTGTGCGCGTATTTCCCGGCGTTTCGATGTGCCAGCTCGTGAGTTCGTATCCGCCTGGCCATTGGCGAGAAGGAGGGACAGCAGGAAAAGCGTAGTTGAATGCTCCCGTTCTTGCAAAGCCATCATGAACCCAACGCGAATGAGGGCAGATCGAAGATAAAAATGCTGCCTTTTCCTTCCTCACTCTGGACTGAAAGCGTGCCGTCGTGGGCATCGGCGATGCGCTTGCAGATGGCAAGTCCGAGTCCGGTGCCGCCGGTAGCACTGCTGCGCGAGCTGTCGGTGCGGTAGAAGCGCTCGAACACATGCGGCTGGTGTTCTGCGGCGATGCCCGGCCCATTGTCGCGCACCGAGAGGAAAGCACGGTCGTCGCGGACTCCGCTTGTGACATGGATCTCGGACCCCGCTGGCGAGTATTTCACTGCGTTACTAACGAAATTGTCGAGGATTTGTCCGACCTGCTCCGCGTTCATCCTGCACCACGCGGACTGGAGATTCGCCACGATGACGGAGCCCTTTTCCTCAGCGAGCACGCGTAGCGCCGGAAGATGCTCGTCTCCCAGCTTTGACAGGTCGCCCGGATGAAACTCGGCATTGCCCGCTGCGGCATCGAGGACCGCGAGTTGAAGCAGCGACTCGATCAGCCCCTGCATCCGCCGGGCGGCGCGCAGGGAGGCCTCGATCGTTTCGCGGTAAAACGCCGGTTCGCGATCGCGGGACAATGCGAGCTGCGACTGTGCGAGGATGATCGATACTGGGGTACGTAGTTCGTGGGCGGCATCCGAAGTGAAACGCGCCTGCTCATCGAAAGCCGCATCGAGCCGTCGGAAAGTGTCATCTAGCAATGACGCCAGTTTGCCGAGTTCACTCTCGGTTTCCGAGGTCTCAATGCGTTCTTTGAGATGGCCTTTGGAGATCCGTGCGGCGGCGGCGCTGATCGCGGAAATCGGCCGCAACGCCCGCGACGAAATCCACCATCCGACGGCGAGGCCGACGGAGAGCAAACCGCCACCGATGCCCGCTGTCTTGAAAGCAAAGTCCCGCATCGTCTGATCCACGAGAGCGGACGAGCGACCGACCAGGATGCATTCGCCCGGTGGGGTGAAATGGTAACACTCACGGAATCCATCCCGGACGCGGGATTTCGGGTCCAGCGAACCACCCGAGGGGCGGATGATTCCCGTCGGCGCGGCGCTCGACCCCGTCAACGGCTCTCCTTTGCGAGTCCAAACCTGATAGTAGAACGGCACCGCTTCGTCCGGCTTGAACATGGCCGTCACTTCAGGGGCGCTGAAAGCGGGAGGCGGTCCACCGCCCGGGCGGCGGGGTGGTGGCGGAAGTTCGTCCGGCGGGCCGTCAGGAAGCTCGCCTCCAAGGTCATCGTCCGGGCCACCGCCACGAGGATCACCGCCCTGACCCCGGCGGGGGCCGCCACGCTCCAAAGCGCTGCCCAAGACCCCGAGCCGGCTTTTCAAGTCATCGTCGAACCGGCGGTATGCGTTCGCCCGCTCCAAGCGCCAGGCCGTCACCGCGAACGCGGTGGTCATCCCTAGCAGCAGCAACCCGTGCCACGCCTGGATTCGCCAACGGATGGACTTGCGGAAGGTCATGTGTCGATGCTGTAGCCCAAACCCCGGTGCGTGGTGATGAAAGTAGAGCCGAACTTCTTGCGGAGATTGGAAACCTGCACGTC
The DNA here is from genome assembly GCA_039925065.1 of Luteolibacter sp. Taxonomy (GTDB): domain Bacteria; phylum Verrucomicrobiota; class Verrucomicrobiia; order Verrucomicrobiales; family Akkermansiaceae; genus Luteolibacter. The sequence goes on from JBDSZP010000209.1 coordinate 22,603, forward strand.
GATGATGTTGGAGAGCGGGGTGTCGTTCTCGTCGTAAAGATGATCGTAGAGATCAGTGCGGGTGACGGTTTTTCCACGACGCAGGGCGAGAAATTCTAACAATGGATACTCGCCGCCGGTGAGAGGAACCGGCTCGCCGTCCTTCGTCACACGGCGTGCGGCGGTATCGACGGCCACATCGCCGATCGTAATGACGGAACTCGCATCACCCTGCGATCGACGGATGATGGCGCGGACACGGGCGGCGAGCTCGACCAGATCGACCGGTTTCGAAATGTAATCGTCCGCTCCGGAGTCGAGGCCGTGAACGCGGTCGTTCACCTTGGTCCGGGCGGTGAGCATGAGCACCGGTGTCTTTTTGATATTCCGCAGGCGGCGCAACACTTCGAAGCCGTCGAGACCCGGCATCATCACGTCGAGGATGATGGCGTCGTAATCCCATTCGGTAGCCTTGTAGAGGGCTTCCGGGCCATCGGCAGCCTCGTCCACAGCGTGGCCCTCCTCTCGCATCGTTTGGCACAGGGCGCGGAGCAGGTCGGGTTCGTCATCGGCAATCAGGAGTCGCATCGGCGTGATCTAATACCATCCGGATCATGAATCCACGATGAATCATCGCGTTTATCCTGTATTTCGAAATGGAAACCACGGAATTCACGAAACAGCACGAAATGAAGGTGATGTGTGCCGATAACCCTGATCATGATGGCGGGCCGATGTTCCAGAGTGCCGCCTTTGCCAATAACGGCCTCTCTCCCACCGACGACGCCGGGCGTTTCAGCGATTGGAAGATGGCGCGGTCCTGATTGGGCTGATTGTTTTCGTGATAGAACCCTAGCGGAATCGCGGGACTGTGCTCGCGAGGCCTTAAGCCGCTATAAATCATGTTAGGGTAGCGCCCGTCGGGCTCCGAGCATGGATGGCCATTCTGTAAATTACCAGTGTGAGCGTCGTCCGTATGATAGAACTTCGGTGAGGTGTCGGTATTCGACTCAGTGGACCTTGATTTCCGTATCGCCCAACCAAAGCGTCACCGCCAAACTTGCACCGTGCTGAGCGGGTTGTGACGCTGCACCGACCCATATAATCAGCCGCCATGGTCGGCCCAACCATCTTGCGAGCAGATTCGCCTGCCGTTTGGCGGTAAAGCCTGACAAACAATCAAAGACCTTCTTCATGCCTCGCCTTTTCTTCCTTGCTCTCATATTCATGGCGCACTGTTCCGCAGCTTCCGCCGAAACAGCCTTCTGGATCGCCGCCGACGACACCTCCACGCCCAACACGTGGACCGTCTTCCGGCGCACCTTCTCGCTCTCGACCATGCCGGCGCGTGTCGAAGCTCGCGTCGCCGCCGACACCAAATACTGGCTTTACGTCAACGGTCGGCTGGCGGTCTTCGAGGGCGGCCTCAAGCGCGGTCCCACCCCGACCGACACCTACTGCGACACGCTCGACCTCACCGCTGACCTCCAGCCCGGGGAAAACAAGATCGAGGCCCTCGTCTGGTTCTTCGGCAAAGACGGTTTCTCCCACAAGAACAGCGGACGCGCCGGCTTCCTCCTCGAACTCCGCGCGCCCAACGGTGCTGTACTTCTCGCCACCGATGGCTCCTGGCGAGCCGCCCTTCATCCCGCTTGGGGCACCGCTCAAAACGGCAAACCCAACTTCCGCCTCGCCGAGCCCGCGCTCCGCTACGACGCCCGCCAAACCCTTGCCGACTCCGCCTTCTCCTCCGCCCGGGTCGTCGCCTCCGCCGGCGCCGCGCCGTGGGGCAAGCTCCTACCGCGTCCCACCCCGCAGTGGAGCGACTCCGGCCTGCGTGACTACGTCTCCATCGACGGTGCGCCGCTCCCCCGGATTTCGAAGGGCGAAACCCTGGTCGCCCGCCTCCCCTACAACGCCCAGATCACGCCTTGGCTCGACGTCGAGGCCCCCGATGGAGCGGTCATCGACATCCGCACCGACCACTACCGCGCCGGTGGTGGCGACAGCATCCATGCCGAATACGTCGCCCGGACCGGTCGCCAGTCGCACGAGTCCCTCGGTTGGATGAACGGCGAAGAGGTCTGCTATACCATTCCCGCCGGCGTCACCATCCACGCCCTCAAGTATCGGGAAACCGCTTACAACGCCGGCTTCACGGGAGCCTTCTCCTCCGACGATCCCTTTCTCGATCATCTGTGGGAAAAGTCCCGCCGCACGCTTCTTGTCACCATGCGCGACACGTTCATGGACTGCCCCGACCGCGAACGCGCCCAATGGTGGGGCGATGCCGTCCTCCAGATCGGCCAGTCCTTCTACGCCTTTTCACCTGCAGCCACGCCTCTAGCCGCCAAGGCCATCCACGAACTCTGCGCCTGGCAAAAACCCGACGGTGCCCTCTTCTCCCCGATTCCCGCCGGCAGCTGGGACAAAGAGCTCACCCAGCAGATGCTTGCCAGCGTCGGCCGCTACGGTTTCTGGACCTACTACCTTCAATCCGGAGACCGGGCGACTGCCGTTGCGGCTTATTCGCATGTCCGCACCTACCTCGCGCTCTGGCATCTCGACGCCGATGGCCTCGTCGAGCATCGCAAGGGCGGCTGGGACTGGGCCGACTGGGGCAATGAAATCGACGCTCGCCTCCTCGACCAAGGCTGGTATTGCCTCGCTCTCGAAGGCGCCGCGAACCTCGCTCGCCTCGCTGGTAAAACCTCCGAGGCCGACGCCTATCTCGTCACGCGCCAACGCGTGATCGACGCCACCAACCGCCTTTGCTGGCAGGCCAACGCCCAGGTTTATCGTTCCCCCGGTTATACGGGCAAAACTGATGACCGCGGGCATGGTCTCGCCGTCGTCGCCGGCATCGCCGGACCGGACAAATATCCCGCGATCAAACGGGTCCTCGCGCAGACGAAATACGCCAGCCCCTACATGGAGAAATACGTCCTTGAGTCGCTCCTGCTCATGGACGCCCCCGAAGCCTTCCTCGCGCGCCTGAAGGACCGCTACGCCGGCATCGTCGCCGACGAGAATTCCACGCTGCCCGAGCTCTGGACGACCCGCCGCGCCAAGCCCGGTTCCAGCACGCTCAACCACTCCTGGACTGGCGGCCCGCTCACTCTTCTTTCCCAATACGTCGCCGGACTTTCCCCGGTCGAGGCGGGTTGGACGCGTTATCAAATTCGCCCGCAACTGGGCTCGCTTCGCCACGTTGAGTCGGTGGTGGATAGCGCTGCCGGCCGCATCTCGATAAAACTCCTCCGCACCGACGACCAGTTCACGCTCGAACTCGATTCGCCCGCCGGCACCACCGCCGAGTTGTTCCTTCCCGTGCCGGTCGTAGGCACGCCCCCGACTTCGATCCTCCTCAACGGCGCCCCCATTCCGGCCTCCGGTTCGCCCGTCAGCCTCGTCGCCACCGGCCCCGACCGCGTCCACCTCCGCGCTTCGCCAGGCAAATATCGCATCGAACTCCGCTCCTCCCAAGCCGGCGCCAAGTGATACGTCCTTCTCTGCTGCCCCTCCTTCTGGCCGCCGTCAGCATTGGCGCGGCTTCCGAACCGACTTCGACAGCCCCGCTATCGCGGGCTCATGAGCTGTCGCGTTTCGCCGTGATCGATCCGGCTTACGATGCTCTCGCGCTCGATCCCGCACCGGACCTCCGGGCGGGCGCGGCGGCGTGGCTATATGGCGAGGCTGAGTTGGAATCTTGGCACCTCCGGGTTCTGCTCCAGCAGACCAAAGCCGCGCAGGTTTCTGGTTTTAACCTGTTTTTTCCGGGCTCAGTGGCGGTCTGACAGCGTGGGGCCATCGAACCATCGGCCTTTGATCAAGGTCTCACGCATGTACTCGGGGATGCCGCGGTCGTTGTCATGCAGGAGGGATAGCAGTTTTAACACGGCGCAGCGGCCGACTTCCGAGGGAACTTGGTCAATGCCTGCTTCAATGTGGCAATCCAGCGTGTTCACAGTCGCCAGGCCGATGTCGTCCGGCACGCGGTAACCGAGCGATTCGAGAACTTCCTGAATGTCGACGTGAACCGTCAGCAATGCGTCCGGGCGGTGCTGTTTGATCCATTTCGCGAGTCCTGCCCGGCTGTCGGGGTCCAGAAGATCCAAGCGATAGACCGGCAGCCGGTTTTCTTTCGGAAGTTCCTGTTGGACGGTCAGATAACCGCTTTCGAAGCGCCAGATGCGGTCTCCGAGGGTTTTGACATAGTTGATGAATCCGATCCTTTTGTAGCCCTTTGCCAGCATTCGATCGATGGCCAGCATCGCGTTTGCCGCTTGGTCGGTAGTGACCACGTGAAGGGCTGGCTCGACCGGTTGGCGGCTGGTGCGCATGGCGCAGAATTTCTCCCAATGAAATCCTCTGAAATCGATACTGTGCCGGAAGTGCTGGGGGGCCAGCAGGATCGCTTCGATTCCCCGTGCGGTCAGGATTTTTTCAATCCTGGGGGCGGATAGTTCCGCTAGGGCGAATTCCTCCAGCCGGTAGCCGAATTTCTCCGCGCAGGCGTTGGCCCCTTTCCAGTATTCATCGAAAAACGTGATTTTCCTGAGCTCATCGGGTTTTTCCCAGGGATTGATCCACGCGATGGAGGCCTGTATGGGAACTTGCTTGGATGTTCGTTTCTGATAGGCCAGCGTGGCTGCGGCTGGATTCGGACGGTATCCCATCTGCTCTGCCGCCTCCCGAATCTCCTTGCGGCGCGATTCCATAATGCGGGGGCTGTCTCGCAGCGCAAGGCTCACGGTGGCATTTGAAATTCCCAGCCTTTTGGCGATGTCCCGCTGGGTGATCGATGGCAGGTCTTCGGACATAGCAACTGCGCTACGAAACCTCCTATTCCGGTGAATCGCAACCCGCAATCGCGAGTGAAGCGCTAAGTCTTGGGCGGAAGACAGCCGCCGTCGATCCATGTGCCCTGCACCAGCATCTGCGTTAACATCGGCGGGATGCCACGCGCGTTGTCGGTAATCAGGGAATGCAGCATCAGCAGGCCGGCTCTGCCGATTTCCGCCGGGTTCTGATTAATTCCCGCAGTGATGGGTATGTCCAGAATGTTGGTGCAGGCGAGGCCGATGTCATCCGGAACCCTCAGATGCGCTTTCGTCAGAATTTCGGGACATTGTGATGAGTCGCTGAGAATCGCGTCGATCCGATGCTTTCGGACCCATTCGGCCACGAGTTGGGCGCGCCCGCTGTTGGACAACTCACCCACCACGCAGATCGGAATCCGTTCGCGTGTCGGCACCATCCGTTGGGCCATGAGGAATCCTGCTTCACTCAGATGGCCCGCTTTCCACGCCATTTCGTCCTCGTTGGTCATGAACCCGATTCGTTTGTAGCCAAGATCACGCATCCGGGCGAACGCCACCATGGCATTGGACACTTGATCTGATGAAACGATGTGGCTGGCCGGATTTTTGAGTGATCTGCCGAAACGCACGATCGAATAGCAGTCCCACGGAAACTCTGTCCATTCATTCTGCGGCGGATGGGGTGGAAGCAGAATTCCCCGGATGCCGCGGGCATCGAGAATCCGGTGCAGGCGGTCAGGCGTGACGGCGTTGTTCAGTTGGAATTCCTCCAGATGGTATCCGAGTTTCCGGGCCGCTTCTTCGGCTCCCTTCCAATAGAAATCGAACTGTCGGTAAGACCGCAGTTTTTCCGCAGGTTGCCACGCGTTGATCCAAGCCAAGGCTGCGTGGGTGGGAGCCACCTTGGAATTCTTCTTGTGGCGGGAAAGCTCCGCTGCGGCTGGATTCGGCCGATATCCCATCCGCTGCGCAATGTCCTGGATTTCCTGACAACGTTCCTTGGTCAGCAACTCGCTGTTTCTCAGGGCGAGGCTCACCGTGGCGTTGGAGACTCCGGAGGCGCGGGCGATGTCCCGCTGGGTGATATTCTGATTGGGTATCGAATTTATCATCGGCGACCCAACCTGTTGGAGGACCGGGCGCTTAGAAACCCTCTTCAAGGTTAACCGGATAAACAACGATTTAAACGGTTAAATTCCGTGGGGCTATCCGCAGCGTCATGCTCCTTAGAACACTCCCCGAGCTTATTACGCGTTGTACATAACCCAAACCCGCCATTATCCCATGAAACCCAAAAACAACACCCTTCAGAACCTTGGTCTGATCGCACTTACGTTCGCCGGACTTTCCTCCCATTCCGCCCAAGCTTCCAACGTCGGTTGGAGCGGCAGCACTAGCAGCTCGTGGAATACCGCGGCCAACTGGACGCCCAATGCCGTGCCCACCAGCTCCGATATTGCGGTCTTTAGTCTGGCGGCCTACGCCAACCAGCCAAATGCGGGAACGAACAGTGTCGCAGGTCTGCAGATCGGCGATGGCACGACTGTCACCGGAGCCCTGACGCTTTCCGGCACCTCATTGACTCTCGGCACCAGCGGTATTTCGATGCTGGCAAACTCCGGCGCGGCGACGATTTCCTCTCCGCTCGTTCTGGGCGTGGCACAAAGTTGGTCAAACACCTCTACCGGCACACTCGCCATCAATGGCGCGGTGACTCGGAATGCCGGCACGGCTGTCAATTTCGTCCCAACCGGAGTGATCAATCTCGCGGCAGGCAGCGGTCTCGCCAACACGAACGGAATCCTTGGCGGGTGGGCGACGGTGGGCAATGGCGGTGGCTCCGGTGCCACTGCGGATTGGGCGGCCGTCGATGGCAGCGGTAACGTCGTTACCTATGCGGGTTACACGGCTGTTTCCACGGGAGCCGCGACGGCGATCACCTTGGATGGCACTCAGACGGCTTTTAATTACAAGGCCGGTAATTCACCCACTGCGGTGGGGGCTGCCTATACCACCACATGGTCCAAGAGTGGTGGGGGAGTCGGGACGATCAATTCCCTTGCGGTGGTGAACGATAACAGCATTACCAGCGGCAGCACACTGAGCGTGGGCAGTGGCGGTTTGATCCTCGATGGTATCAGCCGTTGGATCCTGAACAATGGCGGAGGAAATACCACCGGAACGGGCCAATTAACTTCCGGTCTGGCGAGCGGTGAACTGTTTGTGGATGTCGCCAGCTCCGCTGCGGATGCCAACAATTGGCGCATCTGGACCAAGATCGTGGACAATGGCGTCACGCCGGTGGCTTTGGTGAAAACCGGCCCGGGTGATCTTGGACTTCTGAATTCCAATACTTATACCGGAGGAACTTATGTGGACTCCGGGACACTTTCCATTGCCGGCGCCAGTTCCGTGGCGGGCGGTGATCTCCGGTTGAACGGGGGCAGACTGAACATCCGATATGCTGGCGCCAACGTTGACCTGCCGAACAACATCGTGATCTCGGGCTCATCCAGTAATATCTATCTGGGGGTTGCTAAGAATTTGGGCCTCAATGGAACCGTCTCCGGCAGCGGTGCGCTGACCTTTGGCAATGACACCTTCAACAGCACCGTTTACCTCAACGGCGCAAACACGATGACCAGTGGGACGATCACGCTGGCCAATAATACGAACTCGGTTCGCTTCACCAATGCCAGCGCAGGAAATGCGAATGTGGCCTGGGTCATCAACAACACGGCCGCGAATCGGGACACGTTGGATTTCGCCACTGGCACGATCTCCTTCGGCTCAATGACGGGTGCCGGCCTCATCCAATCGAATGGTGCGGGAACCAAAACCATCTCTGCGGGTGCCTTGAATTTGAATGACACCTTTTCCGGGGTGATTGCAAACGGCAGCGGCACGGTTTCGGTGATCAAAGTCGGCACCGGCACTTGGACGCTTTCCGGGGCGAACTCCTTTACAGGAGGCTCCACGGTCAACGGCGGGACGCTGCAGATTGGCAACGGCACCACCGGCTCGATCGCAGGTGCGGTCACCATCGGCGCATCCGGAACCTTGGCGCTCAATCTTCCAGCCGCCACGACATTTGCTAACAGTATTGCGAATGGCGGTGCCATAACCACGGTCGGCGGCAATGCGCTGACTCTCTCCGGCGCGCTCGACGGTGCTGGCTCGATTTTGAAAAGCGACGCCGGCACACTGACGCTCGCGGTGTCAGGCAGCTTCAGTGGCAATACCAATGTTTCCGCAGGCAAGTTGCAGGTCAACAGCATCGTTTCCGATAGCTCCGTGACATTGGGTGCCGCCACACTTGCCGGAAATGGCACGGTCGGCGCGGTCACCGTCAATAACGCGGGTGCCGTGATCACGAACGGAATCAGCGCCGCCGAGACGCTCAACGCGGGTTCTCTCACGTTCACCACCGGGGCCACTTTGAACCTGAACAAAGCCAACGACACCTTTACGCCAGCTCTGGCGATCGCAGGCAATTTAACTACCGCAGCCGGCATCACGATCAACGTTCCGGTAGGCCCTGTCTGGGTGAACGGAACTTACACTCTCATCAATTACGGTAGCCTAACCGGACCCATTTCCAACCTGATCAGAGGGTCGGTCGCCGGACTCGGCGGCCGCCAGTCGGCGACATTGAGCAGCACCGGCCCAACGGATGGCTCCATCATCCTCACCATCGGCGGGGATTCCCCCTACTGGACCGGTGCCAAGGACAACACGTGGAATACCGCCGTCGGAATTCCTACCAAGAACTGGAGGCTGATCACATCTCCTTTCACTGCGACCGATTTCCAACCCAATGACCAGGTTCTGTTCAATGACAACGCCACCGGCAGCACATCGATCAATATCTCAGCCGCCAACGTTCAGGTGGCTGGCGTGACGTTTGACAACTCCTCGAAGGCCTACACCATTTCCAGTACCGGTGGCTTTGGAATTGCTGACTTTTCCTCGCCTGCCTCTCTGATCAAAAACAATGACGGCATCGTAACGCTCAACACGACGAACAGCTACACCGGCTCCACCACCATCACCGCCGGAACGCTCCAACTCGGCGATGGGACCACGAACGGCGATATCGCCAGCAGTTCGAGCATCGCCAACGATGGCATCTTGATTTTGAATCGCTCCATCGGTTCGTTCACCTACGGCAACGCCACCAGCGGCTTCGGCGAAATCATCAAGAACGGTGCAGGAACACAGATCTTTACTGGGGCGAGCACGCGCATTGGTATCACGACGATCAACGCCGGAACGCTCCAAGTGGGTAATGCGGGCCTGACCGGATCGCTCGGCTCCGGTTCTATCACCAACAACACCAGCCTGGTTTTCAACCGCACGAATGGCGTCGCTCAGGGAACGGATTTTGGCTCGATCGACGGCACCGGATCAGTCACTCAGGCCGGCACTGGCACTGTCACGTTGTTCTCTGGTAACAGCTACAGCGGAGGCACCAATATCAACTCCGGCACCGTGATCGTCGGAGGAACGGATGTGCTGGGTGCCGGTCCGGTCACTGTCGCTGGCGGCACGCTCAGCGGCTCCACCGACGTCGATGGCAACCTTGCAAATGCGCTCGTCGCCCAAGCCAGCACCACCTCGGTCTTCTTCACCAACGGCAGAAACCTCGGCCTGAACGGAAATCTCAGCGGCGGCGGCAACATCAACCGCACCGCCGCAGGAGGCGCTGCGACGGTATACCTTGGAGGCAACAACTCCGGCTTCAGCGGGACATTCACTGTGGATGCGAATGGTTCCGCCGCCACGCGCTTCGGTGCCGCCACGGCCGGCAGCCAGAACGCGAAATGGGTGATCAACCAGAGCTTCAATTCACGCGCGAGTCTGGATTTCGGCGGAGGCACCATCCAATTCGGCTCGCTCACCGGCACCGGATTTTTCACCAGCCAGGGTCTTGGCATCAACACCATTGAGGTGGGCAACCTTGGGTTGAGCGAAGCTTTCCCCGGTGTGCTTAATCAAGGTGCTGGCAGCACGCTGGCCGTCACGAAAGTCGGCACAGGTACCTGGACGCTTACCGGCGCGAACACCTACACCGGAGACACCACCGTCAACGCGGGGGTTCTCGCCGTGAATGGCAATGCCATCGCGAATACCAACAAGCTGGTCATCAACGGCGGCAAGGTGGATCCGATGGGTGCCACCGAAGTGGTCGATAGCCTTTATTTTGGCGCAACGCAGAAAGCATCCGGAACCTGGGGCGCAACCGGCTCGACCGCAACCCACATTGACGACGTCCACTTCACCGGAACCGGAGTCGTGAGTGTGACCAGCGGTCCTGTCGGCGGCTACACTTCCTGGGCGGACGCAAACGCTCCTGGCCAGACAATCGATCAGGACCACGATAACGACGGAGTGAAAAACGGAGTCGAATACTTCATGGGACTTTCCGGCTCCGGCTTCACCGCCAATCCGGCACCCGTTTCCGGCGCCGTCACCTGGCCGATGGGAGCCACCTACACCGGCGTCTATGGCACCGACTACGAAGTGCAATACTCCACCGACCTGGTGAACTGGACACAAGCTCCGATCGGCACCGGTGACAACACCGTGACTGTTACTGCCGGCACCTCCGTCGTTTACGACATGCCCACCGGCGGCAAGAGCTTCGTCCGCCTGGTCGTCAAAAACTGATTCCAACTGATTCGCTTGATCGCCGGAGGTTCTGAAAAGGACCTCCGGCGCTCTCAAGTGACTTCCGCCCGATGTATCCCGGGCAATAAAATTCCATAACCGTTATTCAAAACTGACCCCTTAAAATCACCCTTTTTTCCACCCTCTATGAAACCCCTCCACAAAAATACAAGCCTCCTCGCTCTCTCCCTGATCTTCCTTTCCTATTCCGGCGCGACTCTGGAATCGGCGCGGGCGACCTCTCTTTACTGGGATACCAATGGCACGACCTCCGGGTCGGGCTCTGCGACCGGCACATGGGACACCTCGACTCCTAACTGGACGACGGACTCCACGGGAGTGGCCGCCCCCAGCGCGTTGACTACTTCGCTTTTGGATAATCTGTTTTTTTCGGCCGGAACCAACGGTACGACCGGCACCGTGACCGTCAGCGGCACGCAATCCGCCAACAGCATCACCTTTGATGATCCGGTGGCAGTGACGATCAGCGGCGGCACAGCTATCACGCTCGGCGGCACCAACGGGGCGGGCATTTTCCAGACGGGTGCCGGCACCGTGACCAACACGATCAGCAGCGCGCTTACTTTGAACGGTGGTCAGGCATGGACCAATAGCACCAGCGGATCAACGCTTGCCATCAGCGGAACTGTGACCCGCAACACCGGGGCGGCGGTCAATTTCACGCCGACCGGAACCATCAACCTCACGGGCAGCGGTCTTTCCAACAGCAATGGCATCCTCGGTGGCTGGGCGACGGTGGGCAACGGGGGCGGTGCCGGCGCCACTGCGGATTGGGCTGCGGTGGACGGCAGTGGCAATATCGTCACTTACACGGGCTATACGGATGTGGCCTCCGGAAACCAGACGGGCGCAGGTGCGTCGGCCCAGAACTGGAGGACGAACAATACCGGGGCGGTCACTACTCTTACCACCAGCGCAACGATCAACTCGCTCGTAGTGCGAAGTGATTTTTCCGTTTCCAGTGGCGCTACCGCGACTCTTGGTAGTGGTGGTTTGATTCTCAGCGGCATCAGCAGGTGGATCACAAATAACGGTGCCGGCAGCACGGCTGGCACTGGCCAACTAACTTCCGGTTTGGCCAGTGGCGAATTGTTTGTGGACGTTTCCGCAGCTGATGCGACTGCCAATAACTGGCGCATCTGGACCAAGATCGTGGATAACGGCGGCACCGCCGTCAGCTTGGTCAAATCCGGTCCCGGCGACGTTGGGCTCCTGAATTCCAATAGCTATACCGGGGGGACTTACCTGAACTCCGGGACGCTGTCCCTTGCCAGCAGCGGTTCCGTGGGAAGTGGAGCACTCCGGATGAATGGGGGCACGCTGAACATCCGATATGCGGGTGCCAACGTTGACTTGGCGAACAATATCGTAATTTCCGGCACGAATAATATCTATCTGGGAGTTGCTAGGAATCTGAGTCTGAACGGTACCCTCTCCGGCAACGGCCAGCTCACATTGGGCAACGATGGCTTCAATAGCTCGATTTACCTCAACGTCACAAACACGATGACCAGTGGCACGATCACGCTGGCCAATAACACGAACTCGGTTCGTTTTGCCAATACCAATGCCGGCAATGCGAATGTCGCCTGGGTGATCAACAACACAGGCGCAAACAGAGACACTCTTGATTTCGCCTCTGGCACGATCTCCTTCGGCTCGATGACGGGTTCCGGCGTCATCCAAAGCAACGGAGCAGGCAGCAAGACGATTTCTGCGGGTGCCTTGGGCTTGAACGATACTTTCTCGGGCGTGATCGCGAATGGAACTGGCACCCTGTCGTTGACCAAGGTCGGCAGCGGCACGATGACGCTCTCCGGCGCGAACACCTACACCGGCGGCACGGCCCTCAATGGCGGCAAGCTCGCGCTGGGCAGCTCCGGCGCGATCGGTAGTTCGGGCAATATTGTCTTCGGTGGGGGCGCGCTGCAATACAGTTCGTCGAACACCGCGGACTACTCGGCCCGCATCGCGTCGGGCACCAGCACCGGTGCGGTCGCCATCGACACCAACGGCCAATCTGTCACCTTCGCCACGGCTTTAACTGCGAGCCAGTCCGGCGGTTTGATCAAGAGCGGCACCGGCACGCTGACTCTCACTGGCGCAAACGGCTACACGGGTGGAACGTCGGTCTCGGCGGGAACCTTGGCGCTTTCCGGTGCCGGTACCTTCAGCTCGGGATCGCTGACGTCCTTCGGCGGCACGATTGATCTCGGTACGAAAAGCATCACCAACTCGCTCGGCGCCCTCACCGGCGGCGGCGCGGTCAATAACGGCACAATTACTAACAATGGTGGCGCCTATGATCTGCGAAATGGCTCCGTCGGTGCCATTCTCGCAGGCTCCAACGGTTTGACGAAAAGCACGGCGGGCACAGTGACTCTCTCCGGCGCAAACACCTACACGGGAGCGACAGCGATCAGCGGTGGAACACTTGCCCTCGGTTCCACGGGTTCCATCAGTAATACCAGCGGTGTTTCGCTCGGCACCGGAGGCACCTTCGACGTCTCCGCGAAGAGTGGCTACACGGTAAATAATCTATCGGGGTCCGGCACCGTCGTCGGGTCACTGACGGTTTCCACCCAACTTGCGATTGGAAATTCACCCGGCACTGTGAATTTCAGTAGCGATCTGACGTTGGGTTCCGCTTCGACCTATGTTTACGAACTCACCGGCGGCGGCACCCTCGCGGACCTCGGCGACGTTGGTGGGGCTCTTTCGATCAGCACAGGCGCGATTCTTGATCTCGTTCAGCTCGGAACCTACACCGCCAACGACAAGTTCACGCTCTTCGCGTATGATGGCGGGCTGACGGGTAACTTCTCCGGATTGGCGGATGACACCGTGTTCAACGATGCGGGTGGAGACTGGCTGATCAATTACAACGACACGACCGCAGGTCTTAACGGAGGAGTTGGAACGAGCTACGTCACCATCACCGCCGTGCCCGAACCGGGTGCGATCTTGCTCGGCGGCCTCGGAATGCTGGCCCTGTTGCGCCGACGCAGAAACTGATCGTTCTATTAGTAGGAACATCGGCTGGCCGTCGCGGGGTTTTGGGTTTCTCCGCGGCGGCCGTTTTATGTCTGAGAGATTCATTGAAAGGGATTTTCGGGTGGGGTGCCCACGACCGAAGTGGGGTGCTTTCCAAGGAAATCAAGGGGTTGATTGCTAAAACTTCTGTGTTCTAGTTGAATCCTAAAGTCACTGCACCAAACCCATGCAGCGAAAATCCCATTAATTTCATAACCCATGAAACTCAAAAATACCGTCCAGCATCTTGCAATCATCGCGCTCGCATTCTCCGGGCTTTCCTTAAATTCCTCCCAAGCGGCCAACCTGAGTTGGGACGCAGACGCCGTTTTCAACAACGGCACTCTCGGCGGCACCGGCACTTGGAACACCGCCCTCCTCAATTGGGACAACGCCTCGGCAGATCAGGCCTGGGCAACGAATACAATCACCGGAGATACTGCGCTATTCGCAGGCACGGCTGGCACGGCAACCCTAGGCACGAGTATCAATGCCTTGGGTCTACAGTTCACGACGACCGGCTACACAGTCGCCACCGGCGCGAACACTCTCGCGCTCGGGACCGGCGGTATTGATGCGAGCGGCCTCTCCAGCGGCACGACCACGCTCACCGGGTTGATTTCCCTGGGGGCCGGCCAATCCTGGAACGTCGGCAGCGGCGCGACGCTGACATCCTCTGCTGCGATCAGCGGTGGAGGCTCCCTGACCAAAACCGGTGCGGGCACGCTGACGCTGTCCGCCACCAATACGTTTTCGGGAGGATTGACGATTTCAACCGGCACCGTCGTGGCTTCAAACGTCAATCAACTCGGTGGCACCGGGGGGACGGTGGGGGGCATCTCTTTGAATGGCGGTGAACTCAAGTTGAACCTCGGAACGACTGCATACACGAATGCACACGCGATCTCGGTCGGGGCAAGTGGCGGCACTCTCACTCTTACTTCCACATCCGGCACTCCGACCCTCACTTTGGGCAACGCTGGAAACCTGACCGGCAGCGGTAACTTGACCATCAATGGAAATGGAACACTTGTGCAAGCTGGCTCGGCTGGCGCGAGCGTGCTCAACATGAACAATGCCAATGTCGGCTACTCCGGCAACGTCACTGTCACCAACGGTGGCGTCGTTGAATTCGGCAATGCGACAGCCATTCCGACGACCAGCACTTTTACAGTCAACAATCTTGGCATGCTCTCCACGAACGGGCCAACGATCGCCCAAGCTGTCAACGTGAACGCTGGCGGCGTCCTGGCTTTCCAGAATGCAGCGACCGGCGTTTTCTCGGGTCCGATCACCCTGACTGGAAGCACCACGGTGAGGTTGCAAAACTGGTGGAACGGCACCGTTCAAAACGGCACGATCAGCGGTGCGATTGGCGGCACAGGGGGCATGACGATCAACTGCGGTTCCGGCACCGGCGCTGTCCTGACGCTTAACAATGCGGCCAGTGATTATGCGGGTGCGACGTCCATCAGCGGTGCTGTGGTCAATATCAACACGGGCGGCACGCTCGCCAATGTCAACACGGCCAGCAGTATCGGAAAAGGCTCCGCTGGCGGTTCGTCCGCCGATCTCGTGCTCAACAACGGGACCCTGCGTTACACAGGTGCGGCGGCCCAGAGCACGGATCGTCTCTTCAGCGTCGGCACGGCTAACGGCACGCTCGACGCCTCGGGCAGCAACGTTGCAAATCCTCTCTCCTTCACCGGCACTGGTGCCATGGGCTTCAACAGCCAGACGGGCACCCGCACGCTGACTCTGACAGGCACGAACACCGGCTCCAACAGTCTGGCATTGGCGATCGGTGACAACACCGGAGCGACCAGCGTTACCAAAACCGGCGCAGGCACTTGGGCTCTTGGCGGCGCGAATACCTATTCCGGAGCCACCACGGTCACCACGGGCGCGCTGAGCTTTCTAAATTTGGCTGCTAAATCCGCTTCGACCACCGTGACGGCTGCTGCGGGAACCACCATCGGTCTCGGCGTCGGCGGAGCGGGCTTCTTTGGCTCGGCGGATGTGAATTCCCTCCTTGCGGGCACGCTTTCCGGATTCACCTTGGACGCGGCTTCCTTAGTGGGTATCGATACCACGGCGGGCGACTTCACTCTGGATTCTACGAGCCTGTCAGGAACCAGAATACTTGCAAAACTTGGAGTAAATACGCTGATCCTTTCCGGCACGAACACCTACGCTGGTGCGACTCAAATTCAGAATGGAACGCTGGAATTCCAAACTGCGGCGGCAGTGAGCAGCAGCTCCGCTCTGACCATCGGGAATGGTGGGACGCTCAGTTTTCGCGCGGATGCGGACACGACCTTCACGCCAGCCAGCGTTACCGGGTCGGCTGGAACCTCGACCATCGCCGTTAACCAGATTACTGGTGCGGGCGCTGGAAAAACTCTCACACTTGCGAATTCTTATACAGCGGGCGCTTCCGGGAGCAGCCTTACGGTTAGTAGTGCATCGGGCGACACCTTGCTGCTCAGCTCCCAGCTGAATATGTTTATTGCTAGTGCTCCTAATACGACCATCAACTTAAATGGTGCCAACCTGACGCTTAACGCGGGGGTAAACTTCAATGGTGCGACAAACGGGCCTTTACTTATTGTGAACGCGAACAGCAACACGTTGCTGATCAATGGCAATTATACGACAGGTGGCAATCGATGGGCTGGAATTGCGGTCAATAACGGCACCGTGAC
The DNA here is from genome assembly GCA_039925065.1 of Luteolibacter sp. Lineage (GTDB taxonomy): Bacteria > Verrucomicrobiota > Verrucomicrobiia > Verrucomicrobiales > Akkermansiaceae > Luteolibacter. Next base: position 38,834 of record JBDSZP010000209.1, read on the forward strand.
CATGGCCAATGGGCAAACCGGCGGTAGTAGCACCAATAATGGTGTCTACGCCGTTCTTACCGGGGGAACCCTGAATCTCAATAACGCCAATGCCATCGGCGGTGCTGGTGCTGGAAACACCTTTACGATCACCGGCGGTACCGTGGATAACACCAGCGGAGCGGCCAAGACGTTGACGAGAAATCCGGTCCTGACGTTCAATGGCAATTTTGCTTTCAGCACGTCGGGCGGCACCAGCGCGAACGACCTGAGCCTCGGTACGAACACCGTTTCGCTCGGCGCGGCAGCCGGCACGACCCGCACGATCACCACCAACGGCTCGGCGACTCTGACGGTGGGCGGTATCATTTCCAACGGCACGACTGCAAACGGCCTCACCAAGGCTGGCACGGGCGTTCTTTCTCTCACCGGGGCGAACACCTACACCGGCGATACCATCGTCAACGCGGGGGTTCTCGCTGTGAATGGCAATGCCATCGCAAATACCAACAAGCTGGTCATCAATGGCGGCAAAGTGAGCCCGACGGGCACTGAAGTGGTCGATACTCTCTACTTTGGCGCAACGCAGCAGGCACCCGGAACCTGGGGTGCAACCGGATCCGGCGCAACTCACATTGACAACACGCACTTCACGGGAGCCGGAGTCGTTAGCGTGGCCAACGGTCCGGTGGGCTATGCCTCCTGGGGTGATGTCTACGCTCCTGGCCAGACGATCGATCAAGACCATGACAATGATGGTGTGGCCAATGGTATCGAATACTTCATGGGCCAAACGGGTTCGACCTTCACCGCCAACCCGGCAATCGTGAGCGGAACCGTTACCTGGCCGATGGCAGCCACCTACGCCGGTGTCTATGGCACCGACTACGAGATTCAGACATCAGGCGATCTCGTCACCTGGACCCAAGTGCCGCAAGGCGCGGGAGCGGGCTTCGCGACGGTCACCGCCGGTGTATCGGTCGCCTACACGCTTCCGACCGGTGGCGGTAAGGTGTTCGCCCGTTTGGTCGTCAAAAACTGAAAGTAACGGCTTGCGGCGCGTTAGCCGGATCATTCCAAGATGATCCGGTTAACCCGCAAGCCACTTTCGTTGGCAGTATTCGGCCTCTCTGGGCGTTCCCCCATCTGACTGTCACCCGGTACGCAATCGCGTGTCCGGGCTCTTTCGCTTGACCTGCAAAGGATCCAGCGGCCCTTTATCGAGAAGGTTAAATCCATCATTGCCTGTGTCCTTTCGATTTAGTTGGAATCTTAAATCGTTTGATTAAAAAACCCTGAGTTGTTTGTCATTCCATGAAACCCAAAAACCCCGTCCAGCATCTCACTCTTATCGCGCTCGCATTCGCCGGGCTTTCCATAAGTTCCACCCAAGCGGCCAACCTGAGTTGGGACCAGGATGCCGTTTTCAACAACGGCACCCCGGGAGGGACCGGCATTTGGGACATATCTTCCCTTAAATGGGATAACACCTCGGCAGATCAAGCGTGGGCGACGAATACGATCATCGGAGATACGGCGGTTTTCGCTGGCACGGCGGGTACGGTGACACTCGGCACGAACATCAATGCCTTGGGCCTTCAGTTCACCACGACAGGCTACACAATCGCCACCGGCACTAATACCCTGACGCTCGGTACCGGCGGTATTGATGCCAGCGGCCTCAGCAGTGGCACGACGACCATCAGTGGCACCGGTTCTCTGACCTTGGGAGCTGCCCAATCATGGAACGTGGGGTCGGGCGCGACGCTGGCGGTTTCTGCGCCGGTAGCCAACGGTGGCTTTCTGCTGACAAACTCCGGTGCGGGCTCTACCACCATTTCCGGTGCCATCAGCGGCACAGGTGGACTTACCCAAAGCGGCTTAGGCACGCTGACGCTATCGGCAGGGACGAACACCTTTTCGGGCGGGCTGACGATTTCGGGCGGCACGCTCTCGGTTTCCAGCAACACCCAACTGGGTGGCGCTACCGGCACCGCCGGAGCCATTTCGCTCAATGGCGGAACGTTGAAAATGAATCTGGGTACGACGGCACAGACAAATACCCACGTGATCACGGTGGGAACGAGCGGTGGTACGATCAATGTCGGATCAACTTCCGGCACGCCCACCTATAGTCTTGGCGCTGCCGGCAATCTCGTTGGCTCGGGAAACCTGGCGATCACCGGCAATGGCACGCTGGTTCAGGCAGGCTCCGGGGGCGGGAGCGTGTTTGTCATGGGTAATGCGAACACTGGCTACTCCGGCAATGTCACCGTCAGTAACGGCGGGGTCATCGAGTATGCCGCCGCGACGGCGATCCCGACGACGAGCACCTTTACAGTCAACAATCTTGGGATGTTGTCGACGAACAACGTGACGATCGCTCAGGCGGTCAACGTGAACGCTGGCGGCGTTCTGGCTTTCCAGAACACGACCTCCGGCGTTTTCTCGGGTCCGATCACCCTGACTGGCAGCACCACGGTGAGAATGCAGAACTGGTGGAACGGCACAGTTCAAAATGGCGCGATCACTGGTGCGATCGGCGGCACGGGAAGCCTGACCGTCAACGCCGGCAGCGGCAGTGGCGGCGTGCTGATCCTCT
>JBDSZP010000210.1:0-41451 GCA_039925065.1 Luteolibacter sp.
ACCGCGGATGCCGAAGGAAGCGCGGCAGAAAACCGGGAAGGGGATGCCGTATTTCGTGCCAGCGTGGGCATTGAGAACCATCGGGACCAGCACGACCAGATTGCCGAGGAAAATCGTGAGCACCGCCTGCCACCAGTTCATGCCTTTTTCGATGAGCGATGAGGCGAGCATGTAAGTGGGAATGCATGCCGCCATCGAGATCCAGAGCGACGCGTAATTCCAACAAGACCACGTTCGCTTGTCGGTGGGAATCGCCGCCAAATCCTCGTTGGTCAGGCTGTCATGGTTGTTGAGTGGAGCGTGCATGAGTTATGGAGTGCGTGGCTTTCTTGCCAAAAATTTTCCCCAGCCGGTTTCTCCGCACCATGTTCCATCGCGGACCATGACCTTTCCCCGGACTGTTACCAGCTCCGCCCTGCCTATCACTTCACGACCTTCGAAGGCGGAGTAGTCGGTGGCCATTGAGTGGGTGGTCGCTGAAATTTTCCCCTTCCATTCGGGATCCCAAATGACGAGGTCCGCGTCGCTGCCGAGAGCGATGGTGCCCTTGCGTGGATAGAGGCCGAAAATTTCCGCAGCGCGCTTGCTGGCGCATCGGACGAATGTTTGCAGATCGATGCGACCGCGGCACACGCCCTCGGTGTAGAGCAGCTTCACGCGTTCCTCGACACTTGGGATGCCGTTAGGAATGAGGGTGAAGTTTCCGGGCTTGCCTGTGGGCTTCAGATTGGCGTCCACACATTTGTCGGCGGACGGGTGGCCCATGTGCTTTTGGGTGGCGAAGTCGAAGGGTGCGTGGTCGGTTCCCACCGTGTCCACTGTGCCATCGGCGAGGCATTTCCAGAGAAAATCCTGATGCTCCTTCGCACGGATCGGCGGGCTCATCACGTATTTCGCACCTTCGAAATCAGGGCGCTCGGCGTAGCTGCTGTCCATGGTGAGATAAGGAACGACCGTTTCGATAGAGACTTTCACGCCGCGTTTTTTCGCTTCGACGATTGCTTCTACCGCTGGAATGCAACTGGTGTGGACGACGTAAACCTCGGCCCCCGTCATTTCAGCGAAGGTCATCAGGTGGTGGCAACCTTCTGCTTCTACTGTGATCGGGCGGGATGGTTCATGCCACTCGGGGCCGGTCTTGCCCTCGGCGACGAGTTTCTTCTGGGTTGCCGAAACCAGATCCGCATTTTCGCAATGAGCGGTGACGACCACGCCGAGTTCCTTGGCCAGCGAGAGAGTTTGATAGAGTTCCGTGTCCTCGATGCCGAACGCGCCTTTGTAAGCGAGAAACACCTTGAACGATGAAATGCCTTCTTCCGCGACAATTGCCCGCAAGGCGTCTGCGGTTCCGTCATCGAAGCGGGTGACTCCCATGTGGAATGTGTAGTCGCATGAGGAAATTCCCGCCGCCTTGCTTTTCCAAAGTTTGATCGCTTCTCGGGGATCATCATTGCGCGAGGGACAACACATTTCGATCAGCGTCGTCGTGCCTCCCATGAGCGCTGCCTTGCTTCCGCTGACGTAATCATCCTTCGAGAAGGTACCCATGAATGGCAGATAGATATGAACATGGGGATCGATGAAGCCGGGGAAAACGAATTTACCCGTCGCATCGATCACCTCCGCGTCCGCCGGGATCTCAAGCGCCGGACCCACTTGGACGATCACGCCATCGCGGCATAACACATCTCCCTTGAACCGAGCGTCGGCGGTTACGATTTCTCCGTTTTGAATGAGCAGACTCATGGTTTTTTATTTTGCCCAGATTTCTCCATCACCGAAGCCGAACCAACGCGTGGTCGTTGTTTTTCGTTGGGTATAGAACTCGACGCCCTCCTTGCCCTGGATGTGCAGATCGCCGAAAAACGAATCATTCCAGCCGCTGAAGGGGAAATAGGCGAGTGGTGCGGGAACGCCGACGTTGATACCGACCATACCCGCGCTGACGCGCCTGCGGAATTCGCGGGCAGCCTTGCCGGAGTTGGTGAAAATCGCCGCGCCGTTACCGAATGCCTGGCGGTTGGCGGAGGTGATCGCGTCGTCGAGGTTTTTTGCCCGCATCACGGCGAGGACCGGGCCAAAGACTTCGGTTTCCATGAGCGGATTACTTTGCTCCACATGGTCGATCAGCGTGGGGCCGAGGAAGAATCCGTCGGGAGCTTCGTCCACTTTGGTTGAGCGACCGTCTGCCAGAATCTTCGCGCCGCTGCGTTCCCCCGCATCGATCAGGCCGGATACCCGGGTCTTGTGCTCGGATGAAATCACCGCACCCATGTCAGGTTGTGTTTCTCTAACGTCTGTTGGTCCGACTTTCATCGCCTTCACCAGATCTGCGAGTGCTGGCAGCAGTTTCTCACCCGCATCACCCACGGCAACGGCAGTGGATCCTGCCATGCAGCGTTCTCCGGCGCAGCCGAATGCGCCGTCTTTCACTGCTTCCACCGTGCGCTCCACATCAGCGTCCGGCATGAGGACGATGAAATTCTTAGCGCCACCGGCAGCTTGCACGCGCTTGCCATGGAGGGTTCCCTTGCGGTGGATTTCTCTAGCAACCGGTGTTGATCCGACGAAGCTGATCGCCTTTACATCGGGGTGTTCGAGAATCGCATCCACACATTCACGTCCTCCGTGGACGATGTTCATGACTCCGGGTGGCAATCCGGCTTTCTCCAGCAGGGCGACGACACGCTGCATCGTGAGCGGAACCTTTTCACTCGGCTTGAGGATGAACGTGTTTCCGCAGGCGATGGCGATCGGCCACATCCACATCGGGACGAGGGCGGGGAAATTGAACGGGCAGATTCCAGCGACCACCCCGAGCGGATGTCGATCCGTATGGCAGTCGATGCCGCGGGCGATGTTTTCCAAACTCTCGCCCATCAGAAGAGTGGGGATGCCGCAGGCGTATTCCACGACTTCGATTCCGCGTCTGAGATCGCCACGTGATTCTGATAGCGTTTTTCCGTGCTCGGTGGCGATGCCGAGGCAGAGGTCTTCGAACGCATCTTCCAGCAGGATCTTGGCACGGAACAGCACCTGTGCTCTTTCGTTAGGTGGTGTCTCGCGCCACCCGGGGAACGCCGCTTTTGCTGACGCAACGGCGAGATCCACCTCCGCCGCGCCACACATCGGGACGGTGGCGATGACTTTTCCGCGTGAGGGATTGTAGACGGGGCTTCCGGTTTTTCCGGTGATAGATAGCCATTTTCCTGAGATATAGAGCGGGCAGATTTGGTTTTCGGAAGCATTCATGGTTTGGGCTCAACGGAGGTATGCGATAGACGGGGCGGAAAATAGCGATCCCGCGCGCCGAGCTGGTCGCGGAAAATCGACTGCTCAGCGAGACAGGGCGTTCGACTGCTTCACGAAGTCATCGCCATTCCACTCGGCATCGCTTTTCACCATACCGTGTTCCTTCACGGCAGCTTCCTCGGCCTTACGGGCGAGCTGCATGCGGACGAGTTCGGCGTGAGTGGTGAAGTAGGGGAGGCTGAGCCCCTTGAAATCACTGATGGTATCGAAGCTTTTTCCTTCCATGAACTCCAACAGCCCTTCGCAAAGATCGGTGACCAAGCCGTAGCCAAATTTCATGACGCCGGTGCAAACCTGCACGGTGTCGCTTCCTAGCAGAATGAACTGCGCGGCATCGGCTCCGGTTTCGATGCCGCCGAGTCCGGATAGGGAGCGGCCGGGGAAATCCTTTTTGATGAGTTGCGCGATTTCCATGACCATGCGGAGGGCGATCGGTTTCACCGCCTTCGACGAATAGCCACCCGGGGTGGTGAAGCCTTCCACCGTGGGTTCGGGGCGGAGGGTTTCGAGGTTCACGCCCATCACGCTGCGGATGGTGTTGATCGCACTAACACCGTGACAGCCCGCCCGCAGGGCGGCGGCAGAGGGCTCCTCGATGTGGGTGACATTAGGTGTCATTTTCGCCCAGACGGGGATTTTCGAAGCGCCCATGACCCAGCCACAGACTTCCTCAAGAATGATGGGATCTTGTCCCATGGCGGCCCCCATTTTCCGCTCGGGCAGGCCGTGTGGGCAGGAAAAATTCAGCTCAAAGGCATCAACGCCGGCGTCCTGACAGCGCTCGATGATTTCGCACCAGGCATCCTTGTTGTATTCCTCCATGACGGAGGCGATGAGGATGCCATCGGGGCACTCGTCCTTGGCTTCCTTGAATTCGTCGAGCCAGGTTTCAAATTTTCGGTCGCTGATGAGTTCGATATTTTCCCAACCGATGACTTCCTTGCCGTCGCCCGCCATGAGCTTCGCGTAGCGCGGGCTGACGTTGACGACTTTTGATGAGTCGAGGCTGACGGTCTTGGCGATCACGCCGCCCCAGCCTTCCTTGAAAGCCCGTTTGATGACCTTCACATTGGTACCCGGAGGGCCTGAGGCGATCACGAAAGGGTTTTTGAAATTCAGGCCATCAACGGTGGTTGCGAGAGTGGACATGTGTTTTCTGGGTGTACGATCTACGAAATCTATCTCAGCTTGTTTCGTGCCGAAAGCTCAAAATCAGCGGACTCAAGGGATTGCCGGGCGTGGCTGTGAAACGGTACCCCCCCCCCCGAATGTGGGACATCTGCCGGTGATTTGCTGCTTGATGCGATCTCGGATTCAGCCATGTTTGCGAATCTTTATCGTGTAAAGAATTCGCCCCCAAAAACCCATAGTCATGCGCCTGCCAGTTTTTTCTGAAGCAAGGAGGAGTCTCCTTGTATACTTTTCGTGTCTGCTAATTGCCGGCGGGCTGACGGTGTTGCCCGCCGATGCTGCTTTGACCAACCGATGGTCTTTCACTCATGCCTCAGGAACTGCTCCGGCGGGCACGACCATGTTGGACAGCGTTTCCAATGTTGCCGCAACCGTGCGGGGAAATGGATCCACGTTTACCGGTACCGCTCTGACGATTCCTGGAGGAACGACCGGCAATCGCTCGGGCGGGTTCATCTCTGGATATGTTGATTTACCTAACGGCATCATTTCCTCGAAAACCAACCTGACGGTGGAAATCTGGGCTACCCCGATTTTAGCGAAGAACTACGCGCGGCTCTTCGAGTTCGGGCGGGTCACCGGGGCGGGATTTGGTGGCGGCGCTACGGGTGAAATCATCGACGTGACAGGAGCAGGGCAGACTCCGGGAACCACCTCGGGGTATGATAGTCTCGAACTCACCTTCGGAACAGGCACCAACTACAATCAGCCCTACTTGGAAGGGAGATGGCATGGTGCGAATATCGTCAATGTCAGCAGCACGCAGGCGACGACGCTCAATACCCAGTATCACTATGTTTTCACCTATGAGGACAGTGTTGGAACCTATGGCACCAGCGGCGGCCGAATGAAATGGTATCGGAACGGCACGCTGATAGGATCTGGCGATCTGGCGTTTCATCTTTCCGCGATTGCGGACGTGAACAACTGGTTAGGACGTTCCCAATGGACGGCGGATGACAATGCGAATGCCACTTACGACGAGCTTCGCCTTTATGACCACGCGCTCACTGCCTCCGAGGTTGCTGCGGATTACGCCGTCGGTCCTGACTCGATTCCTGGACCGGTCGTACCTGCTCCCACTCCGAATCACCTTTGGGCCTTCACCCAGCAAGCGAATTCAGCCCCCAGCACGGGAACCGTTTTCGCCGATAGTATCGGCGGCACGCCGTTGACCCTGCTCGGCAACGGCGGCACGCTCAGTGGCTCTGCGGTCGTCCTGCCGGGCAGCACGACCGGCAATGCCGCCGCGTCATCCATCGCGGCGTATTTGGATTTGCCGAACGGCCTTATTTCTGCCCAATCGAGCATTTCAGTGGAAGCATGGGCCACCCCGCTTTCCTCCAAGGCCTATCAGCGGCTTTTTGACTTCGGCCGGTGTTCTGTCACCAGCGGCATCGGCGCGGCGACGGGGGAAATCATCGATAGCGCGGCAGCTCCCGGAAATTACACGGGCTATGACAATTTGGTGCTGTCACTCAACGTCGGTGGAACCCTTGGAACCCATCGCTTGGAAGGCCAGATCAACAACGGCGCCGCGGTTTTCACCGACTCCACGGCTACCACTGCGGCAGGCACCCAATATCATTATGTTCTCACGGTAACTGATGGAGCCGGCACTTACGGGACTTCTGGCTGTCAGGCAAAGTGGTATCGCAACGGGACTCTTCAGAACTCCCTGGACCTGGCCTTCCACCTCACCTCGATGGCCGACGTCAACAATTGGATCGGTCGCTCGCAATATGGCGGGGATTCGAACTCGAACCTATCGCTAAATGAGTTGCGGATCTACAATCGGGCCATTAGCGCAGCCGAAGTTCTTTCTAGCTATGTCGCTGGTCCGGATCCTTCAGTCGGCCCGCCGGAGCCGCTGCCTCCCGTGCCAGTCCCGGAAAACCGCTGGAGTTTCAATGCTGCTGCCGGCTCCGTAGCCAGCGGCACGACTTTCACCGACGTGGGTAATGGAGAGATCGCTACGGTCCGCGGGATCGGTGCTACCACCACCGGCACCACGCTTGTGCTCCCCGGCACGACTTCCGGAAATCAAACCGCCACCGCGATTTCCGCCTATCTGGATTTACCGAACGGTTTCGTTTCCTCGCGGCCCAGCGCCACTTATGAAATCTGGCTCACACCCATTAGTTCGAAGAATTGGCAGCGGATCTTCGATTTTGGACGTGGCAATATCACCCTGAACAGCGCCAACACGGGCGAGATCATCGATGGTGCCACCGCCCCCGGCACCACCTCCAGTTATGATGGGCCGATGCTCTCCCTAAACAACGGAACTGTCCTTGGCAGCCATCGTTTGGAAGCCAAGCTTGGTGGCAGCAGCGTGACCACGGTGAATACCGACCTCAGTGGCAGCACCACCGCGGGCACCCAGTATCATTACGCCATGGTCATCGAGGACGGCGCAGGCGCCTCCGGGTCTTCGGGCTGCCAGGTCCGCTGGTACCGAAATGGAGCCCTTCAAGGCACCATGGACCTTGCTTACCGCATGCCCGCTGTTTCCGACGTGAACAACTGGATCGGCCGCAGCGCATGGTCCGGCGATACGAATTCCAACATGGACATCGACGAGTTGCGCGTACATCGCCGCGCCGTCACCACCCCCGAGTTGCTGGCATCCGTAGCCGCCGGTCCGAATACGACATTCGCACCTCCCGTCGCCGTAGCGGATAGTGCGACGATTCACCCTGCTCAAAAAGTCCTCGTGGACGTGCTCGCCAATGACACCGGTGCTCCGATTCCCTCCACGTTGCAAATTCTCAATGCTCCGGCCATCGGAACAGCCACCGTCAGCGGCGGGAAAATTCTCTATGCCCACAGCGGGAGCAGCGCCAGCCCCGTCACTTTTACCTATCGGGTAGGAAACGTCAGCGGCTCCACCGCAGATGGGATCGTCACCATTAATTTCGCCAACTCGCTCCGGATCAATAACTCCGATCTCGCAATGCCGGCCGCTCCACCCGCGAACACATGGCAGTTGGTTGACGCTCTCCCCGGTCTCACCTTCACCGAGCCGATCTGCATCGCCTCCATTCCCGGAAACACCAACCGTGTGTTCGTTTGCGAGCGCATGGCCAAGATCAAACACATCCCGGACGTCACCGCAGCCGCGCCGACCCAGAACGTTTTCCTCGACCTGCAAGCTGTCGTCGCCGGACGCACGCCTGCCGAGACGATCGAAGGCGGAGGAAATGCCGAGCACGGTTTGCTGGGCCTAGCCTTCCATCCAAACTACGCGACCAACGGCTACTTCTTCGTCGCCTACACCGTGCGGATTAGCGCCGGGTCCTACTACCAACGCATCTCGCGTTTCAAAGTGAGCGCTGCAGACCCAACGGTGGCCGATCCCACATCGGAAAAAGTCCTTCTCCAGCAGCTCGATGAAGGGGCCAACCACGATGGCGGCGACCTTCATTTCGGCCCCAACGACGGCTACCTCTATTACACCGCCGGCGACGAGGAAAATCCAGCCGACACCCGCCTCAACAGCCAGAAGATCAACAAGGATTTCTTCTCCGGCATTTTCCGCCTCGATGTGGACAAAAAGGCTGGAAACCTCGAGCCCAACGCGCATGCGTCGATTCCCACCGACAGCGGCATCGCCCGCTTTTCCGTGCCGATCGACAATCCGTTCGTCCACACCTCTCTCGGCGGCACTTGGGACGGGACTTACAACGGACTTGCGGTCACGCCGCTGAGTGGCGTGCGCACCGAGTTCTGGTGCACCGGCCTCCGGCACACGTGGAGGTTCTCTTTCGACAGCGCGACAGGCGATCTCTGGGGCGGCGATGTCGGCCAGGATACCTATGAGGAAGTGAACAAAATTGTCAAAGGCGGCAACTATGGTTGGGTGTGGCGTGAAGGCAAACACGACACCGCCTTCACCAATCCGGTTTCACCAACGAGGCCCGCCGGTTTCACCAGCATCGATCCCATCTACGAATACGTCCACGCCGCCATCGCCGGAGATGCGAATTTCAAGGGCAACTCGGTCTGCGGTGGCTATGTCTATCGAGGCACGCGTTATCCCTCGCTCGTCGGCAGCTACATTTTCAGCGACTCCGTTTCCGGCCATATCTGGCAGATGGATACGACTACCGGTGCCACCACCACCTTGAGCGGCCTGCCCGGCGCGTATGGTGTTTTCTCCGCGCAAGGCGAGGATCCTTCCAATAAGGATCTGCTCTTCTGCGCCTACCTTACCGGCAAAATCATGCGCCTTTCCACCGGCAGCGCTGTGACTGATGGATTTCCCACCACGCTCACCGCCACCGGCTTGTTCTCCGATCTCACGGACCTTTCACCCGCGCCCGGCCTGCTGCCCTATCAGCCGAATCTCACGTTCTGGAGCGACTACGCCATCAAACGCCGCTGGTTCACCATTCCGGACGCCACAAGCAAGATGACCTGGAGCAAGGATGGCAACTGGACATACCCGACCGGAATGGTCTGGGTGAAACATTTTGATCTCGAACTCAGCCGGGGAAATCCCGCCACCAAGAAGCGCATCGAAACCCGGGTCCTGGTGAAAACCGACACCGGAAGTTACGGAGTCAGCTACCGTTGGAACGATGCGCAGACCGAAGCGACCCTCGTCGAGGACGCCGGCACCGAGTTTGACATCGCCATCGACGACCACGGCACGCCGCACACCCAGCACTGGCAGATTCCGGGACGCTCCAGTTGCCTTACCTGCCACACGCCGCAGGCGGGGCACGCACTCTCGTTCAACACCCGCCAGCTCAACATGGATTTCACCATCAACAGCTTCGCAGGAAATCAGCTCGATTTGCTATCTGCTAACGGGTTCCTCGACAACACGCCAGATCCCGTCAGCACCCTCGCGCGCCACGTGCGTCCGGATGAAACTCAGTTTCCACTCGAACAACGGGCCCGTTCCTACTTCGCCGTCAACTGCTCGTATTGCCACCAAGCCGGCGGAAGCGTCAGCGGTTTCTGGGATGGTCGTGCCCATCTCACACTCGAACAAACCGGACTCATCAACGGCGTTGCTGAAAACACGGGAGGGAGTTCTTTGAATCGCTATATTGTCCCGGGAGACACCACCCACAGCATTGCGCTCAACCGCATGGCTGGCATCAACGGTTTTGGTCGTATGCCCCCACTCGGCAGCAGTGAGGTCGATCCGACCGACATCCAACTCGTCACCGATTGGATCAACAACAGCCTGCCGAACCGACCGGTTTACGATACCTGGCGCGCCGGATACTTTACCGCGCTCGATTCGAACGGCGACAAGACCGCCGATCCCGACGGCGATGGCGTGAGCAACTACGACGAATACCTCCGCGGTAGTTCGCCGCTCAGTGGCAGCGATCCGTGGCACGCCAGCATCACCAACGGCTCGCTCCAATTCCTGAGGAAATCGAACCGCTACTATTCCATCGAGACCAGCGACACACTCGACCAATGGCAGCCGTGGTCATTCCCGGAAATCGAAAGCACCTATAAAACCACCGATGAGGTGATCTCCATCCCGCTCCCTGTCGATCCAAGCGGCAAGCAGTTCTTCCGCTTCCACGTGGCTGAGCCTTGATGGCTATCGATTGGGTTCGGTTGCGACGATCACTTTCTGCATTGTCGTTAATCACATGATCCGGCGCTCATTCTCCGAACAGCCGCTGGGTCCATGCCAATCCCATAAGGGGCATGGACGTCTCGTCCATGCGTGGGGGCGAGACGTGGAACGCCATTCGGGAAATGCTTTTCACTTCGGGTCACATGACTGCTTGATCATGCCAGATCCTGACGGTTTGAATCCCATTCGCGCCTGTAGCGACCCGGCTCAGTCTTCGAGCGGAGCCTTCGGTAGCTTGTCAACTTCCTCAAGGAGGTTGACAATGCTGACGCCGCGGACGGCGGAGGCATCGTGGTAGAAGCGTAAAACGGGCGTGGATTTGAGGACCACGCGCTTCATGACTTTGGATTGGATGGAGCCGTGATCTTTATTGAGCTTGGCGATCACCGGGCCGGCTTCTCCGCCGAGCACGCTGGTCCAAACTTTTCCTTCCTTCAGATCCTGCGTCACTTCGACCTCGCTGATGGTCACGAGCTTGCCGTTCCATTCGTAGTCTTTTTGGACAACGGCACCGATTTCCCGGCGGAGCAGTTCATTTACGCGATCAAGACGGCGGGACATAGTGGAAGTTGAGAGTAGATGGTTGAGAGTTGAGAGTTTGGAAGAAGATGTGAAAGCCGGTTTCTGACTCTCAACTCTCAACCAGCGTCTCTCAACTTCTTCAGAGCGTTTGCGCGTATTTCTCGAGCTTGTAACACTCGATGACATCGCCTTCCTGATATTCGTTGAATTCGCCGAGGCGGATACCGCATTCAAAGTTGGTGCGGACTTCCTCGACTTCATCCTTGAAGCGGCGGAGCGTGGACATGCGGCCGTCGAAGACGGGAACGCCGTCGCGGATGACGCGGGCGTGAGCCTTGCGGTGCACACGGCCGTCGGTGACAAATGATCCGGCGACGCGTCCGCGGTTGAGCTTAAAGACCTGACGGACTTCCGCATGACCGATGACGGTTTCACGGGTGAGCGGCTCCAACAAGCCGAGCATGGCTTCGCGGACCTGATCAATGAGTTCGTAAACGACCGAGTAGAGTTTGACTTCGACGCCGGCAGCCTTGGCTGATTTGACGGCTTTGGCCTCAACCTTGACGTTGAAGCCGAGGATGATCGCATCGGTGGATGCGGCGTAGGCGATGTCGGACTCGGTGATCGGGCCGGCAGCGGCAGTGATGAACGAGGACTCGACTTTCGCTGACTCGATGGAGAGCACCGCTTTTTTGATCGCTTCGACGGAGCCTTGCACATCGCACTTGAGGATGAGCTTGAGCTGGGCCTTGCCGCCACCGTCGCGAACCATCGAGTAGAGGTCCTCCATCCGGTTGCGGTGTTGGGGCTTGAGGCGGACAAGACGCTGGGCTTCCTGGCGCTCGGCGGCGAGGGATTTCGCCTCGCGTTCGGTCTTCATCTCGGTGAGGTGATCGCCCACGTTTGGAAGTTCCTCGAATCCAATGACTTCCACTGGCATGCCGGGATGTGCGGACTTGATAGCAACTCCGCGGTCATTGATGAGCGAACGGACTTTTCCGGCGTATGGGCCGCAGATGAATGGAGTGCCAACCTTGAGAGTGCCGGATTCGACGATGACTGTGGCAGTCGTGCCGCGACCCGGAACGACGCGGGCTTCGATAACGGCAGCGCGGGCGGTGGATTTTGGATTGGCCTTCAGTTCCAGAACCTCGGCTTGGAGGGCCATGAGGTCGAGAAGGTCATCCATGCCTTTACCCGTGAGAGCGGAAACTTCGGCAAATTCGGTATCGCCGCCGAAGTCGGTGGTTTGCAGGCCGTTCTCAGCGAGTTGGGATTTCACCCGGTCCACGTTGGCGGACGGGAGGTCGCACTTGTTGATGGCGATGATGATGGTTTTCTTCGCTTTCTTGGCGTGTTTGATCGCTTCGAGCGTCTGCGGCATGATGCCATCGTTGGCAGCGACGACCAGCACGACGATGTCGGTGATGTCCGCGCCACGAGCACGCATGTCGGAGAAAATGGCGTGGCCGGGAGTATCGAGAAATGTGATTTCCCGGTCGTTGTGCATGACCTGATAGGCACCGATGTGCTGGGTAATGCCACCCGCCTCGCCAGCGGTGATTTTGGTCTTGCGGAGGTAGTCGAGCAGGGAGGTTTTCCCGTGGTCAACGTGGCCCATGATCGTGATGATCGGCGGGCGATCCTTGAGGAGGTCCTCGGGCTCCTGAACAGGGGCTTCCGGTTCCTTAATGACTTCTACTTCCTTGTGGAAACCCTTGTCCTTGTCACGCTTTTCGCGCTCGAAGGTGAAACCATGGATTTCACAGACTTTCGCGGCGATTTCAGGTTCCAACGGTTGGTTGGGAGCTGGGAATACGCCGATCTTGATCAGGTCCGCCATGATGTTGAACGGCTTCAGCCCGAGGCGGGCGGCCAGATCAGGGATCAGGATCGGGGGCTTGATGACGATCAGTTTTGGATCGTCAGGAATTTCTTCTTCGGGAGCCTCTTCGATGACGGGCGCTGGCGCGACGGCTTCGACCGCAACGGGTGCGGGAGCTGCTGCTTTTGCCAATTCAGC
Source organism: Luteolibacter sp. (assembly GCA_039925065.1). Taxonomy (GTDB): domain Bacteria; phylum Verrucomicrobiota; class Verrucomicrobiia; order Verrucomicrobiales; family Akkermansiaceae; genus Luteolibacter. The sequence continues at coordinate 12,660 of JBDSZP010000210.1, forward strand.
ATCCTCTTGATCGAGAATCTTGGAGATAGTGCCGAGAACCGCTTTTCCAGTGCGTGCGGTCTTGCGGACTTTTGGCTTTTTGTCGTCCGCGAAAAGATCAAGCGCGTTGGCTTTTTTCTCATCGAGCACGCTCGGTGCCGGCGGAATCACCTCCGCATCCTTGCGCTGGCGTTCGCGGCGCGAAGGTTTCTTGGTCGTGTCGAGAAGATCGAGGACCTTGCTTTTTTTTGGAGAGCTATCGCTATTTTCGGGCATCCGGCTTGTCTGCAGAGTTGGGGAAATCGATGAAGTGAGAATAAAGTTAGTAAATTAGTCGTTGGAGACGGCGGCAGCGGAGCCGCTGACGATGCCGTGGGCACGCACAAGTATTGCTTCGGCGGCCTCTTCGGTAATGTCAAGGGCGGCAGCGATGTAGTCGGCCGGCATGTCAATCACAAGCTCGGGGTTGAAACCACCAGCGAGAGTGAGCTTGTTGGCCAGATCGTCCGTGATGCCGAGCTGGTCGGCGAGAGTATGGGCGGCACCGCCGATTTTCTCCTTGAATTGCTCTTCCTTGGACTCGTCGCGGCGGACTTGGACGTCCCAGCCCATCAGGCGAGAGGAAAGTCGGGCATTTTGTCCCTTGCGGCCGATGGCCTTGCTGAGGTCCGCTTCATCGACGGTGACGTGGACCGTGCGATTTTCCTGATCGACGGTGACCGAGCGGAGTTCGGCGGGCTTGAGGGCCTCGCGGACGAGTTCGGCGGGATCTTCGCTCCAGCGGATGATATCGACTTTTTCGTTATTGAGTTCGCGGACGATGTTTTTCACTCGGGCACCCCGCATGCCGACGCAGGCGCCGACGGGATCGACTTTCGGGTCGGTGCTGTAAACAGCAACTTTCGTGCGAAAACCGGCTTCGCGGGCGATGGCGCGGATCTCAACCGTGCGGTCGGAAATTTCGTTCACTTCGGCCTCGAACAAGCGGCGGACGAAGTTCGGGTGGCTGCGGGAAAGGATGATTTCAGGACCACGGCCTTCGTTTTCCACAGCCAGGACGTATGCGCGGATGCGGTCGCCGATGTTGTAGTCTTCGCCTTGGACGCGCTCGCGGTTTGGCATGATGCCCTCGAATTTACCGAGATCGATCATCACATCGTTGCGCTCGAAGCGGCGGACGGTGCCGGAAACGACGTCACCCGCACGGTCCTTGAATTCCTCGTAAATCATTTCCTTCTCCGCTTGGCGGAGGCGCTGCATCATCGTCTGCTTGGCAGTTTGTACGGCGATGCGGCCGAAATCCTTGGGAGTGACGTTGAATTCCTGAATATCGCCGATTTGAGCTTCGGCGTTTTTCTTAACCGCTGTAGCGAACGGCACTTCGTTGAATTTATCGGAATACTCCTCGTCCGCGACCACCGTGAGTGAAGCAAAAATGCGGGTCTCGCCCTTTTTGGTGTCCACTGCGGCACGAAGTGTTTCGATGGCATCGGCCCCGGGAACCATCTTGCGATAGGCGGAAATAAAAGCGAACTCGAGCGCGGCAACGACCTTATCGCGGTCGATGCCTTTTTCTTTTTCGTAATACTCGATGAGGGCGACGATATCGTTGGTCATGGCGGGCGGTGGATGCAATCGCTGCTGATGTCTGGAGACGCAAAAGAGTGGGTGCGAGACCCACTCCTTTCTTTCGTCAGAAGCTGTGCGGGAAGCTTATAGAGTGGGGGAAATTCACTTGCAAGCCGAAACTGGACAGGGAAATCTGGCCCGTTGCCTCATTGATACCGCGAAGAGGAAAATTGCGGTATGCCATTCGTGACTGTGATAGCGTCCGAGCATGAGCAAGCCGCCCACCCTGATTCCGGGTCTCCGCAGTCCTTACGAGCAGGTCGGGGGCATCGTTCTCTTTGGTAGAATGCTGGACAAGATCCGGCTGCATGCGGAGGGGAAATTGCCGGAAGAATGGGTGATGGCGCTGGGACTGGACCGGGGATTCGATGGGCGCGTCTGCCGGTTTTTGAAAGTCGATTTCGCCGCGATCCAGGCAGAGACCCTGAAGGGCGGAAGCGATGAGGAAATCCTCGCCTGGGCCTTCGCCCACGGCCGCAAGCCATCCGACGAGGACATCGAGGTGTGGAACGGCTTCATGATGAAGATGGGCTGGCGCGATTCTTATGCCGAGCGGCGTTTGTTTCGATTGGAGGAGGCGGGCCTGCCCTCGGATGCGGCGAGCACGATGTTTGATTTCATCGATCTGGATGAAGGCCGTCCCTCGCGGTGGGATTGATCCTATGGACACTTTGTCCCAACTCCGCGCCGACAAACTGGCCGGCAGCAAGCGCCTCGATCTGAGCTGCGGGCTGACCGAATTTCCCCGTGAAATTTTCGACCTCGCGGATTCCCTTGAAGTGCTGAATTTATCGGGGAATCGGCTTTCCGAGCTGCCAGAGGATTTCGGCCGCCTGCACAAGCTGAGAATCCTGTTCTGTTCGGAAAACGAATTCACCCGGTTGCCTGCGGTCATCGGCGGATGCGGGAATCTGAGCATGGTGGGTTTCAAATCGAACCGAATCGAGACGGTGGACGAGAGCGCATTCCCGAAAGCGCTGCGTTGGTTGATTCTTACGGATAACCGGATCGCCCGACTCCCATCATCGATAGGAAATTGCCCGCAGTTGCAAAAGCTAATGCTCGCCGGAAACCATCTGGTTCATCTACCGGATGCGATGGCGGCTTGCGTGAATCTCGAATTGATCCGGCTGGCGGCTAACCGATTTCGATCGTTTCCGGAGTGGTTGTTTGAACTACCGCGCTTGTCGTGGCTCGCGCTGGGCGGCAATCCATGGTCGCAAACTTCATGCGCGGAAACGATGGCGGAAATCGACTGGGCGCATCTCCGTATTGGAGAAAAAATCGGTGAAGGAGCGTCAGGAGTGATTCACCAAGCGCATCACGGAAACAACCCGGCCGCCGTGAAGATTTTCAAAGGTGGAATCACCAGCGATGGATTGCCCGAAGTGGAAATGGCGACATCTCTCGCGGCCGGCCGCCACCCGAACCTGATTGATGTGCGGGCAAAAATTTCGAATCATCCCGATGACAGGCAGGGTCTGGTCATGTCGCTGATCGATTCGGATTTCGTGAGCCTCGCAGGCCCTCCGAGTCTGGATTCCTGCACCCGGGATGTGTATGCCGAGGGCTGCGAATTTCCGCCCGCCGTCTTGCTGCGGATCGTGCGCGGATTGGCATCGGCCGTCCGGCAACTCCACAACCGTGGGATCATCCACGGAGATTTCTACGCCCATAATGTTCTCCTAAATCAGGAAGGCGATTGTGTGCTGGGAGATTTCGGAGCGGCCTCGTTTTATCCGCAGGGCAGCGCCGTTGAGCCGATCGAAGTCCGGGCCTTCGGTTGCCTGCTAGGAGAGCTGTTGCTCCGCTGCCCCAGCAGGCCCGAGGAATTGTGGAAATTACAACGGCGTTGCATCTCCGAAATCGTTTCGGAGCGCCCGGGGTTCGCTGAAATCGTGGACGGACTGAATCAGGCCTGAGCTTGCAGCCAATCGCGGAATGCGACGGTATCGGCAGTCAGCGGGATGGCCACTTTCTCGCGGTTGGCGAGGACGGCGAGGCGCTCCGGGATTTCGACGCAGTTGGCTCCGAGTTCGGCTTCCATGACATCCGGGAACTTCGCGGGATGCGCGGTTTCCAGACTGACGGTGGCGGTGCCGGGGTGATTCGAACGCCATTGGCGGGCGGCAAGCCAAGCGACCGCGCCGTGCGGATCGATCTCGTAATTATAAAGCGACTTCACTTCGCGGATGGCGGCACGGGTCTGATCATCCGTGAAAGTCATGCCTGCGATGCGAGTTTTCATGGCTTCCCATGAGCCGCCGAAAAGAGCCTGCATGCGGACGAAGTTCGAGGGGGCGCCGACGTCCATCGCGTTCGAAATGGTCGGCACGCTCGGGCGAGGAGTATAAACACCCTTGTGCAGATATTCCGGAACGACGTCGTTGCGGTTGGTCGCTGCGATCATTTGATCGACTTCGAGGCCAAGCTGCATGGCGAGCAGGCCGGCAGTCAGATTTCCGAAATTTCCCGAAGGAATGACGAATGTCGGAGTGACGCTTTCCGGCAGTTGGCGGGCTGCATGGATGTAGTAGAAACTTTGCGGGACGAGGCGCGCGAGATTGATAGAATTCGCGGACGTCAGATTGAGACGTTCGGAGAGTTCGCGATCGAGGAAAGCGGATTTGACGAGTGCCTGGCAATCGTCGAACGAACCCTCGATCTCCAGCGCGGTGATGTTTCCTCCGAGAGCGGTGAGTTGCTTTTCCTGAAGCCCGGAGACCTTGCCCTTTGGATAGAGAATGATGACGCGCGTGCCGGGAACGTTGTGGAAAGCCGAGGCGACCGCACCGCCGGTATCGCCGGAAGTGGCGACGAGCACAGTCAGCATGCGGTCGTCATCACGCGTCAACCAAGCCATCAGCCGCGCCATGAAACGCGCGCCGAAATCCTTGAACGCAAGGGTGGGGCCGTGGAAAAGTTCCAAAATATGATCGCCCGGTCCGAGTGTGATGAGTGGCGCATCGAAGGAAACCGTGCCCTCGACGATTTCGCGAAGCGCTTCCGGCGGAACATCGCCACCAAAGAACGCCTCCGCCACGGCGAATCCGATTTCCTGAAAACTCAGATGCCGCCAGATCTGCCAGAACTCGCTGCCGAGAACGGGAAGCGTGTCCGGCATATAAAGACCATTGTCCGGCGGAAGCGAACGCAGAATGGCTTCCTTGAGATCAACGCGGTGGGCGGGGTTGTTGGTGGAGTGATAGAGCACGGTTTTAAACGCTGGATTTGAGAATCAAATTTGGATCAGGAAATCGGGAAGCGCTAGAATTGGATTCTGAAACTGAAATGCCAAGCTTCTGTTGATCCGGCGGGAAAAAGTCAGTCGATGATGTGTTTCAGAAGCCATTGATGCTCAGCCTCCGCAGCGATTTGCTCGATGATGCCGTCCACCGGAATCGTGAGAGTTTTCGTATGGAAGAAGTTCCCGGGATGGGCATCGAACATGGCGATACGGCGCTGCGGATCGTAAAAGGAAATCGAGTTGTTTTTCCCAATTCTCAGATTCCCGAGCGGTTGAAAGCCGAATTTTCCCAGCTGTTCCGACATTTGGTCCGCCGAAGCGGGAGTGCCTTCGATATCAGGTTGGGAAATGACGAGGCTCGGTTCCGACGTGTCGAGATAACCTTCCAAGCGGACGTCGTCACCGAACTCGCGGTTGTGAAGAAGCATTCTGGCGAGATATTCCGAAGGCAGCAACTCGCGTGCGAAGATGCCGGTGACTGAAAACGACGGCAGCATTTCATATACGAACTCTGCGCCGACTCCTGCTTTTCCGGGATGCGTGGTTTCCACCAGATACTGTTGTCGGGGTCGAATCCTACGACGTGTTCGCCGTGAGAACTCCGCCGCTCCAAAGTCAGCGTTGGGTCTTCGTGGAAGAGGCAACCTTGTGCTTCGGCCCAATCGCGGAGGAGGTTTCGCTCGCGTTCCCGAAGCTCAGGCAGGCTTTCTCTGCCTCGTCGTGTTGTTTCCACGCCTCTGCGAACGTGCGCCGCGGCATTTTCAAGCGCGCTTGGCGCATTTCTTCTCGGGCGCATGATTCGGAAGACATGGGGTAAAAGTAGGCGAAACGGAGAGGAAAGCGAGGAGGAAAGTCCGTCGTCTGGGGCGGGTTTTTCACCCAATCACATGGACGCCCGTCGGATTGATCCGTGAGACATACGATTGGCTGTTGAGCGGGATGTTCGCGAATACCTTGGTGATCGCCGCTGCGACTTTGTGGGCGATTTCCTCACCTTCGCAGAGTGCGAAGACGGAAGGGCCGGCACCGGAGATGGAGAAACCGAGAGCACCGGCGGAAAGGGCGGCGCGTTTGGCGGTGTAGAAATCCGGGATGAGCTTCTGACGGCGCGGCTCGGCGATCACATCGTGGATGGAGCGGGAAATGAGGCCGTAATCTTCCTGGATCAGGCCGCAGAGGAGGCCTCCGAGGTTGCCGATCTGCTGGGTGGCGTTCTCGAGCGGGATTTCCTTCGGGAGGATTTCGCGTGCGACTTTGGTGAGGATTTCGATGTCCGGATGGACGACGGCTGCCCAGAGGTTTTTCGGAGCGGGGATTTGGGCGAAATCGAGTTCGTCGTTCGAGCGGATGAAAACGATGCCGCCGAAAAGGCAGGGCGCGACGTTGTCCGCGTGCCACGCGCCGTCGGCCGAGGCTTCACCGGCCATGGCGAAGGGGAGAAGCTGCTTTTTGCTGAGAGGATTGCCGATGAGTTGGTTCACCGCGAAGGCACCGGCGACCGATGAAGCGGATGAGGAGCCGAGGCCGGAGCCAAAGGGCATCTTCTTGTGGATCTCCATCTCGATCCCGCGGTCGGTCATGCCGAGGTGTTTGAGCAAATCGAGAGCTGCCACGCCGGCGCAGTTTTGCGCGGGATTTTTCGGAAGCTTGCCGTTGTCTCCGGTGATCTTGGTAATGTGCAATCCGGGTTTGTCACAGTGGCGGACGACAATTTCATCGCCGGGAGAGTCGATGGCGAAACCAAGGACGTCATAACCACAGGCGACGTTCGCCACCGTGGCCGGGGCGAAAACGCGGATTTCTTGAGAATTGGACATAAGGAGAGCGCTCGCGGAGAGCGGGCGGAGTCTGCGGGGGGATGTCCGGGTTGTTCAAGCCTGGAAAAAGGGACGAGGAATGGATAATGCGGGACTCCGCTAAAAATAAGGAGTCAGGACGCCCTCGTCCTGACACTAGCTTCTATCGCAAAAGAATGGACGAGCGTCCATTCAGCTAACGAACGATATCATAAACCACGATTTTCTTCGTAAGCGGTTTGAGCACCTCGTTCACCTTTTTCAAATGCCTCGGATCCGTTTCGTAGGCGTGCAGTGATTTCGCTGAATCGAAACGGACGGTTAAACCGACATCGAACGAGTCATCCACCACCGGCCGTTCGCTGGCGAGTGCGGTGCCGGAATCGAGAAATTTGATGCCGGGGATTGCACGAAGATCGGAGCACGCGGCGAGAAGAGTCTGGCGGTCGGTGACATTTCCCGGGCGTTTGAGCCACATCAGAACGACATGATCGACCGTGCCATGGGCAGCGGGCGGGGCGAGGGTGGCACAGGAAACAAGCGAGAGTCCGGCACCGAGGGCGAAAAGCAGTTTCACGGGGTTTTAGAAAAAGAAGAACCAGTGATGCTTCTTCCGCTTATAAGAGCCATCGCCCACGGAAACCACTTCGACGTGGACGGTGGCAAGGCCGTCACCGTAGAAGCCAAGTTGTTTCGCGGCGCGGGGCGAGACATCGAGGAACCGCCCCGAAATGAACGGCCCGCGATCGTTGATCCGGACTGTGGTGGATTTCCCATTTTGCACGTTCGTGACTTTGACAACGCATGGGAGGGGAAGCGTCTTGTGAGCGCCGATCACGTCCCACGGCATCACTTTTTCTCCAATCGAAGTGGTGCCGCGTTTCAATCCAAACCAGGTGGACTCATTATACCACGAGCACGTGCCGGTTTCCTCGTAGCGGAGTGCTTCATCGACACCCATCGGTTGGTAATGCTGGCCGCGCTCCGAGTAGCCACGGGTCATGTAGCCATGATAGCCGCCGCACGATGAGAGCGCGAAAAGGAGCGCCCCGCAAACGGGAGCGAGGCGGGAAAGTGGGTTTTTCCAAAATGAAGTCACGGCCGACGAGCGCGGATTATTTGCGTTCGCGGATGACTTGCAAGGTCGTTGCGACCTTTTCCTTCATCTCTTTGCCGGGCTTGAATTTGACAGCGGCGCGGGCAGGGATCGGCACATCCTTGTCCGGATCCTTCGGATTGCGGCCGATTTTTGCCTTCATTTCGCGGACTTGGAAGGCGCCGAAATTGCGCATGACCACGGTATCTCCTTGGGAAAGGGAATCCGTGATTTCATCGATCAAGGTTTGGACGACTTCGAGGACGTCCTGCTGGGTAATTTCGAGCCCTTTGGCACCGAGTTGATCGGTGATTTTGATGACGAGCTCGCGTTTGGTGATGGTGGCCATGGGAAGAGGGACGGTTGGGGAGGTTTTGGATACGGAAGGATAGTGCAACTGATAGGATCGTTTTGTCCCGCCTAAAATCGCCTAAATTGATGCGATTTTCGTGCCAGTGAGCAAAGAAACGTCAGAATGGAGGAATAAAATTCAAAATGTAGAGGATTAAGCATCAATGAGTCGATCATTCCGCAAATATTGCTAAGCATGTTAGTCAGGCGAAATCCGGTCGGTCCGGCGGGGTGGTACCCAGAACGGCTTGAGTGGTGCGGAAGTGAAATTTCGCATATTTGATGAGGATTTCGGGGCCTTCCCGAGCGACGAGAGCGCGTCCCGCTTCGATGACCGCGTCGGATGCGCCGAGTGGAAGTTTGATTCCGCAGGCGGTGGACGCTTTGTCCATCCAGTCGATGAATCGCTCGCGGGCGAGGATGGATGCGGCAGCCACGGCGGTGTCGGATTCGCCCTTGGTGCGTTGTTCGAGCTGGAGGGTGAGGCCTTTTTCCTTAAGTGCGCGTTGCAAAATCTCGGGTCGTGCAAATTGGTCGCTCAAGGTGCGGGGGCAATCCGGTCTCGTGGCGGCCAGCGATTCGATGGCGCGGGCGTGGCCCCAGGCAAGCAGCCGGTTCAAGTTCTTGAACGACGCGAACATGGAATTGTAGCGCTCCGGTCCAATGCAAATCACCGCTGTGGTGCAACCGGGCGTCGCCTTGATGATTGCCGCCAGAGCCCGGATCCGGGCGGCGCTGGTGACGCGTTTGGAATCCATGATGCCGGAATCGATCAAACGTCGGGCGATGCTCGCATCGGTGTAAGCACCGGCGATGACGAGCGGACCGAAAAAATCGCCCTTGCCACTTTCATCGATCCCGAAATGCGGCTCGAATTTGTCGGGCTCCAGAATCTCCTCATATCCCAGCTTCGCCTCGCCGAGCACTTCCGGCTCCAGCGTGAAGCGGATGAAGTCCTCCGTGTCCTTGCCCTGAATCAGGACTTTCGGGCCCTTTTCATAAACCGTCACGTTCAGCTTGCCCTTCCGCGCGGAGAAAATGGCGTATTGCTTCGCTTCAAAATCATAGCCCAGCCGCTCCAGCACCTCGCGGAGTTTCTCCACTTGGGCAATCGTGAGCGGCGCGGTGTGGGTGGTCATTGGGATTATTCGGCGACGATGAACATGACTCCGAACTGGTTGCTCGAAACCGGCTTATCCGGATTCACCGACATTTGGGAAATATCGCCATCGAGGAAAAGCGCATTCTTGCAGCCGAGCTTGAGAAACAGCCCGGCGAAGTCCCAGAAATTCACCAACTCGCCCTTGTCCGTGATCGCGAAAACGAATTGTCCCTTTTCATCGATTCCCACGCCGTTGCGATGAAGCTTGCTCGCCGATCCCTCCTTGAATGCCGGGTGGCGCTGGCCATCGATCAGCAGCATTGGGCCGGATTGCACGCCCCAGATTTCGTGGCCGAGAGATCGTTCGCGGTTGGCCCGCCGCTCCTGCCACCCCGCGCAGGTTCCGATGAACGGCCTCGCCAGATTACCGATGCCCAACGTGCAGACGCCGTTCGGCTTGAAAAAGAAATTCCCCGGCGCATCCGCCAGATTCAACGGACGAATGGATTTTCCGCCCTCGATGTACAATCCACTGGGAATTCCACCTGGCTCGAAAATCCCCGCGTTCATGAGAAACTTCACCGTCTTTCCCTGCTTCGCGAATGCCGCCTGCACCCGATCGAAGGACCGGTAGGGTATGCCATTTTCATCCTTCCAAGCGACTTGCACTTGCTTCGGCGCGAGATGGACCACGCGGAATTTGACTCCCGCGTAAGTCACGCCTTCCTCCACGACCTCGGCGGAGAGGTGGGCGATGGTCAGGAAGATGATGGCCAGAAAGCGCCTCATTTCTCCGGGATCGAATCGTAGATTTGCTCCAGCGAGAGCACGGTGTAGGCGGTGACCAGCACTGGGTTCGATTCCATCCAGCGCCCGTTGTCATTCAGCCAGGATCCGTTCTCGCGTTGGGTGGCGAGGATCTTTTCGCCAAGCTCCTTGCGCCAGTCGGCTTCCTTGCCGTTTTCGAGTTTGAGTGTGTCGATGCGGGCTGCGGAGAGAGCCTTGGACATGGTTTGATAGTAATAATAAATGCCCTGTCCGCCCATGCCGGGGTTTTCTTCGACGGTATAATTTTTCCCGAGCCATTCCTTCACCGCGACGACGCGCGGATCTTCCGGGCTGAGTTTGGCATAGACGAAGGAAAGCAGGCCCGCGTAGGAAATCGAGCCGTAGGAACGCAGCGCCGTGCGGCCGTCCGGCAGCTTGTCCTCACCGGCCTTCGATTCGCCTGGCGCGTAGATGAAGCCCCCTTTGTTTTTTGGATCGCTGGATGCCCAGGTCTGGTCGTTGCTGCCTTCGAGATTTTGGCAACGTGAGACGAATTTCACCGCCGCATCCCAGTCGAGATCCGGTTGGTCGCCGTGTTTGCCGTCCTCGATGATTTTCTTGGAAAGCGCGAGGGCTTCGATGGCGAGGTAGGTGTTCGACATGTCGGTGTGGTCGTTCTTCGAGCCGTAGCCGACGCCGCCATCGTTGAGATTGTCTGTTTCCTTTTTCTGGCCGAGATCCCATTGGTTGTCGATGAGGTGCTTGCGCGCCTTGAGCATGGCGGGCTCGTAATTCTCGCGGTTGGCGGAAACGAGCGCGGTCAGTGAGGTGGCGGTATTATAAACCGATAATCCACGGTTGTAGATGCCGCCGTCCGGTTTTTGCTGGGCGAGGAGCCAGTTGTAGCCTTTTTCGATGTGCTCGGGAAAGGGGGCCTTGCGGTCCAGATTCGGATCCCGGGTGGCGGCGGTCAGGGCGAGCGCGGTGAAGGCCGGAAGCTCGCCATCATCCCAGCAACCCTCGGGCTTTTGTTGGGATTTCAGCCACGCGTTGCCACGGGCGATGGACTGGCGCATTTCCTGTTTGAGCGACTCGTAGCGGTTCGGGTTCTGTTCGGCAGCACTGGCGAAAGTCGTGCCGAGGATGGCGAGTGCGGAGAGAAATTTCATGGTTTCTGAAGAGGTGTTGCGTTTGAAAATGGAGTGATGATCACGGTCACATCGGTACCGACGGCCGGGACGCGTTTTGGGTAAGGAATCCACACCTCGTCGTTATCGTCGTCCTTGCCGGGATAGTTGATGAGAGCGGAATTCGCAGTGAAGATGGCGATCAGATCGCCGCTGGATTCCGGGGCGAATTTCCCGTCGTTGAATTCCGAACCCCCGTAAACCCACGGACCGGCGGACATGGCGCTGGCTTTCACGGTGTGTTGGATCATCTCGTTGGCGGTGAGGCGGCGGGTCTTCTCGCCTTCCTTCCATTCCACTTCGATTTTGATGCGCGCGCCGGCTTTCACATCGTCCGGGACTTCCGGGAAATTGTTCGATGTTCCGCCATGATCGTTCGGAAGGGCGTAAAGTTCGCGTGACGGCGGATAGCGGAGAAGGGTGAAAGCCAGATTGAGATGGGTGGGGGAGATGTCCGTCATCAGCAGGGATTCGTGGACCTTGCCATTCTGATGGACGAGCAGGAATTCCAGCAATCCCTCCACCATGTTCACCTTCGCGGGGAATCGGATTTCGCGGGTTTTCCGGTCGAAAAGAATTTTTCCGACCTGGTAGTGCGTTTCATCGATTTTTTCGACCGAGGGTTTCACCGGTGCCGCAGGCTGATCGGGTTCCTGAGCGATCACCCATGAGACGCTTGCGGTTAGGAATATAAAGGCGCGGAGAAGCATGTCAGTGGTGATTTGAAAAACGTTTGAGCAGCCGGAAAATTAGGGCTTTTTCGGCGGATGGGGTGTTTTCTTCGCCGGGGGTTCCGCTTTCTTTGGAGGCGCTTCCGTTTTCTTTGGGGCAGGTTCCACTTTTTTCGGTGGGAGGTTGAGAGCGGTCGCGAATTCGTTCCAGCACAGGCGGGTGATGCGGAAATTGAGGGCGTCCTGCGGATTTTCCTGATCGGCGAGCGCGGCGGGAGGCGTGTAGGAAGTCGATTGCGCCAAATAGGTGCGGACGAGTTGGAAGATGGTTTTCAGCACCTCCGGCTGCAAGGTTTCGGGCGACTGAACGGTGAACGAGAGGACTTCGGTGGAGATGGGCTTCTTGGCGGACCCGGTCAGCCAGAGCGCGACCGGCGTGGGGCCTTTTGCGTTGCTTTTTCCTGCGCTGACTTCGGTGGTGACCTTGATCATGCCTGCCGCTGCCTTTTCAAGATCGTGGGCGGCTTGTTCGAGGGCGGGAGCGAGAGGCTTCGCCATGGTCTTACCCGTGCCGGCATGGAGGGTGATCTGGATTTTTTTGGCAGCATCGGTGTTCCAGTCAGGCAATGTCGGGCGCAGCCGCCGGATCGCGGAAACGGCGGTTTTGGTCTGCGCTTCATCAGGTTTTGCCAGATCGATCACCCGCTCCCAAGCCAGCAATGCCCGTTGGAACTGCCCTTTGTGCTCCAACGCCGCCGCCAGCTCCATCAAATGCGCGGCACCTTGGGGCGAACGCTCGCCGTATTGCGTCAAAGTCGGCGCGGTATTCAGGTCGCCGAGATCGATCTCTGGTTTCGGCGGCTCTACGACCACCGGCTTCTCCGGCACGACTGGCACGGCGGGTTCGGAAATCGCGTCATCCACCTTGTCCGTTTGGGGGAATGACGATTCCACCCGGGTCTGGATTTCCTTCAGTTTCGCCGGAGAAGGTGGTGTCAGGAAATCCTTGTCCTTCGTGCCATGCCACCAAACCCCGCCAATGACGGCGATAATGAGAAAAATAACCGCTGGAATCGGAACTCGCACGGCGCAACTTGGCGCGGACTTCCGCCGCCGAAAAGAGGAAACAACGTCTGATGCCAAAAACAAAACGCCTCACCCGATGTGGGAGAGGCGTTTGGTGAAAATTCGGAAATCCGTCGGATCAGTTGGCGCTTTTCACGAGGAGAGCACGCTTGCCGACGCGTTCGCGGAGGTAATGAAGCTTGGCGCGGCGGACCTTGCCTTTGTTCGTCACTTCGATCTTCGCGATACGTGGAGTGTGAAGTGGGAAAACCCGCTCAACACCTTCGCCGTAGGAAATCTTGCGCACGGTGAATGCGGCGTTCACACCGGAACCACCACGAGCCATCACGATGCCAGCGAAAATCTGGACGCGCTCTTTGCCACCTTCAACAACGCGGCAATGGACCTTCACGGTGTCACCGACATTGAATTCGGCGACGTCTTGCTTCAACTGCTCTTGCTCGATCTTCTGGATAATGTGCATGGGGTCCTCCTTCGCGGAAAATTAATGTGCTGCCTGCGATGTCTATGCGGTGTGCCTGACGCGCGGGGCGGGAGAGCTAGTGGATCTATTTCCCAATTGCAACCGCGAAATTACTCGAAATTTAATGTTTTCCATAAACAGCGGCCGGATCGAATGACTTTCCGCCGCCGATCTGATCCAGTTTCGCCTTCGCTCCGCCTTCACCCGCAGTCACTTTGCGATAAAAACACGAATTCCTTCCCGTGTGGCAGGCTCCTGCTCCGATCTGCTCGACCATCAAAACGAGTGCGTCCTGATCGCAATCCGTCCGAATTTCCACAATCCGCTGGATATGCCCGGAAGTCGCCCCCTTGTGCCAGAATTCCTTGCGCGAGCGCGACCAGTAAACCGCCTCGCCGATTTCCAAAGTCCGCCGCAGCGATTCCTCGTTCATGTAAGCCAGCATCAGCGGCTCCTTCGTCGTGGCATCCATCGCCATCGCCGGAATCAGGCCGTCCGCATCGAATTTTGGGGCAAAATCCGCGCCTTCCTCGATCTCCGCCTTCCCGCCCCGCAGGGCAAACACGTGTTGCGTATCCATGCACGGACCGTGAAACGACCCCCGCGAGCTGTCCAGCCCAGTTTTACCGTAAAGGCGCGGGCGGAGTTTTGGATGGATCGAAACGCGGAGGCGGGGAGGTCGCGGAGAGATTTGCTGAGGAGGGAGGACGCGGTCGATGCCACAAATGCGCCGGTCGATCCTCGAAATCGCCCGGTCGATGGTACAAACGAAGCAGTCGGGTCTGCAAGCCGCCCGGACAGGAAAGTCTGGGCTACGGAGCACGCATCCTGCAAATATTGCATGCATTGACAAAGGATTGTCTTGGATATGGTGTGTTATACTCTATGCTAGAATATGATAACTGCCGTCCCGGCGGGTATCCCCGGCCATGAATGAAAAATCCAATGCTCTTGCGGCGGAAGAACCCTATTGGTTGACGCGCTGGAGTGGTGCGGTCGCGATGCTGATGGGGGGGCTTGTGCTGGCTGGGCGGTTATTCGAAGTGCCGGTGCTCACTAGACTCGTAGCGGACCTGGTGATGACGACTGCCAACTCCGCGTTGTGTTTTATCCTGTCTGGGGCGGCGTTGTGGCTGCTGCAAATGCCCGGCCGAAGCAGTACGGCCGTGTGGGTGGCGCGGGTCTGTGCCGCCCTCCTCGGCGTGATCGCGATGGTTCATCTTACGGAATATGCGACGGGTTGGGATTTTCTGACCAATCGGTTTCTCGTCCGCACCGAGAGCCCCGGTGGTCACGGCATGGCATCGAGCACGGCGTTTTGCTTCGCGCTACTGGCGGTCGGGCTGTGGCTGATGAGTTTCTCGTCGGGAAAATTCCGCAAATATTGGATCACTGGGGGGATTGGCATGTGCGTCGTGTCCATTGGGTTGGCGGCGTTACTCAGCAACGTCGGGCATTTCCAGTTGATTTACCGCTGGATGGATTTCACCCAATTTTCGATGTTCACGGCCTCGCTGCTGGTGTTGCTCGGGGCGGATTTTTTCATTTCCGCATGGCGGGAAGCCGGAGGACGCTGGTTGATGGTGCCATGGATCACCGCCTGCTTTGTTGCAGGAGGGGTGTTGTTGATCGCCGTCGCGGCGTTCTCGCAACGGAGCACGAAGGATCTCGTCGAAGCTGCGGACCTGGTGAGGCACACGCAGGAGGTTTTTTCGAAAATCAACGAACTGCGGAGCTCGGTCGATGAGCAACAAAGCAATATGGGGGGCTACGTGATCACTGGGAAGGAAAGCTTCATCTCACGCTCGCGGAATGCCGGAACCCGCGCGCTGAATCAGGCTCGGGAACTGCGGCAACTGGTGTCCGACAACGGGGACCAGGAGCGTGGGGTCGCCATTTTGGAAAAACAGATTGGTGACCGGATGCACTTCGTGGAGGAAACAATCGATGTGCGGAAGAATAGCGGTTTTGACGCCGCCTCCAAGTGGCTCGGCACGGGTGAGGGGATTACGATTTTGGATGCGATCCGGACCCGCCTGCATGAGATGGGGAATGAGGAACTGCAATTGCTGCAAATCCGCGGGGCTCATTCGAAAGCGCTTGCTGACCAGACCCTGGCGATGATGCCCTTGGGTGCCGGGCTGAGTTTGGTTTTCCTGGGCGGGGGCATGCTCCTGCTCAACCGTGAGATGGGCGCACGGCAGCGTGGGGCGGAAGCTTTGCAACGCAGCAGCAGTCGGCTGAGCATGGCACTGGAGGGGGCGCAAATCGGCGAGTGGGAGCTGAACCTGATCACCCACGCCACCCGGCGTTCACTGAAACACGATCAGATTTTCGGCTACACGGAAATGCAGCCGGAGTGGACCTACGGGATGTTTCTCTCCCACGTTCACCCGCAGGAGCGTGATCGGGTGGATCGGGCATTTCTGGAAAGCATGGAGACGGGCGGAGACTGGGATGTGGAATGCCGGATCATCCGTAGCGACGGGACGCCGGGCTGGATCTGGGCACGTGGGTCGGCAGTGAAGGACGATGCCGGTGAGTTGGTGGAAATGCTCGGCATGGTGCGCGACGTGACCGGGCCCAAGCAGGCGGAGAAGGCGCTGCGGGAGAGCGAAGATCGCTATCGGACTCTTTTTAACTCCATCGACGAAGGATTTTGCGTGATCGAGATGCTGTTCGATGACGATAAAAAGCCTGTGGATTTCCGCTACCTGAAGGTGAACCCGGCCTTTGAGAAACAGACGGGCCTTCGGAATGCGGCGGGCAAGCGGATCCGCGAACTGGTTCCGGACATCGAAGACGACTGGATCGAAATTTATGGCAAAGTTGCCTTAACGGGTGAGGCGAATCGATTTACCAACGAAGCGAAATCCTTTGATGGCCATTGGTTCGATGTCTATGCCTTTCCTCTCGAGGAGGCGGAGGGCCGAAGAGTGGCAATTCTTTTCAGCAACATCACTGGTCGCATGCAGGGGGAAGAAGCCCTGAGGAAAAGCGAAAACACGCTTTCGCTAGCCATCGAAGCCGGGCAACTCGGCATCTGGGACTGGGATCACGCCACTCGCACTTTGGTCTGGAGTGAACGCTGCAACGAGATGACCGGCCGGCCTCGCGATGCGGAGATCAGCCATGTCACCGCCATGGGAACGATTCATCCGGACGAGCGGGCCCGGGTCCATGCGGAGGCGGCGCGTGCGATCGAGAAGAAGGTGAATATCGATCTGGAGTTTCGCACCGTCTGGCCGGATGGCACGGTGCGCTGGGTCCACGCCCGGGGCCGGACTCATTACAATGCGGCGGGGGAGATGTTGCGCATCACCGGGACCATGCAGGACGTGACGGAGCGGAGGGAAGCGGAAGAGGAAATCCGCAGGTTCAACGCCGAACTGGAGCAGCGGGTGGAGGTAAGGACCCGGGAACTCCAAGCCACCAACACGATGCTCTCCGACTTCAAAGCGGCGCTCGATGAGCACGTGCTCGTTTCCATCACCGATGCGAACGGGGAGATCACGTACGCCAACGACAAGTTCTGCACGGTTTCCAAATATTCGCGGGAGGAACTGATTGGCCGGAGTCACCGGATCGTCAATTCTGGCTACCATCCGGACGAATTCATGCGCGATCTTTGGAAAACGATCACTGCCGGGCGTGTTTGGAAGGGCGAGATCAAAAATCGCGCGAAGGATGGTTCGTTCCATTGGGTGAACACCACCATTGTTCCCTTCTTCGGCGAGGACGGCAAACCCAGTCAGTATATCGCGATCCGGACCGACATCAGCGAGCGGAAAGCGGCGGAGGCAGCCCTCAAACTGAGTGATTTCTCCGTCCGCCAAGCCTCCGTGCCCACTCTTTGGATCGCTCCCGACGCGCGCATCCTTCGCGTGAACCAAGCCAACTGTGACCTGCTCGGTTATACTGAAGCCGAGTTTCTCTCCCTTTCCATCCCCGACATCGACCCGGATTTCACCGCAGAACGGTGGCCTGGCCATTGGAAGGAGTTGGCCCGGCTCAAACGGATGCGTTTCGAGACGCGGCAGAGGCACAAGGATGGCCACATCATTCCCGTGGAGGTGGACCTCAATTGGTTTGAATTCGAGGGACGCGAATACAACTTCGCCTTCACCCGTGATGTGACAGAGAGAAAAATGGCCGAAGCGGAACGGCAGAAATTCGTTTCGCTTGTCGAGAGCAGCTCGGAGTTCATCGCGATGTTCGATATGGAGGGCGTGCCGTTTTTCCTCAACGATGCGGCATTGACGTTGGTCGGACTGGACGACGTGGCGGTGGCATTGCGAACCCCGGTGACGGAGTTCTTTTTCCCGGAAGATCAGGCCTACATCCGGGACGAATTCCTTCCACAAGTGATGCGCGAAGGTCGGGCGGAAATGGAAATCCGCTTCCGCCACTTCCAGACCGGCGAGGCGATCCTGATGATTTTCAACGTATTTGTCGTGCTCGACTCGCAGGACCAGCCAACAGCCTTTGCCACTGTGAGCCGGAACATCACGGAGCGCGTGAAGCGCGAAATGGCTCTGGAGGCGGCGCACGCCACACTCGAAACGGAAATCGCCGAGCGGCGGCGGCTGGAGGAGGAAATCCTTGGCATCGGGGAGCGGGAGCAGGAGCGGATCGGCCAGGATCTTCACGACGAACTCGGCCAGCAATTGGTCGGCATGACGATTCTCATGCAGGTGCTTTCCCGCCAACTCTCTGCCGAGTCGCACCCGCTGGCCGAGGATGCCGCCCGGCTGGAAACGGGGCTCGCGGGAACCATCGATACCACCCGCAATCTCGCCAAATCCCTCTACCCCGTGGAACTCGAGCGCTGCGGATTGATCCTCGCACTGGAAGACCTCGCGAATCGGACGGAATCGCTGACGGGGATCTCCTGCAAGATGGCGGCCGACGTCGGGTTCCAATTCAAGAAATCCGCCGAAATTCACCTTTATCGCATTGTTCAGGAGTCGATCGGCAACGCGCTCAAACACGGCAAAGCCCGTAATATCACCATCGAATGCAAGGTGTTTAATGGCATCTCCATCCTCACCGTGACCGATGATGGAAGCGATTCCGAGCGTCAGGAGGAGAAGAAATGGGCGGGTATCGGCCTGCACCTTTTCCAGTACCGCGCCCGGCTCATCGGAGCCCGCCTCACCGTCACCTTCGGAGAGCATGGAGGCTGTCAGGTGAGGTGCTCGCTGGCCCCCTCAGAGATTGCCTGAAAAGTGTTGGGATTCATGGATTGCGGTGGCAGAGCGCAGCGCCGACACCCCGCTTTGGATCGTCGGGGCGATTACGGAGTCGGGGGACGAACCAAAGCGGGCGCTATCGCTTTCCACCGCATCTCCATGCAACTGCCCGCTTTGTCTATTCCTTGGCGGCTTGGCGGTTCAAATTCTTCCCATTCATTGCGCGCTTGACGGTTGCGCGGGAATCGGGCGAATCCCCCGGGATTGTCAGATTGATAGATCCACCGTCAGGTCACCTCCGAGGTTTTCGATGGCGGTGATCAGGGTTTCGGTTTCCGTGTCTTCCGGGATGGAAACGATGCCATGGGCACGGAACATCGGATGGCCGGTCATCGGCGCGCTTTCAAGACCGGTGGTGAGTTCCTCGACGTTTCCTCCGGCGTGGGCGATGGCGGCCGTTAGCTCGCGGACGATACCGGGTCGGTCGTTTCCAAGCACATCGACGACGACGGTGCGGCGGGGGAGGAATTCCGCGGCATCCTCACGGACTGCTTGGATGGTTAGTCCAGTGATGCCGGGGGACTGGAGTTCATGAAGCAGGGCATCGACGGAATCCGAGGGGCACTCGATGCGGGCGATGCCGGCGAATTGTCCGGCGAGACGCGCCATGCGGCTCTCGAGCCAGTTTCCACCATGGCTGGCAACGGTGTCCGCGAGGGAGTTTACGAGGCCCGGGCGGTCGTTGCCGAGGACGGTCATCACCAGATAGGTTTTCATGAATCGAGGAAAGCAGACGACCGGGAGAATGCCAAAGTTTTTCCGCCCTCTGGCCTTGTGAAAGGCCAAAAAGGCATTCAGTCTCCGCCCAATTCGAATGAATACTCCTATGGCAAACGATCACCCGTTCCAGATGCTTTTCGAAACCCTCGGTCGCATTCCAACCGCGCATGCCGAGTCGGTGAATCGTCATGCCTACGAAATTCTGTGCGATATTCTGACGGTGCCGGTGGAGAAAAACGGCCGCTGCATTTTGTTGCGCGCGCCGCGTGCGGGTCATGGCAAGACGCATTTGCTTTCGCGAATCCAGCATTACCTGGGATCCACGCATGAGTTCATTCCGCTGCATCCGGCATTTGGCTGCCGGATTGATGCGGTTTCGGTGACGGATGACGCGCTGCGCCGTTTGGTGCGTCCGTTGCCGGCATCGGGTGGTTTGTGTGTGCTGGATTTAGTGACGCGGCGTTTGTTTGCGACGGCGTTGCAGCCGTTGGTCGGCTCCGGCGAGGTGCCATGTCAGGATCGCGAGGGCGCGCTCTCGGCACTGCGGACGCGGCCGATCGAGACGTTTGATTTCCATCATCCGAATGCGGTCACTGCGCATTGGGCCCGCGAAAATTTCGAAGTGCTTGGCCAGCGCCTCAGCATGGAATTAGCCAATCGTTGCTCATTGCCGATTCGAGAGGTGGCATTTTGGGTGGAGGCGCTTTTCCGTTTTGCCGCCACTCCGATTGAAAACTCAGGCCGCGTGAGAGCGCTGGCGGAGAGTGTCCACAGTGGCAATCCTGCGGATGGCGAATCGATGGAACGGCTGGAAGCTTTGTTGGGCTTGCTGTCCCTGCTGATGCGCGTGGTGCTGGTCGCGGATGATTTGGAAGGATTTTCCGCCGATGAAACTGCCGCACTCAGATTGGCGTCGTTTCTTGGCTCGCTCCGCCAATCGGTGGAACGGCTGGATGTGATTCTTTCTCTCAACCAAGATATTTGGCAAAGCGCGTTCCTTCCCCGTCTCAGCGGTGGTTTGGCGGATCGGCTTTCCGAGGTGGTGATCGAGCTCAATCCATTGTCCGAAAGCGAAATGGTCGCGCTGCTGGAATCCCGGGTTCCCGGATTGGGCAGCCGGGTTCTCGAAAAAATCGATGTCAGCGAGACCGGCACCCACGCCCGGGGACTCATCCGCGCGGCTGGCATGGCATGGCTCAAGGCAACCGCGACGGATTCCGCTCCTTCGTCACCAGCCGTCGCCGCCCCGGCCGTAGAGATTCCGACAGTGCCTGCGCCTGCCGAAGCGCCAACACCCGCAGCGCAAGAATCGGAGCGATCTCCATCTGAAGCACCCGCCGCAGTTGCATCCGCAGCGGACGAGCCGGTTTCCTGGCCTGCCCCGGAATTTTCTCCCGCCCCACCAGCGGAAGTGACTGCGGAGCCGGTCGCCCCGGCGGAATCCACTCCACCGCCTTTGGATTCGCCAATTCAGGTAACTCCGCCCGTTTTCATCCCTGAGCCAACCACTTCGTTCACTCCGCCCAATTGGCAACAAGCTCCGGCACCCGCTGCCCAACCGACGGTCGGTCAGCCCGAGGTGGACTCTCCTTTCCAGATCGCGCAACCCGCAGTCACGCCTGAGCCTCCCGCTGGAGCCGCTCCCGCATCCGGAGGTCAAGCAAGTCCCGAGCCCGGAGTCGCCGCTCCGAGCCAGCCCGCCGAACCCACACCGCCGCCGGCTGCGGCGGACACGGACCGTGTCGATGACCTGCTGCGTCAGTTCCGCGAACGCTACGGTCGCGGAAGCTTGTGAAAATTTTCACAAAGCCCTTGCGAATTGCCCTTCTTTGGGCGCTTATTTCCCCGGCAAATCCGGCATGAGCACCATTACCAAAGAAATCGAGGCCCCCGACACCAACGCCCGCGCCGCCCGCGCGGCAGACAGCTACCACGCGGAAACGGATGATCTCGTCGGCGAGCGGATGGTTCTGAATATGGGTCCATCCCACCCGGCCACCCACGGAGTGCTGCGGCTCATTCTCGAATTGAACGGCGAAGTGATTGATTCCGCAGACCCGGATATCGGCTTCCTCCACCGTGGTGATGAAAAAATCGCGGAAAACATGCATTACAACCAGTTCGTGCCTTACACGGACCGTTTGGACTACCTCGCACCGCTTGCGAACAACGTCGCTTACGCCTGTGCTGTGGAAAAACTGATGGGTTGGACGCTGCCACCACGCGGCCAGGCCCTGCGCGTGCTCTGCTGCGAACTGGCCCGGATTTCCTCCCACATGCTGGGTGTCGGAGTTTGCGCCATGGACGTCGGCGCGATGACCGTTTTCCTCTATACCTTCACCGAACGGGAAAAGATTTATAACATGTGCGAGCAGCTCACCGGCGCCCGCTTCACCACTTCCTACACCCGCGTCGGCGGCCAGCTCCGCGACATGCCGCCGGGCTTTGAGGCCACCGTCCGCCAGTTCCTCGATGAGTGTCTGGTGACCATCGGTGAGATTGGGAAACTGTTGGACAAGAACAAGATTTTCCTGGACCGCATGGTCGATGTCGGTGTGATCAGCCGCGAATCCGCCATCGCTTGGGGCATGACCGGACCGAATCTCCGTGCTTCCGGCGTCCCCCGCGATCTGCGCAAGGACAGCCCGTATCTCGGTTACGAGAAATACCAATTCGACGTGCCGATCGCAGATGAAGGCGACTGTTACGCCCGCTATCAGATCCGCATGGAGGAGATGCGCCAGTCCATCAGCATCTGCCGCCAGGTGCTCGATACGATGCCCGAAGGTCCGGTGAATCTCGCCGATTCCAAGAGCATGCTTCCGAACAAGGAGCGCGTTCTGATGTCGATGGAAGAGCTCATCCACCACTTCATCGTTTCCACCCAAGGCATCGACGCACCCGCCGGCGAAGTCTATTTCGCAGCGGAAAATCCCAAGGGTGAACTTGGTTTCTTCATCCACTCCAAAGGCGGCGGCGTCCCGTATCGCCTGAAAATCCGCAGCCCCTCGTTCTGCAATCTTTCCATCACTTCGAAACTCCTGCCCGGCCACATGGTTTCCGATATTCCGGCCATCCTCGGTTCGCTCGATTTCGTGATGGGTGAATGCGACCGTTGAAGAATTTTTCGCCTTTTTGCGGCTAAACCATCTTCCCAATTTCCCATGTCCTCATCCTCTCTCGAAGAATCCGTCGCCTCCCACGAGACACCCGGCACTCCATTCTATCCGCCGTTTGTCGTCACCGTTGAATTGGAAGCGGAGGCGGACGAACGCATTTCCCACTACCCGGTTAACAAGCGTTCGGCCACCTTGCCGTTGCTTCACATCGTGCAACACAAGTTCGGTTACATTTCGGCAGCGTCCATTGAGTGGGTTGCGGCGAAGCTGGAGATCGAACCGATCAAGGTTTTGGAAGTGGTCACTTTCTATCCGGGCTTCCGTCAATCCGCTCCCGGAAAATTCCACATCCGCGTTTGCCGGACACTTTCCTGTGCGATGGGCGGTTCCTACGAGCTGATGGAACGCCTTTGTGAACTGACTGGCATCGACCGTTCGGCGAGTGATTCGCATCACCATCCGATCACGGTTTCTCCTTGCGGAAAATTCTCCGTTGAGTTCGCCGAGTGTCTTGCCTCCTGCGGCAGCGCTCCGGTCTGTATGGTGAACGACGATTTCCACGAAGGCATTCCTGCCGGAAAAGCGGAGGAGTTGCTGGCGAAATATTCATCACTGTAAATCGCGGCAATCCCACGGGTGCGGTGAGTTTTGCGTTATTACGGATTTCCGTAAGTTGCTTGGGCAAACGTGCAAAACGGTGACGCTTGCCCCGTGACAAACGAGTCGATAGGCCGCCGTACCCTAGCCCCCGTGCCCCGATGCTTGCGGTTGTTTTTAGGTCATGAGCCAAACAGAATCCATATCCATCGAGCCGCCACCGGTTGAGGAAATTTCCCGTTTGAGGGTTTGGCTATGGCGCATGGGAATCGCTGCCTGGCTGGCTGTGATGGGATTTGCCCTGATCGCGCTGCATCGCGAGTGGTCTCACTTTCATCTCGAAGATTTGAATGCGGCGTTCTCCCGCTTGGGATGGAAACATGTAGTATTGGCATTGGCTTGCACCGCGCTGAGCTATTTGAGCAATGCGTCGATCGATCTTTTTTCGCTGCGTTGGATGGGGAAAAAAATACCTGTCAGGGGAGCCCTCGGCTGCTCTTACATCGCGGCGGCTTTCAGTATGAATGCCGGCGGGACGCTGCTCGGCGGCGGTGGGGTGCGGATGCGTTTGTTCACCGGTCTGGGCCTCTCCCCGGCGGAGGTGGCGAAAATGGCGGGTTTTGCAATGATCGCGGGCTGGTCTGGAAACGCCCTCGTGGCGGGTGTCCTGTTATTGCTTTCGCCTGAGATTCTACCTTGGATCCATCCGATATTGGTGCGCGAAATCGCCGTTCTGCTGATCTGTGGTGTTGGTGTGGTGATCGGACTGAACGCTTGGCGCAGGCGCTCAAAGAAGGTTGAAAACACGCTGCCTCCGACTTCGTTGCTGTTCGGTTCCATCATGGTATCCGCCCTCGATTGGGTAATGGCAGGGATGGCGATCCGGGTTCTGATGCCGATGGATATCGGAACAATCGGGACGGCAGGGTTTCTGGGAGTCATCATCGTTTCCCAATTGTTGAGCGCGCTGAGCCATGTGCCCGGCGGCGTCGGAGTGCTCGAACTATCGGTCACCAAGCTGGTGGGGGCTGCATTGCCTTCGGCTTGGCTCGCGGCGGCGCTGCTTTCGTATCGGGTTTTGTTCTATTTGTTTCCGTTCGTCCTTGCTGCCGCATGGATGGGGGCGCTGGAGCTATGGGAGCATCGCAAGCACTTTGTCCAAGGAGCGGAAATTTTCGGAAATGTCTGGAGAAAAGTGGGGCCGCGCTTGGGGCCATTGTTGGCGCTTGCGGGTGGATTCGTTCTCCTGCTTTCCGCGAATACGCCGATGGAGCCGCAGCGGCGCGATTGGCTGATGCATTGGGTGCCGCTGTCATTTGTCGAGACGTCGCATTTTCTATCGAGCGTTGCGGGGGTCGCATTGATCATCGTGGCGCGCGGACTTCAGCGCCGGGTACACGCCGCATGGTGGGCAGCCATTTTGCTTTCCTTCTCGGGTGTGGTTTTCTCGATGTTGAAAGGTGTGGATTACGAAGAGGCGACCATCCTCGGCTTCCTTCTGCTCTGCCTTCTCCCTTACGGCGATCATTTCCACCGCCACGCTGCCGTATGGTCCCGACGCTTCACCTTGGAGTGGTGGTTATTGTTGGGCGGGCTGACGGCGGTATCCGTATGGCTCGGATTTTTCACCAGCCGCCATGTGGAGTATCAGAATGAGTTGTGGTGGAAGTTTTCCTTTGAAGGAGATGCCTCGCGCTTCCTGCGTGGGCAGGTGGGAGTGGCCGTGCTCTTGATCGGAGTGATCCTCGCCCAGTGGCTCCGGCGGACGCCGCCGAGATCTGCGGCGGACAGAACCGCAACCGATGAGCGGACGTGGGCGAAAATATCAGAACTGGTGGCGGCTTCACCGCAGTGCCAATCGCACCTCGCATTGCTCGGTGACAAGATATTCCATTTCAGCGAATCCGGGAAATCCTTCGTCATGTATGGAGAGCAGGGGCGCTCGCGGATCGTGATGGGCGATCCGGTGGGAGACGAGGAGGAATGGGACGATTTGTTATGGAGCTTTAACGAAACGGCGGAGGACGATGGTTTCCGTGTTTGTTACTACCAGATCTCGGCGGGAAGTATTCCGCATTATGTGGATATGGGCATGCGGCTCTTCAAGCTGGGCGAAGAGGCTCGGGTGCGTTTGACGGATTTTGAGATCGAAAGTTCGGCGGCCAGAAAGCTGCGCAAAACCCGCAGCCGCGCCGAGCGTGAGGGACTGCGCTTTGAAATCTGGTCTGCGGATCAGGTGAAGGAAGGGATCTCGGTCATTCGGGATTTGTCCGATCAATGGCTGGCCAAACATTCCGCTCGTGAGAAGAGCTTTTCGTTAGGCCGTTTCGACGAGGCCTATCTGGAGAGGGGATCGTTGGCGGTGGTTACCAAACATGGCATCCCGTGTGCCTTCGCAAACCTCTGGTGCGGAGGACATCACGAGGAATTGTCCGTGGATCTGATGCGCCATGGATCGGAAGCACCGAGCTGCGTGATGGATTTCCTATTCACCGAGCTGTTTCTCTGGGGTAAGGCGGAAGGTTATCGGTGGTTCGGCCTCGGAATGGCACCGCTTTCGGGAATGGCGGCGCACCCGCTGGCACCGCTCTGGCAGAAACTGGGAGCGCTGATCTATCTGCGCGGCGGCGCGTTTTACAACTTCCAGGGCCTCCGCGAATTTAAGGAAAAGTTCAACCCCGACTGGGAGCCCCGCTATTTGGCGGTTCCCGGATCCTGGCATCTCCCCGCCGCTCTGACGGATATCACGGCCCTGATCGGTGGTGGCTGGCGAAATGTGATCGGCCGTCCCAAATCCTCATGAGTCATTCTGAAATCATCACCGCTCCGAAGAAACGCCGCTGGCTCCGCCGCACCTTGGCCATTCTCAGCATTGTCGTGCTGCTGTTGCTTGTGAAGTTCATCATGCATCTGGTCCTGCCACGGAATTTCAGAGGAAGCGGCGAAATTCTGCCGATCGAGCTGCCACATGGTCGTTATCAAACACTCTATTATAACGAAACCGATGAACCGCTCGGCATCGTCATCCTTGGCACTGGCGATGGCGGTTGGTCCTATTGGGAGGAAAAGGTCGCCAAGCATCTGGTGGCAAAAGGTTACGCGGTTGGGGGCTGGGATTGCCGGGGATTTGCAGATACCCGGACATACGATCAGGCGGAGTTGGCTGCCGGTTTCCGCGCTGCCGTGGAAGCGGTGAGGAAACGGGCCGAGCTGGAGGACGAGATTCCTGTTTGGTATGGCGGCTGGTCCACCGGCGCGGAGCAATCGGTCGCGGCCGCTGCTGACCCCGAACGTCCGCCGGGCTTGGTCGGGCTCTTGTTGGCAGCCCCGGGTGAGCACGGACGCTACGGAATCACCGAAGGCGATCTGCTCGGTGTGGAACCTTCCGGCCCGGGCTCTTTTGCGCTCGCGGATCTTGCTCCGAAACTCGAGGGCCTGAAAATCGTCCAATTCGCCGCAGGCCTTGATCCTCTGGATGATACGACGTGGCAAAACCAACTAGGCAAAATTCCGCACCTGATCATCAAACTCCCCAATTGCCTCCACGACATGGGCGGAGCGGGTGATGAATTCCTGCAAAAACTCGATGAGGCGATGAAATGGACGCTTCCTTCGTCCGAAATGTGAAATTTTCAGAAAATCGGTTTTGCGAACCGGGCATTCTTGGCAATACTCCGCGCGTCCTTCTCCATGATTACTTACACCAAGCAGCCCCACCCGAGAGAATATCGGCTCATCTTTAAAAACGTGGACCGCGAGGGCTGGGATCCTTCCATCGACTGCTACATGCGCGACGGTGGCTACGATGAACTGAAAAAGGCCTTCACCATGCAGCCCAAGGACATCACCGAAGAGGTGAAGAAGTCCGGTCTGCGCGGTCGCGGCGGCGCTGGATTCCCGACCGGTATGAAGTGGACCTTCATTCCGCCGAACAACACCAAGCCCGTTTATCTGATCTGCAACGGCGACGAATCCGAGCCCGGCACCTTCAAGGACCGCTACATTCTCCACCAGGATCCGCATCAGCTCGTCGAGGGCATGGTCATCTCCTGCTTCGCCGTCGGCGCCCATACCGCTTACATCTACATCCGCGAGGAATTCCCGGAAGCCGCTCTCATCGTCGAGCGCGCCATCGAAGAAGCCCGTGCGAAAAATTTCCTCGGCAAGAACGTCCTGGGCTCCGGCTTTGATGTGGAAATCTACGTCCACCGCGGCGCGGGTGCCTACATCTGCGGAGAGGAAACCGGCCTGATCGAATCGCTCGAAGGCAAGCGGCCCTACCCGCGCATCAAGCCGCCATATTTCCCCGCGGCGCTCGGCCTTTATATGTGCCCGACGATTGTGAACAACGTCGAGTCGCTCTGCCATGTGAAACACATCATCCGCATGGGCGGTGATGAGTATGCGAAACTCGGCGTGGCGAGAAACACCGGCACCCGGATTCTCTGCGTTTCCGGCGATGTGAAAAATCCCGGCTATTTTGAAGTGGAGGTCGGCAAGGTCACCATGCGCGAGCTGCTCTATGATATGTGCGGCGGTCCGAAAGACGGGCGCGAGTTCAAGGCCGTCATCCCAGGCGGATCATCCTCGAAAATCCTCAAATGCAACGAGGTTTTCAAACTCAAGAACCCCGACGGCACGACCAAGGATCTCGATTTCTGGGATGTCCAGATGGACTTTGACACGCTTGCCGCTTGCGGTTCGATGGCCGGCTCCGGTGGCGTGATCGTGCTCGATGATACCCGCAAAATGTCGTGGGTACTCAACAACCTGAACGCTTTCTATGCCCACGAATCCTGTGGCCAATGCACGCCGTGCCGCGAAGGCTCGACGTGGATGAAGAAAATCTCCGACCGCCTCGTGGAAGGTACCGCCAGCCCGTCCGATATCGAGACGCTGGAAAGCGTGGCCTATCAGATCGATGGCCGGACCATTTGTGCCTTCGGTGAAGCGTCCTCGTGGCCGGTCGAAGCCATCATCGCGAAATTCCGTGATGAGCTTCTGTCGGACACAAAAGCCGCGAATGACTCGATCCCGCACAACCCGGAAGAGGAAGCCCAGCGCCGGTTCCTGCAATCGGTCTGATCCGTTCTCATGAAACCGCAGAGCAAGTCACAGGTCATCGCATTGATCGCCCGCGTTGTTCTTGGTTCATGGTTTCTCTATAGCGGAGGCTTGAAAATCTTCGGGACGGGCTTGGATCGCTTTACCCGCGATGTGGCGAACTATCATTTGGTGAAGCCGCCATTCGATGTACTCGCTGCCTACGGCGTGCCGTGGCTCGAATGCATCGCCGGACTTTGCCTCATGCTTGGAATCCTCCGGCGCGGTGCGATCCTAACGATTGCCGGATTGGTCGTCGTTTTTTCGATCTCCATCGGCTGGGCCTGGTATCACAAATTGGAAATCTCCTGTGGCTGTCACGGCGGCGACGCGCCGATCCAATACTGGAATAAGGTCGCCGAGTTCGCCGGCTATTTCATCCTCCTCGGCTGGCTGTGGTGCCAAGAGTCGTTCGTAGTTCAACCCTTCAGGGTGTCTTCTTGCACAATGAAGACACCCTAAAGCGGGACTAGCAAATTCCACCGCCGGGTGGCGGGAGAATGGGGAATGTTAGGGTGGCCACGACAAGGGAAAGCCGCCCAAGGTGGCGATCGTCGCGGTCATGAGGAAAATGCTGACTGTCCTCGGCAATCCACAATTTTCACTTGCATGAAACACCGCTGCTT
>JBDSZP010000211.1:0-11232 GCA_039925065.1 Luteolibacter sp.
TTCGACCTTCGACCTTCGACCTTCGATGTTGGGCGTTCGATGTTAAAAGCGCTGCGAAACTCCTTGGCATCTAGCGAACAAGTCGGTAGATCATTTGAGATGCGTCAAGGAAGCCGACTGATTTCAACCGGGTTGACCCACGCTGCGGCGCTGCTCGTTGGCTGGGGCACGTGGACGGCCATCCAGCATTCCAGAGCGCCCGCCTCTGCGGTAACGGAGGCCAAAACCCGGGTCAGAGAATCACGCGGCGGCGACGCGAAAAGTCTGGATGAAATTTTTGAGGGCATTTCACCGAAGTTTAAGGAATCGTCCGAAAAATCGCCGATCGATTGGAAAGCCCGACATGCCAAATACTTGGCGGAATTTGAGGAACTGGTGAAGAGCATGCCGGTCCCCGATGATCTGGCTGGGGCGGTGGAGGCGGAAATGAAGAGTTGGTCAAAGGGCGATCACGAGCCGTCGGCAAAAATGGCGGCCCTCATGTATCAATGGGCCTGTAAGGACTTTGCCGGCCTGCTGAAATGGGCTGGAGAAAGTTACGAAAATCCCAACTTCCAAGCCTTTAGCTATCACAACGATACCATCCTGCAGAAACTCATGGACGAAAAGGGGCTGGATTCCGTTGTCGGTGCGCTCAACGATCCCCATTGGAGCAACCAGATCTTATACACGACCTCCGCGATGATGGGAAAATCTCCCGACCTCAGTCACATCGCGGATTTCAAAGAAAAGCTGAACCCCGGGCAGTGGAGGGATTTCAAAAGGTATCTATCCGACAATTGGGCATGGACGGAAAAATCAAAACTCGTGGAACTCGCGGTTTCCGAGAATCAGCCGGATATCATTTCAAGACTCGCCAGATCCCAAAGCCGCAAGGAAGCGGATGCGAGTGGGTGGCTTTTGGGATTGATGAAGGACGAAACCCTCGATGCGGGGTTTCGCGAAAAGCTCGCCAAGGACAACAACTTGAAAAATCTGGCTCTTTCAAACTCGAAACTGCCGATGGCCGATAGGATCGCGCTGCTGCAGGCCGGTGATCCCAACGTTAAACCGGATCAGTCACTGCTGGATCAGCTCGCGACGAATGATACGAAGAGTCATTTGAACGATGACCGTGACTGGAGTTACGAATTCCGCCACGGGAGCGTGGATGCGGATGAGGTGCTGGCCACCATTTCAACGAAGCTTCCGGACGAATCCGCGAAATCGCCTGATGCCATCCGCAATACCGTGTTCCAGGATCTAATCGAGGAGGATAGCTCCCGGGCGGCGGAACTGCTGAAGAATATGCCCCCTAAAGCACAAGCCAAGGCGGTGATGGATGCTGCGCAAAACGCTTTTTTCAGGGTGGATCCCAATCAATTTCTGACCGCCCTGCAATTGGTTCCGGCAGATGACCCAGAGCAATGGGATGCGCGTCTGTCGGCGTGGATCAAGCATGGTCCTGATAACTATCGGCGTCTGGATGCCGATTACGTAAGCTGGGTCCGGGCGCTGCCAGATGGCACGGATCGGGACATGGCACTCTACTCGTTGGCGATTGCTTCTGAGAGAAATAATTCCTCGCTCTCTGCGCAACTGCGGGGCGAGGTGAAAAACGAGAAACTCAAACGGAAGATGTCCAACACCCAATGAAACCGCCCATTCGCATCCTCAGCCATTTGGGCGCGGTCTTCATTGGCATCGCCATTGCCGGATCCGTTGCTGGATTTTCAAAACCCACGTCCGCCTCGAAACCGGTTGTTAGAGCGACAGCCAACTCCACCGGTGTGGAAAATAGCAGGGAATCCCCGCATGCGTCGAAGCCTGGCAAGGAATCGAAGCCGAAGCTCAAGCTCAAGCTCAAGCCGGACGAGTTTCAAAAAGCGTGGGATGCCGTGGCTTCCCGCAAGCTTTCGCAGAGAGACCGCATGTCGCTTCAAAGAAAGATCCTCGAAAAATGGGCGGAGGTGGATCTTGCAGGTGCCATGGATGCGGCGATGAAGGAGGCATGGGATGGAGATAATTCGTTCTCCAATGGAACGTATTATTTTAATACTCCTCTGATTTCGGCATTCTCGCAGGCATTCTCGGACCGCCCGCTGGAAGCATGGGAATTGATTCAAAGCGGAAAATTCGGCGTCGGTGCCCAGATCCTCCGCAGCCAATGGCTGGAATCGGTTTCCACTAGCAACGGGCTGCTAGTGGCGTCCATGCTTTCCGAGTTGCCTGGCAGTTTACAACAGGAGGCAGTCATGGGAGCGCTGCGGAACGCGAAGGCGGGGCCGGAGCGCGATGCGTTGATTGCCAAAATCATCGAACAGGCGGGCGACCAGCACGACGATTGGATTCAAGCGGCGTTCAAGGATCTTCCGGGAGGTGGTGATCCGGAGGCATTGCGTAACCAATGGACGGCACTGCCAGCAGGCGCAGCCCGACAAGTCGCCATGATGAAATGGGGGGCAAGTTTGCGGACCTTGGATGCGGAAAAGCTTTCTTCCGAACTGGCGAACGTCCCGGAAAACGCCAAAGCCGAGACGGCCAAAGCGATGCTCTCACAACTCAATGGGGAGTCGCCCGGCCTGCTCTCCGCGCTGGAGTTCGCGATCGCCACCGACCAGTGGGGTTCCCTAGCGAAATCCACCGCGTCCCAGCTCGCCAGCTTTGGCGAACAGAATCACATGGACCCCGCGAAACTCGCCGAATGGGGCAGCAACCTGCCGCAGCGCCCGGACACGGTGGAAACGTTCCACAAGTCAATCGGGCGTTACATCCGGGATGATCTGCCGAGGGCCAAAGAATGGTTTCAATCGATGCCCGAAGGATCGTGGCAGCGTGACCACGGCCTCGCGGAGTTTTCCCAACAAGCACTTTGGGGAAAAAATGATGCGGCATTCTCACAATGGGCGCTCGATTCCATCACAGATCCCGCGATCAAGGCCGAGGCACAAGGTTGGCGCCACGATTGGGAGCAGCAGACAGGGTCGGGAAAGCGATAGGGAGCGGTCGTTAGCACCCTTTGAACATCGAACGCCCAACACCGAAGGTCGAAGGTCGAAGGTCGAAGGTCGAAGGTCGAAGGTCGAAGGTCGAATGAAGAGAAGAGGAAGAGTTTTGCTCTCAAAAAACCGGCGTCTGACTTTGCGTTGCTTGCGATCTTTGTGCCTTGCGGAGCCCAGCCTGTCTTCTCCGCGTATCCCTCCGCGACCTCCCCGTCTCCGCGTTTCGCTTCACCCCAAAAAACCACATGCCCGTTCCTTGGCGAACTTTGCGCCTTCGCGGTTAACCCTCTTCGCACATCGAACGTCGCGGCCTTTGCGGTGAAAACCCCTTCGTTCCGGACTTCGAACGGAAATCAACCTACCCGAAGTATCGACATCTCGTTGATCTTCTGACATCAAGACTCGGCTTTCCCGAAAATTCCCATGGCTGAAGTGATCCTATTCAACTGTCCCGCCTGTGGGACGATGCTCCGTCTGCCTCTGACGATGGCGGCGGAACGAGGCCCCTGCCCCACCTGCGGTCGCGAAATCGTCGCACCCGATCCCTATCGCGGAATCGGTGCCCAGGAAGCCCCTTTCGCCGAATTTTCAAAAGCCCTCGAGCCGTTCCGACCCTTTGCGGATTCGCCGCCGCTGCTTGCGATTGAGCCACAAATCGCCGCTCCACCGCCATTCCCCGCTCCGCCACGTGACGAACCGGCTCGCGTGATTCACGAAGAAACACCGCCCGCTCCGTCGCCTGTCCCGGTCGCTCGGGAAATCAAAATCTGCGCGGGCCCCCAAAAAGCCGTTCTCGTCCTGTCCTGTCTTCTATCCGGTGCCGTCGCGCTTGCGATCGGATACGTGCTGGGCGTCCGCTCAACCGGTTATTTCATGGAAAACCCTGTGGTCAGTCCGCCGAAGGTGGTGACGCAACCGATCATCGACAAACCCGCCGACCTACCGCCGCCGGTCGTCAAGCAACAGGAGCCGCCCAAGCCCGCACCGAAACCAGAGCCCATCCCGCCGGTCATGAAGCCGGTGATCGAAGCCCCGAAACCCGAGAAAAAGGAAGAACCGCCCGTCAAGGTCTCCGCCGCTGCCGAGGCCTCGCTCCGTGCGTTTCTCGAAGCCCCGGATTGGGCGACCCGCAGCGCCCACGTCCTTTTCTCCGAGTCAGTGAGAAGTGCGATGGAAACCTACTCGCACGAAGTTCCCGATGGCCCGACTCCCTACAAGTCGATCTCGGTGCAACAAAGCCAGACTGACGAAAAAACCGGTAACACTCTTTTCATCTTCTCAGTGAGAACCGAAACCGTTCCCACCGGCATCCCCGTCGCCGTCTTGGAAACACCGCAGGGTTGGCTGGTCGATTGGCAATCATTCGTCGAATTCCGCGACGACCAGTTCAAGAAATTCGCCGATGGCCCGGCCGGACAAACGAAGCATTTCCATCTGATTGTGAGTACACCTCCTCCGGCCCGCGCGGCAGTCACCGAAAATGAACTTTTCGGCTCATTTTTGCTAGACCCACCGTTACCCGAACGTCAGCAACTCGCTTTCGTAAGGAAAAACACCGAAGCCTACGCCACCTGCCAGTCACTCACCGCGTCCGGCAGTATTTTCGGACCCGTCCTCGAAGTCACCAAACGCAACACGCCGGATGGACAGGGCTATCTGGAGATTCTCACCGTCCTTGCAACGGATTGGCTCCCGAAGGAAAAATAACTGCGCTTGAATGATCCGGAGTTTCACGCTCGTTTCGTAGCGATGTTCCGCCCAGTCTGCTATCTCATTGCCGTATCCGCCTTGCCACTCGCCGCTCGTGAGGCGCAACCGCTGCCACCCGAACTCTCGGCATACAAGTTGGACGAAGCTCCGGAAACAACCGAGCTGCTTCTGAAAAAGGGCGACCGCCTGGCCATCTGCGGAGACTCGATCACCGAGCAAAAGCGTTACTCGGTCCTGATCGAGACCTACCTCACCGCCTGCCTGCCGGAGATGGAAATCACCTGCCGCCAATACGGCTGGAGCGGCGAAACAGCATCAGGATTTCTCAATCGCATGAAGAGCGACGTGCTCCGCTTCCAGCCGACCATCGCCACCACCTGTTACGGCATGAACGATTTCAAATACGTGCCCTACGATGAAGCGATTGCTGCGGAATATCGTAAAAACCAGACCGCCACCGTGAAGGCGTTCAAGGAGACCGGCTGCCGCGTCGTCCTTGGCTCGTCGGGCACCATCAATTCAGTTCCCAAATGGGTCAAGAGCGCCGCCGGCACCCAACAGGATCTCAATCTGTGCCTGTCCCGGTATCGGAACATCGATATCGAGATTGCGAAATCAGAGAACACCGCCTTCGCCGATGTCTATCGCCCGCTGCTGCTGGCCGGTTACACGGCGGCCAAACAATATGGCCCTGATTTCAAAATTACCGGCAAGGACGGCGTCCATCCGGATTGGGCAGGACATGTCGTCATGGCCTATGCGTTTCTCAAGAGTATGGGAATCGACGGTAATCTCGGAACCATCTCATTCGACGAAGCCACCGGAAAGGCCACTGCGGCTAACGGACATGAGGTCGTTTCCTCCGCTGATGGAAAAATCACCATCCGCAGCAAGCGCCTCCCCTTCAGCCCCGGTCCGGGTGCGATTGATAAGGAAGACTCGGTCCGCACCGGCCTTGCGCTTGTTCCGTTTGACGATGAACTCAACCGTCTGACATTCCGCCTCACCACACCAAAAGCCGCCGCCTACACCGTGACCTGGGGCAAACAAAGCAAGCGCTTCACGGCCGAACAATTGAAAGCCGGAGTGAACATCGCCAAGGAATTCGATGCGAACCCGCTGGTTCCCGCATTTAAAAAAGTCCAGGACGCGGTGGTGAAAAAACAAACCTACGAAACCCACCAGATCAAGGAACTCGCCCACGGCCTGGAGGGAGCAGCCGATATCGAGGCCACCTTCGCGTTGACGGAAAAAGCCCGTGCCCCCCTCGAAAAAGCAGTCCAGACCGCGCTCCAACCGGTCGAACACACCATCACCATCGCAGCCGCAAAGGACTGATAGCAACGTCGAGGTGTGGCACCGGCTACGGGGAGTGCCACTCCACAACAGGGTTAAGGGTTCTGGTAAAAAGGATCATTTCGACTTGGAGCGGTTAGGCGATTTGTCCACCGCCGTCTTGTTCGCATTGGTTTTTTCTGAGGCTACGACGCCAAAGGTGCGCCTCCACATAGCATCCAGCCCATCCATCACGTTCTTGGTGGGCCTGAATCATCTTGTCGATTCGCAGCCGAGAATACTCATCCCGCAGTTCCGAAATCGTGAAGAGCCGTCCCCAGAAGCTGTGATGCCCCCAATCGGACGGTGGCTGATAGAAAAGCGCTGGTGCCTTGGAACCGTAGTAGGTGATCAGATGTGCATGATCCGGATACATGAATGTCAATTCTCTGTCGGAGAATTCACAGACATCCATCTCAATCTTCCGCCCCTCGCGAAACATGGTCAATGTTCTGTCGAAGGTTCCAAGGAGAGCAAAATACGGCCGTCCATCTGGCTGGCATCCGAACTTCTCAGCATAGGCCTGAATCAGAAGGCCGTCCGCCTCACGTCGCCACTGCATGAATTCGGGACCCATCGCGAATCGATTGAATGCTGTCTGCGCACCCCTCTCAGCGCGCACAAGATCGTCGACTTCCGTATCGCTCAGGTCACAAATATTGAGAAACGGACCATAGTCTGCTTCAAAATAGTGGGTTATGTAGCTTGGAAGTTCCATATCGTTTCAAAAATGTGGCACGGCGAAAACTGGACGTCCAGAGCGAAGCAAACGAGGGCCTTACCCGCCGTTACCATCACTGACTTGTTCGTCGGCATAATTTGATAGATGTGATAAAGTGTATTGAAGCGGATTCTTCCCGCTGCGTTTTTCATGCAGCGTCGATCACTCGTCTGACTGCCTCAAGTATTACACGACGCTCGTCACGCTCGCACAAAAGAGGATGCAACTGTCTAGATACCGCAACTCGAAGGTAAGGCTTTGCTGATTCGTCGATTTTACCCTCATCAATTAACTGTCCAAGGCCTGTCGCTATAATTGTTGTATCCAAGGTGTAGATTCCGAATTCCTCAGAGAGGAAAGCATCATCAGGCGATTCGATGTCCGTCTCCACTTGCGTGTCAGAATAGAGCGACTCATTATATTCATCGAGCCTGCCAGAAAGGATCCATGCCATGCACTCCTTTATCTCACTTGTTGGATTCTCGGACCGCCAACTCCGCCACTCATAGTAAGCATCCCATCCTTCGTCGCTGCCAAATGGAGCGTCCTCCTCGGCACAGTCCCAGAAGAAAATCTCGCGCATGAGATCACGAGCTTTAGGATGTGCTTGTTGCGGGTAGTTGAATGGATCGCGATCACTCATGGCTATTTTGTTGGAATGGTTTCCCCTTTCTGATTTTCGGACCATCGTAGAAACTCTTCTATCATATCCTCAAGGCGAGATGGAGCGCCTCGCCCTTCGAATCGGAATTCTGTGCGCCGACATATCATCCACCTATCTTCGGTATCATAAGAGTCTTTCTTTTCCGGATATGGAGCTGATTCCAGAAAGGTCTCTCGAAGGTCTATATCGATGGCGAAGCCAGGATTGTCGATGGTCTCAATTTTGATGCCGTAACCGTGTTCCCAATTGGCGTGGCATTGGCCCGCATACCAGTCAGCTAGCTTCTGAAGCGTCGTTTTCATTTTTTTGCCAAAGTCAATGTGATGGCAACCCTCTAGCGGGGGCTCACGTTGAGACGGGAGTTGGGGTTCATGTCACGGATGATGTTGCTGGCAGGTCGGCTAGTGACGGTTGCTGTGGCTCGACTCGTTCTGTCTCTTGAATTTCGTTACTAGAAAGGTAGCGGTAAAACACAGAAGAAATACGGACGGGGCTACAGGAAAGTATTGGTCAAACGAAATGAAAATCCCATCGCTTCGGTCATTAGCGGATACCGCCCAGAACACGGACAATATGCACAAAACCGCAAAGACGGCGAGCCATCGGGGGAATCCGCGCAGTCCCGATTGAGGCGGGGTCACACAAGCACGTATCAAATAGATAAGCGCGGTGAGAACGAAAACCCAATGAAGAATAACACAGATCGCACCCTCAAACATTCCGGAAAAATTCGCTGCCAGGATTGGATACATATTCTTTGGAGGCGTGAATTCAGAAAGTAAGGGCAACGGTTCGGCTTGAATGAATAAGGGCTGGAGCGAAAAACTGCAATCCATGAATTACACACAATTGAGCGAGGATGAGCGCAACCGGATCGGGGCATTGCGCTCCGAGCCCTGGACCATGTCCTTCATTGCCAGGCGTCTCGGGAGGTCATGCTCCACCACATCGAGGGAACTGAAACGCAAGCTTCAGGCTTGAACTCAAGCCTCGTTGCTCAATATCCGAAGCAACTCAGGCGACTCGTAGCCTTCCGAAATCGACCGTGCAGTGTCGCCATTTCTGTCAGCAAGGTCTGGATCAGCTCCTACGCCGACGAGGTAGCGGACCACATCCAGATGCTCGTAAGCGCACGCAATCGACAGCGCGGCCCCTGACCCACACACGCGATTCACGAAAGCTCCTGCCTCCACCAAAAGCTGGACTATCTCAAGTGAGCCTTCTGCCGCAGCCTGGTAGAGAGGAAAATGTCCTTCCTCATCTTGTGTCTCGGGGCTAGCCCCTCTCGCCAGCAAAAGTCGAACCGACTCTCGATCAGATTCCTGCGCGGCCCAGTGAATTAGCGATCGATCCCGATAATGAAGGTCTGGATCGCCACCGGAGTTCAGATAATCCGCCAAGCTCGTGTGATCCCCGTCAACTATGGCGGAAACTATGATCTCGGGACTATCGCTGCGACTCATCAATTCTTTGGCTGAAGATTTTAGAGCACAGGACCGGCGAGATTGGAAGCCCGTAAACCAAGAACTACATTGTCGCCGGTCCGGTGCCTCGACTCTTGTTCCCTGAGATTCTTGTTACCACAGTCTAATTACCCCCGGCCAACTACTCCCGGGACCAGATTTGGCATTATATTATCTCTTTCTTCTTACCCGTGGCGAGCCAATTACAATGCTGCCTTACTGAAGCGCGAAGCGAGAGACGCATCAGATGTGCGACTACAATCGGCGAGGCGCCAGCGTTGAACAGTCCTCGACAACAATTGATACCCTCGCCCGTTAGCTGGCCACTGCGGTTGATCTGGTCGGGATGCCCGGGCTCAAGCTTCGTGAGCACGCCGGATTGCCTCAACATCGAAATCACGGCGTTGGCTTGCTCAATTTCCTTCCGAGCAGCAACCACGATCTCGGTTCTTTCACCATCCCATCGGCGTTGTCAGCGGAAGCGGGATGTCTTTCCGGATCGGGCGGTTGGTATGGAGGACGGCGGCTGCTGGCTGGCAGCGCGGGCGGCAGATAAGCTCGTCGCGGCTGATGGAGAACGTTTTTTACTGAAAATGCTCCCGAGCGGTCGAAAAACAGGGCCGCGCGGTCGAATATCATTTGAAGACGGTGGAAAAACAGGGTTTCGCGGTGGGAAAAGATGACCGCGCGGTGGGAAAATGCGGTTTCGCGGTGGAAGTTGATGGTTGCGCGGTCGGAGGATGTCGAAAAACGGCAGAGTTTTACTCATGCGCTGTTGGCAAACGGGTGCGCGCGGTGAAAAACGAGTTTCCGCGGTCAAAAAATGTGACCGCGCGGCGAGAAAATGTGACCGCGCGGTGGAAAAATGCAACCGGACGGTGGGAAAAGATCCATCCTCGAGCATTTAATCCTGAAAAGGAGTTGCTTCAAATCCCGCAGTCGGAGGTTCAAACCCATGACGCGCTCCAATCTCATTTTCACCCATGCATCCGTTTTTGCGGTGGGCATCGCAGCAGCCTTGATTGGCAATGGACTGCTGGAATCCGTCGGAATTACAGCATCAACGGTGGAAGAAACGAACGCACGATCCCCGCGGTCCGGGTCGGCGGGACAACTTGATGGCGAAAATATCCCGGGCCGACATAGTCGGAAGCCCGCTTGGGGGCTAAGAAGGAAGCGAAACAACCTGCCGATCAGCTTTCCGACATCGTCCGCATGACCGATCCTTTGGAACGCCAGCGCGCTCTGATGGACTTGGTACAAAAGCTCGGACCGGGTGAATTCGCTGCCGTGGCGGATCGTTTCCGCGAGCTCGACCACCTCGGCGATTCCGGCGGCGAATACGATCTGATCCTGCGCGGCTGGGCCAAGGCCGATCCCCTAACCGCTTTGCAATATGTGGGACAATTTCCCAACAGCCAGGCAGGAAGCGCCACGATTCTATCAAGCTGGGCAGGCAATGATCCCGCAGCCGCCGAGAAATGGGCGCTCGACCATCACGATGGCGAAGGGCCGAATCCATTCATGGCCGCCGTCGTCCGTGGCATCGTCGGCCATGACGTGGCGGAAGCTTCCCGGCTCGCCCAAACGATGCCACAAAGCCGGGAACGCGCCGAAGCCGTCGATGCGATCACGCGTGCTCTATTTCTCCAAGGCACCGATGCCGCCATGGCTTTTCCCGATTCCATCACCGATCCTCAGCTTCGTGGCGGGTTTGTCGCCGCGATTGCGGAGCGGATGGTCGGAAAAGACGTGAACAAAGCTGCGGCATGGATCGCCGCCATGGATCAGGGAGAAATCCAAAACCGCGCTGCCCGCACGGTGGCGGATGGTTTGGCCAAAGTGGACACCGCCAATGCCGCTGCCTGGGGCAAACAAAGCAAGCGCTTCACGGCCGAACAATTGAAAGCCGGAGTGAACATCGCCAAGGAATTCGATGCGAACCCGCTGGTTCCTGCATTTAAAAAAGTCCAGGACGCGGTGGTGAAAAAACAAACCTACGAAACCCACCAGATCAAGGAACTCGCCCATGGCCTGGAAGGGGCAGCCGATATCGAGGCGACCTTCGCGTTGACGGAAAAAACCCGTGCCCCACTCGAAAACGCCGTCCAGACCGCGCTGCAACCGGTGGAACACACCATCACCATCACAGCCATCAAGGACTAAGAAGCACGTAGCGCAGACATTCCTTTCCGGGCATCTTGCTGGGGCTTGTGAAAGAACAGACAGGAATGTCTGTGTTACGGCCGCCCCGCCGTAGCCCGGACATTCCTGTCTGGGCATCTTGCTGGGGCTTGTGAAAAAACAGACAGGAATGTCTGTGTTACGGCCGCCCCGCCGTAGCCCGGACATTCCTGT
>JBDSZP010000212.1:0-2517 GCA_039925065.1 Luteolibacter sp.
AGATTGGCTCCAGTCAACAACCGCATCGAGCGCCGGCCAGAACCAAGGCGCTACCGGCGGCACCGTCAACACCGGCGCGCTGGCGCTCTCCTCGGTGACGACCACGGCCGTCTCCACCATCGACTCCAACAGCTTCTCCGTCGCCATCAACAACGCGGTCAGCGGCGCGGGCGGTTTCACCGTCATCGACAGCAGCGGCACTGGCACCGGCGTGGTCACCTTCGGCGGCGTCAACACCTATAGCGGGGCCACCGCGGTCAACAGCGGCAAGCTCGCGCTCGCCGCAGGCGGCTCTATCGCCAACACCAGCGGCGTTTCCCTCGGCAACGGCGGAACCTTCGATGTTGCCGCCAAGGGCGGCGCCGGATACACGGTCAACAACTTGACTGGCTCGGGCACCGTGGTCGGCTCACTGAGCGTCTCCACCCAGCTGGCGATCGGCAATTCGCCCGGGACGACCGCTTTCGACAACCTCACGCTCGGCGCGGCCTCGACATACCTGTTCGATGTCACCGGCGGCGTCGCTCCTGGCGTGGACAGCGCCGACCTGGGCAACGTTTCGGGTTCCTTGACCCTGGTTTCCGGCACGGTGCTGGATCTGGTGCAGCTCGGCACCTACACCCAGAACAACAAGTTCACCTTGTTCGGCTACACTTCCGGTTCGCTCCTCGGAACCTTCAAGGACACCACCAACGCGACCCTCGCCGACGGCGCTACTTTCACCGACGGCGGCGGCATCTGGACGATCGACTACGACGACACGACCGCGGGAGCCAACGGCGGCATCGGCACAAGATTCGTCACCGTCACCGCGATCCCCGAGCCAGCATCGGTATTGCTCGGCGGGTTCGGCCTTCTGGCCTTGCTGCGCCGTCGCCGGGTTCGTTGATAAGATTTCCATTCGACAGAATGGCAGGGTTGGCCGTCGCGGGGGTTTTGGGTTTCTCCCCGGCGGCCTGCTTTTCACACCACTGTCCGCAGCGCGAAAGGCGGCACCGCGAATCCCGCCACGACTTTTCGTTACGCAGCCTTGACCGGGAAACCTCCGGGGCGCGCGATCCACACCGTTAAAAGCCCTAAAGCCCACTAAAAGCCCATGGCGCATTCCCTGTTATTCCAGCCGAGGAATAGGCTCCGCATCCCACCTCGATTTTTCATGTCTCGTTTCCTTCTGCTTTCCTTCTCCTTGGTCCTCGTTTCCCTCGCCGCTCTCGGCCAGGCTGCCGCCGCGCATCAAGCGAACGTCCTCTGGTATGCGCAGCCCGCCCGCTCGTGGATGACCGAGGCGTTGCCAATCGGCAACGGGTCGCTCGGCGGCATGGTCTTCGGGCTCACCAGCACCGAGCGCATTCAATTCAACGCCAATACCCTCTGGACGGGTCATGAAAAAAACACCGGTTCGTATCAGGCATTCGGTGACGTTTTCATCCAGCTGAACCACGCGAACCCGACCGGCTACCGACGCGAACTCGATATCGAATGCGCGGTGCAGCGCTTCAGCTACTCCAGCTCCGGCGTGAACTATCTGCGAACCGCCTTCGCCAGCCATCCGGCCAAGGTCATGGTTGTTCACCTCTCGGCCGACAAAGCCGGCGCCCACACCGGGCGCCTTTGGCTGACCGACATGCATGGCGCCAAAATCACGGCCGAGGGCAACCGGTTGACCGCCTCCGGTCGTCTCGGGCGGGACGGTCTAGACTATGAGTCACAACTTCTCGTGCTGAACTCCGGT
Organism: Luteolibacter sp.; assembly: GCA_039925065.1. GTDB lineage: Bacteria > Verrucomicrobiota > Verrucomicrobiia > Verrucomicrobiales > Akkermansiaceae > Luteolibacter. Next base: position 1,733 of record JBDSZP010000212.1, read on the forward strand.
GGCAAAATCCGCATCGAAACCGCCCCGATGCCCGCCGGTGACCCCCCCCTGGCAGGCGTGCCCGGCACCGACAAAACCAAGCTCCCCGCCACCTGTTTGGTTTTCGAAGGCTGCTCCAGCATCACCCTAGTTCTCGCCGCCGATACCAACTACCTCGCGGATCGCGCCCAAAACTGGCGAGGTCCGGCCCCGCATGCGGCTGTCACGCAGCGCGTGGATGCCGCCGCCAAGCAGTCCGTGAAGGCGCTCCTCGACGAACACGTCGCCGACTACCAATCGTTGTTCAACCGCTTCCGCCTCGATCTCGGCGCCACCGCTCCCGCCCTCGCCGCCAAACCCACCGACGAGCGCCTGATCGCTTACACGAAGGAAAAGACGTCCGACCCCGAGCTGGAGAAACTCTTCGTTCAATACGGACGCTATCTGCTCATCAGCAGCTCGCGCGGCGGCTTGCCCGCCAACTTGCAGGGTCTGTGGAACGACTCCAACTCCCCGCCGTGGCTCTGCGATTATCACTCCAACATCAACGTGCAGATGAACTACTGGCCCGCCGAGCCGACCAATCTCAGCGAGTGCCACCTGCCGTTCCTCAATTACGTGGACAGCCAGCGCGAAGTTTACCGCCTGCGCACCCGTGAGGAGAAGGATTACGGCCCCAACACCCGCGGCTGGACCGTGCGCACCGAAAACGGCATCTTCGGCGGCGGCAGTTTCAAATGGAACCCGCCCGGCAGCGCCTGGTATGCGCTCCACTTCTGGGAGCACTTCGCGTTCACCCGCGACCG
>JBDSZP010000213.1:0-56447 GCA_039925065.1 Luteolibacter sp.
CCGATACAGAGCAAGGTCCTCGGAGTTCGTGGCTTGGAAAGCCAATTGGCACACTGAAGGCTCGGACCGATGAGGTGAATCTGTTTATTCTGAGCCCATTCACGCTCCCAACAGGAACACGATTGAGGAAAAAGCGGTGAGTCCCGGATACCGCCGATTCCTGTGCTACAGCATGAGATTAAGGGGATTTCTTTAACTTTTCGTGGTGTCCCGTGATGGATTGCGATGAATGGCAGCCTCAGGGAAAGGGCAGGCATCATCGTCCGCCGCCTCAGAAGCTGCGCGTCAATTCGATAGCTATCAGGTACTGCTTCTCAATCACCGTATTGCTGTTCAACTGCGTCTCGATTGAGATGCTTGATCCCAATGTGGGGCTAAACCGATACTCCAACCTAGCTTCCAAACTACCAATATTGATTTCCCGGGATTTGTGGATATCTGACCTGAACTCTGCTTTGGTTGAACGATCCAAACAATGCACGTAACTAGCTGTCACGATGACCGGATTCCATTCAGCCTGGATTTCGCAATTCAGTAAAATTTCCTCCCCCTGAAGACCGAGCGATTCCTCATTGATTTTGAGGACGCTCGATTGATGACTGTAACCGACACCTCCGACCAAATATATATCTTGTCCAATAGCCTCTCGGATGTCCAGGAAATATCTAAAGTTCTCAAGTTCCGCCAACTCCGTCTCAATGTGTTCATACCGGATGTCCAGCAACAAGAAATCCATAACGATTTCAGTCTCGGCACGTGCGCTGAGGACGCACTTCTCCGTTCTTGGAACTCCTGGGAGATTCGCCGCAAATTTCCCGCCGGCCAGCCCTACTCGAAAGTCTCCCGCAAAAATCGGAGCTTTGCCGGCCCCCTCCTGCAGGATGGAGGGATCCGGAGCAGTCTCAACTCCGAACGCGGCTGTGATACCAGTTATCACAAAAGACGTGAATAGCAGCGCTCCTGGCAGAGGGGGCATCATTAGGCGAGATATTCTGTCAGCGGTCCTGTCAAATTTAGGAAACTTTGATCAGGATGACCCCATGGACGGTAACATTCGATTTGTTTTTGGCCGTCAGGGCAACCTTGAAGGTCCCCTTCTTGGTCGGCTTTCCGGAGATCACTCCCGTCTCAATATTCATCTTCAACCCGGAAGGGAGACCAGTTGCGGTAAACCTATTGGCACCTATGTTGGTGGTCAGCTTATAGCGCAACATATCTTTACCAAGTTTGAGCTTTAGTATTGATAGATCACTGGTGATCCACTTGGTGAACACCAGTGGATTAGTCTTCAGTTTTAGCACTTCGTTTCCATCGGTGAGTGTGTCGCCGTCGGTGTCCGCCTTGTTCGGATTTGTCTTATAGACGTGGATTTCCTCATAATTGTTAAGGCCATCTCCATCGAAGTCCCTAGTGTCGGCGAACGGGGATTTCTCATCAATGCGAATCTCGTCCATAAAATGATTCGTTGGGTTAATTCCATTCCTGTAGCCGCCGCCACCCACTCTGACACCAAGAACGCTTCCAAGATCCTCCTTGGTCAGGAAGGATGTTCCACCTTGAGGAGCGGAGCCATTTTCCGCTTTTGAAAGGATCGGGTTAACCCAGAAGGTCACCTTCTCGGCTCCGGACCGCATATCGAGCTTCACAAGAAGCATGGCTGGTTTTGAGGAATCGACGTTGCTGACCAAGACTCCGACCGTAGAATCAAGTCCCGAGAGGCGGTTGACGGTCCAGTTCGGGGAGTAACTGGATTGCCCAATGAGCAATTCCTCGCCGGAGTCGGTGTAAAGGCTCAGTCCGAAAAACTGTCTTCCCTCATTTAGGTTTTGGGCCAGGAAGCTGATGTAGTAGGTGTGGCCTTCGATCAGAGGTGCACTGAGCTGCCTGAAGAGATACGTATTGATGCCGCTGCCCGGGGTGCCTTCAAAAAACATCTTATTGCCTGATACAGAAGCCGCAGGGTAACTCAAAGAACCGGCGTTCGCATCTATACTGCCATTTCCGATAAGGCTGGTCCATGGGGCCGCCCAGCCGGTCCCGAGATTCTTCTGGGCGATTTGCGTACCCACCGGATAGGAGAACGGTTCGTAAACCGGGAGCGCATTGGCTATTTGAGCGGATGTGACGAGCAGGATTCCGATATTGCAAACTCTCTGTGATAATACGGATTTGCAAATGCTTGCAGACGCCTCTGCATAGTTAGAATTTCGCAATCTGGTCTTACTGGTATTCATAGCTGTAGTTGGTGTTATTGTGGTTTTGAGGGGGAAGGGGGGACAATCCGACACAACAACAGCAGCATCCGATTCGCGCCATAACATTACAAGGACATAAATTCAAATTATCAAATTAAGTCTGAACGCGCCAAGGAGTGATTAACAGGTTAGTCTCTGTTGGATATTTTTATATGTTAATTATAACATCATTTCCACGCGAGCGAAACCTTCATGACAGGGACAGGATTTTCGACGCCCCAAGGGATTTCCGCCACCAGTCGCTTTGTCGCCTGAAAAGTCCGGGCTACCTCCTTGATCCGCGCGGCAGGCCTGTCCGCAGACCTATATTCGAAAGACACGCTCTGATAGTGGAATCCCCGCCCTCCTATTGGGCGACCCTCGTCTTCATCAGGCCATGCCCGGCTTTCGCCCGGTCCATCGTTCCTCGCCGGGATCGTTCCGCCCGGCGGCACCTTTACATAGGCTTGATCGGCGGTAATCAGGGACACCAACGGCACCGGAGCCACCTTGCCATCCGCCAGTCTAAGGGAAACTTGGGATTCATCGCCGCCGACCATTTCAGCGGGGCCTCGCCTCCAACGGTCCAAGCACCACCAATGCCATTGGTGGTCAGGTCTCTCCGATTCACATCAAGCTCCTTCTTCGCAGGTCCCATCGTTCACCTCCCGTCACTCGCTCGGTTCCTATCGAGCCGCTGGTCTCCGAGAATCGTTGCGGCCGAATCCCAGGCCTTCGGCGCGGAGCTGGGACGGGACACCCCGTTGCCGCTGAGGGTTTGGGTGGTGGGACGATATTTCTGATTTCTGATAGTGAACCGGGGATTGTCCCGCGTCATAAACCGAAGACCGGGGCCATGGTTTCCTGTTCGTGGCGGGGGATGGTGAGTTGGTTGGCGGTCGCGCCAGGCGCGGACGGTATTGCGGATTTCTTGAATGAGGTCTTCTGCGGTGTGGGGCTTGACCCGGAAGTGGGGGCGACTTCGATGTGGCGAGGTCGAAGCTCGACCAACGAATGGCGACGCCCCCACAGCATAGGCCCGAACGGGTCCATTGCAGGCTTCATCCGCCAGCCTAGACTGAGCAAGATCCTGCTCATGCGCCCGCCCCTCCGGCCTGGGTGATCGGCCGCTCATCCTGTCCCGACATGTGCATCAAACCCATCTCCCCACTATCAATCCTTCAACAACACGCCATCGGATGGCTCGCGCTTTTCGGTTTCTCGTTGCTGGCACTTTGTCCTGTTTCCGCTCAAGGAACTCCATCCTCCCTCGCCATCGAACGAACAGCCACCAACGGTCAGGTGAATCCGCTCGGCATTCCTGCCGGGAACATTTCCTTCTCATGGGCGGCGACTTCTCCGAACCGTGGCGTCATCCAGCAGGCGTATCAAATCCGGGTGGGCACGGGCGTGGGTCTTCAGGACATCTGGGATTCCGGGGAAATCGCTTCCGCGCGCCAGGTGGACGTCACGTTACCATCAAACATCCAACTGGCACCTGCGACGCGATACTACTGGCAGGTGAAAATCCGGGATGGCAATGGCCAGGCGAGCGACTGGAGCGAGGCAGCATGGTTTGAAACCGGCCTGCTCACGGAAAGCGACTGGGCTGGGGCGGATTGGATTACCCGGCCCGTCCAAAGCCCGAATATCGCCGATTGGACCAACGGCCAATTGACGCCAAAGGACGGGAATAAAGTCAAATTCACCGGGTGAATCAGGATCCCGACACTGCGGAATGTTCGTGGTAAAGCCCGGAAGTGAAGAGGTTTCTTTGAGATCTTTGGCCCAACGGGACTGCATCCCTCAGCCCAGGGCAACGCCCTGGGTCAGACACGCAAAGCCATTGGCGGCCTGAAAGGTCGCGATCCGGGGAACGATCGAACGCGCTGTTATCGCGCTCCGTTGGGGCGCATGCGCATGAATCTTTCGCGGATGTTACCCAGCCCGATGGGCTGGGCTGAGGGATATTGACCCTTTGGGGCGGAATACGGACGCCAGCGTGAGGTTATCCACGTCATGCCAACATTCGCGTCTCTTCGCGTCCATTCGCGGTTAGTTTTCTCAAAGTGAGGTCGCCTTGGGTGAAAGGATGTTTCAGCTTCCCGAGACGGGTCCGGCGGGATAGGAAACTCATTGAGGGAAATGACATTCAAACGCGCCGACCCTAACAACCACTTCCGCTCGCTGCGTTTACTGAGCGATCATGGTCGCTGGGAACTCGGGCTCAGCCCCTACAGCCATGGAGTGCGGCTGCGAATGGGCTTGGCCGGGCGACCGCCGCGAGTGATGGATTTCTGCCTCGGGCGGGATGCCGGGTTATTTCCGAAAGTGCTGGTGGCGGTGTTGAAGCGCCTGGAATCGTTAGACGAAATTTCCACACCCGAAGAAGTGGATGCGGTTTTCCCATGGGCCGGGACGCGCCCGGACATGACCGTGCATCTGGCGGCGTTACTGGAATGAGAATTTCACCACGGAGGAGGAGAGAAAGAGGGAGGTCACGGAAAAGAGTTGGGATTCCCAGCAGTCCGTTTTTAAGACCAATGCCTTTAATGATTCAAATTGGCGAAATCTGGAGAAGATCCCGGCAGTTGGGCGGTCCGAAGTCGTGAACGCCCTCAAGGAAAGGCGATCTCCGAATCGCCAAGCCAATGAGGTGCCAATGAGTGGTGGTTTGCCTCTTTGCATTGGCATTTCATTGGCTCGGGGGATCGGAGTCCGCCGCTCCTTGTTTTTTCACGCCCGGGACTTGTGCTGCGCAGATGCCCAATCCTTAAAGGCATTGTTTTTAAGACCTAAACCTCTCTTCCCTCCATCTTCGCTCAGTGCTCTCTGTGGTTAAATTCCTCGAGGTCACGCGAAACTGTGGCCGTAACGATCTAAGCTTCGATGCCGAGCTTGGTCTTCACCTTCTCGATCTCATCGGAGAGCTGGCCCCAGCGGTAGTAGCTGCTTTCCAAGGATTTCGCGAGTTTGTCGGAAGCATTCGAGGCTTCGCGCATTTTGGCGGAATCGTTGGCGACCTCGTCGGAGGACAGGCGCTGAGTGAGCGTGGCTTGGGCGCTTTCGAGCTCAGCGATCTTTGCTTCGAGAGTCGCGAATTCGGTTTCGAGCGGCTTGAGAACCTTGGATTTCATCTCGCGTTGCTCAGCTTCGATCCGGCGCTGTTCCTTGCGATTCACGCCGGGAACGGTCTGACGGGACGGTGTGCCGGAGCCGGATCCTGCCGGAGCGAGCGAGGCCAACTTGGGGATGCCCTTTTTCGCAGCTTCGTCTTCGGCGGATTTTTCGAGGTAGTATGTGATGTTTCCCGCGTAAAGCGTCGGCTGCTCGCCGGGGCGGAATTCGAGGGTCTTGGTGACCAGTGCATCGAGGAAGTTCCGGTTGTGGGAAACGATCATCACGCTGCCGGGATAGTCGATGAGCGCGCGCTGGAGCACGTCCTGCGATTGCATGTCCAAATGGTTCGTCGGCTCGTCGAGAATCAGGAAATTCGCCGGACGCAGAAGCATGCAGACCAGAGCGACACGCGAACGTTCTCCACCGGACAGCACACCGATTTTCTTAAAAACGTCGTCGCCACGGAAAAGGAAACAGCCCAGCAGGTTTCGCGCATGCGGCATGGACTCGCGGGAAGCGGCGGCTTCCACCGTTTCGAGCACGCTCAAATTCGGATCAAGCTCGTCCGCGTGGTTTTGGGAGAAGAACGAGGTGGCAACCTTGTGGCCGAAGGTATGGGTGCCGGAGTCCGGTTCTTCCTGGGCGGTGATCATCCGGCAGAAGGTGGACTTGCCAGCGCCGTTAGGTCCGACGATGGCGAATTTCTCGCCCTTGTTGATTTCGAAATCGAAACCGTTGAAGATGTTGAGCGCGCCGTAGGATTTGGAAACTCCCTCGAGTTTCGCCACCGTATGGCCGGAATTCGGCGGCGGCGGGAATTTGAAATTCATCACCGCATCCTCCTGCTCCGGAGCAGGAATGCGCTCGACCTTGGCTAACAATTTGATCCGGGATTGGACGAGCGTGGCCTTGTTCGCCGAGGCGCGGAAACGGTCGATGAAGCGTTGCGTTTCCGCGATTTCCCGCTGCTGGGAGGTGTATTGCTTCATCCGGATTTCCTTGCGGAGAACCGACTCGCGTTCGAAGTAGGAAAAATTTCCAGCATACTCCTCGGCCCGGCCGTGGGAGAAAGCGATGGTGCGCGTGCAAAGGGTGTCGAGCAGGGCCCGGTCGTGGGAAATGAGAAGGATCGCGCCGGGATAGTTGATCAGGTATTGTTCCACCCAGATCTGCGTGCCGATGTCCAAGTGGTTCGTCGGCTCGTCCAGCAGCAGCACTTCCGGCTCTTGAAGGAACAGTTTCGCCATCGCGATCCGCATCTGCCAACCACCGGAAAACTCCGAGCAATCACGAATGAAATCCTTGGTCTGGAAACCGAGGCCCTTGAGCACGGACTCGATGCGCGGCTTCATCCGCGCGGGGTCCATCGCATCGAGTTGAAGTTCCAGTTCGCCGATTTCCTCAAGCAGATCGCCGTAGGGAGACGAACGCGGGTCCAGTTTGACGAGTTCGTTGGAAAGCCGGTCGATTTTCTCGCTGAGCGCCATCGTTTCGCCGAAAGCGGATTCCGTTTCCTGCCACAGCGTGCGGCCCTTCACGTGGATTCCCTCCTGCGGCAGATACCCGATGCGGGTGCCCTTCGGCGCGCTGATCTGCCCGGCGGTCGGCCTGATGATTCCGGCCACGCATTTCATGAGCGTGGACTTGCCCGCACCGTTGTGACCGGCGAAGGCGATGCGCTCGCGCGGCTGGACGGAGAAGGCGAGATCGTTGAAAAGCACACGCGCACCAAATTCAACTCGAAGGGACTGAACGGAAATCATCGGGGGCGGAAGATGCACGCCAGCGCCGCCGGGTCAAGACCGGGAGCGAAATGAGGGCATCAATACTCGTTTTCGAGACTCAAACGCAGCTGCCGGTCGTTTTTCGGCTAGTCGCGGTCCCAGGCCTTGAGAAACGCCTCGATCTCGGAAAGAAGGTCCTCGCATTGCTTGTTCCAGTTGGCGGTGCCGCGGAGGATCAGCGAGCTTTCCCGCAGTCCGGTGAAGCGGATTTTCTCGGCTCCGGCCCCACGCAGTTCACAGAGCTCGACGCGGAGGGTTTCGAAAAACGCCAGTTCGAAGCCATTTCCAGCTTCCATCGCCGCGCGGACGAGTGAGACGGTGACGGGCGGAGCCAGCGGCTCCAGTTTCTCCGCAATGCGCTCGCAGCCGATTTTCACCAGCATTTTCCGCATCCGGTCGAAAAGGTCCTCAAGATGCAGCAGCTTCAGCGAGCACTTTCTTTCCAAATACTGGACGATGCCGCTGCGGATCTCCGCGATGAAAGGGAAATCCTCGTGCTCCGCCGCCTGCGCCGCCCGCCTCAGAGCGTCATCCAGCCATGTGGTGTCATAATCGATCACTTGATAGCGACCGATTTGAAGCGCGGGGCGATTGCCGATAAGGGAGATCACTGCTTGGATTTTTGCAAAGGGGGAATAACGAGAGGTGGGATGTTTGGGGGGAGTTTCCTGGTTGAAAATTGGATCATTCTTTAAACAAACGCCGCTGGAACGGATCGCGGGCAGCGCGACGTGAGAGTGATTGGATTTCCGCAATGAACTCGTTCACGTCCTCGAACTGGCGATAAACGGAGACGTAGCGGACGTAAGCGACCGGGTCGATCTGATGGAGCTTGTCCATCACCTTGCCGCCGATGATGGCGGAGGGCACCTCGCTTAGATGGTCCTTGTGCAGGTCGGTCAGAATTTCCTCCACCGCCCGATCGAGGCGATCCATCGGCACCGGCCGTTTCTCGCAAGCCTTGATCAGACCGCTCATCAGCTTTTCGCGATTGAGCGACTCCCGGGTTCCGTCCCGCTTCACCACCCGCAGTTCGGTGCGCTCGATCTGCTCGTAAGTCGTGTAGCGGTAAGTGCATTGCAAACACTCGCGACGACGACGAATCGAGGTGCCATCTTTCGATGATCTCGAATCGAGGACTTTGTCTTTGAGAGAACCGCATTGGACGCAACGCATGAAGTTTTATGAGGAACAACGTCGCGCATCCTAAACATACATCCAGTAGCGTCAATCGAAAATATACGCCACATTTAGTAGGTCAACTCAAATAATCGGGAAATCTGAAGTAAAAATTCATAAAAATCCCGATCCGAGGTCCGCCCCATTTAAAATTCTCCAACCACGGCCGAATCCATTTAAGCCGCGCTCTTTTTCGCAAGCTGTTCATCGCGGATACCCCCGATGAACAACAGCACAGCGGCCACACAGATGCAGGAATCAGCTACATTGAAAGCCGGCCACCAGCCACAACTATTAGGCACAATCTTATCGTAAAGCGGAAGTTTGAAGGCGAGGAAATCGACCACGTACCCTGACGACAGACGCTGCCACAACCCGGAGGTCTGGTATTCGGTGAGAAGAAAACCCTGGACCAGGCGGTCGGTCAAGTTTCCGAAAATCCCGCAGAGCAGCAAGGCGACGGCAATCTTGGAAAGCGGGTGATTGAACACGCCCTTCTTCCAAAAAAGCCGGACCATGGTGAGAGCGAGGATCGGCACCACCATGAAGACCACAGGCGCCCACGCCGTGCCGTTCCCGAAACCAAAAGCGACGCCTTGATTGTGGACTCGGACGAGTTTGAAGAAATTCTCGATGACGACCACCTTCGCATCCGGGGCGTCCCATGGCGGCGGGAATTTCGCAACCGTCCAGAATTTCGTGACCTGATCGAGCACGTAAAGCGGAAGAGTGAGAACGAGGAGGAGCTTGGGAAAGGTCATGAAGGAATTGGCAATTGCCGGGCTCCTTATTTGGAACAATCGCCTTCTAGTCAACGATCGCGTTGCCGCATTCCAGCCCCCCACTCCTCTCACTTCTTCTTTTTGCGGAGAAACGGATGGAGAAACTGCTTCCAGTAGCCGCTCGGAACCGGATGGCCGCCAATGCCGTAGCCCTTGGGCCAGCGGTTGTCCTCCGGCATGTGGTGGGTGCCGAAAAGCTTGTCATACCACGGGAAATGAACCGCAAAATTGACGTCGATCGCCTCCTTCTCGATTCCGTGGTGCCAGTGGTGGAACCGCGGGGTGACGAGGAGTTTTTCGAGAAATCCGAAGCAGAATCCGAGATTGGCATGCACGAACGTGGCATATAGATAGACGATGAGTAGATAAGCATTCACCGCGCCCGGGCTGAAACCGAGCACGATCATCGGGATCACTGTCGTGCCGCGCAGGATCAGGATTTCCAGGAAATGCATACGCGCTCCAGCCATCCAGTCCATGCACTGCGCGGAGTGGTGCACCGAGTGAAAACGCCACAAAAACGGCACCCGGTGGAAGGTCCGATGCACCCAGTATTGCACAAAATCGGTCAGCAACATGATAGCGATCACCTGCACCACGAACGGCAGCGCCGCGACCCACGCGCGGAACGCACTCCACTGAGTGACTGCCAGCAGCGTGTTCGCCGGCAACAACGAAAGCCACGTCAGGAGCTGCACGAGCATGCTGCTGATGAAGAAATAGAAGAGATCCTCGCGCCACTCGTAGCGGAAAATCCCCTGCCCCGGACGGCTCGGAAAAAGATTCTCCACTGGAATGAACACCAACCCCGTCAACAGCAGCCGCAGCAGGAAAAAATCGAGGCCGAGGTAGTAGGGCGTGGATTCGGTCGCGATGGGAGAGAGGCCGTTTCCGCAGATCGTTAGGCCGAGGAGGCTGAGAAACATCGCGGTCATCCCCAGCGTCTTGGTCGGGCGCAGCAGAAGACTGAGGAGAGAGAAAACAAACGCCAGGATGATGGTCACGAACAGGGCAGGCCGATACCACCCCGTCTGATGCAGTTTCGAAAGCTCCCGGATGCTTAAAATCCCAGGAAACCAGACGCACAAAATTCCGCCCAGTGCGGCCACAGCGAGGATGATGCCCAAGGCCCCGCTCCACCAGCCGCTGCCGAAATAACGGAGTGCCGCAGGCACCTCCAGCTCGTCGCGGATTTTCTGACGGGTGTCTTTGAGCCTCTTCATGCGGATCGTTTAACCGCACAGATAGACATTTGGCAAGATGACTTCAGCCCGTCTGTGCCGGACAGGTGAAGCGCCCAGTCGTCCGTGCGGAATCTTCATTGAGATGATCCTGTTGCGACGTAAGAGCCGCACAGGGGACTGTGCGGACCACTTCAAGATGACCCCGACATCGGGCTGGCAAGCCAGCGCCGGGGTATTTAGGCTGCGCACATGAACGGCCTCACTTTGGTTCTCGAAACTTCCACGCCACACGCGTCTTTGGCGACGGTATTGCCGGACGGGCATTTGGAACTGCGGGAATTTTCCAGCGATCGCAGCCACAATGCGGTTTTGTTTTCGCCGTTGAAGGAAGTTTTGGACGCCCGGGGTGGGCTTGAGATCGGCCTGGTCATTGTCGGCAGCGGACCGGGGAGTTACAGCGGCACCCGCGTGGGAATCGCCGCAGCGCAGGGGGTGGCGATCGCTTCGAGCTGCCCGGCCGTGGCACTGCCCTCCATCCTTGCCGTGCCATCGGCGGAAGGCGGAGCGCCCTGCCTGGCCATCGGCGACGCCCGCCGGGGAAGTTTTTGGACGGCGAAGGTGGAGAATTTCCACATGCTCGCAGAACCCGAACTGACGGATGCGGCGGGATTGGAAGAGATCATTAGAAATTCGGTGACTGAAGGTGTCTCGGTTTTCTCGTTTGAAGATCCGAAGCGGTTTCCTCTGCCGGACGAACTGGCTTCCCAAGTGAAACTGGAGTTTCCGAATGCCGCACGACTTTGGGATGCCTGGCTGGCAGCGGACGATGAAACCCGCACAAAATGGGCGGCTGCGATTCCGCAGCCAATGTATCTGAAACCGCCACACATCACGCCGGCAAAGCGTTCGTGGCTAGTTCAGCCCTGAGCCTCGCGACGCCAGACGGTCACCAGCGAAGTCGTCCACTGGAACTTGCGTGCGGTTTCACGAATGAGGAATGGCTCTTCCGCCCGGCGCAGCAGTGTGAACGCGGGTGATAGAGTTTCCTGAAGCCACTCGAACGTACCCCCGACCGGCCAATTTTCCGGTGGCGTGAATTCCTCCAGCCACGTACAAGGCGTCGCCAAAACAAGTTCGCCGCCCGGATTGACCAGCGATGGCAGGCAATCGAGCAAACGCTTCGGTTCCGGCAGTCGGCATAACAGATTTGCCGCATGCACGCGATCGAACGAGCCGAGATCTTCCGGCAGATTCATTGCGTCTCCTTGGAGAAACCGGAGCTTCGAACCATCGATCCCGGCGGGAAGGCGCGCATGAAGACGTGTGCTGATAGCGGCTTCCTCGCGGCGTTCGTAGGTGAGATTTTCACCGTTGCGCAGGGCTTCGGCAGCGCGGATGAAGGCGTTGGAAAAATCGATTCCCAATACTTCGTCACAAGTCGCAGCCATTTCAAAAGCCGATCGCCCTACCGCACAGCCCAAATCCAAAGCTCTCGCGACGACAGATGATGAAAAGTGGGAAGGCGTGCGTTTGGCAAAATCCAACGCCTCGCGCATTCCCCCGGGCCAAGTCCGGTCGGGCGGTAAAATTTCGTCCGCTGTCCCGAAGTGAAATAGTAGGTATTCCGCAAGCAATTTGTCGGATTCGTAAATGGCGCTCATCAATTTCCTGCCTTGATGAGCTGCTCCGCTTCACCCGAACGCGAGTAGCCAGCCTGGGCTTCGCGCAAGGAGATCCGTCCGTCCTTGTTGGTATCGTAGAATTCGATGATCTCCGCCGCTTTCTGACCGCTGGCTTTCTGAGCCGGCTTGAGCTCGGAAGCTGTCAGATACCCGTCACCGTTGTAGTCCCAGCGATCGAATTTCTGAAGAAGGCCGATCATCTGCCGCTGGGTGCGAGTTTTCGGAGTGACGGGACCGGGACCGCTGGAGCAGCCGACGCAGGCGATTACGAGTGATAGACCCAAGAGTTTCATTGCTGATTGAAGTTGGCGCGGCCCGGACGATCGGGCAAGCTCGGATCGCCGCATGCAAATCCGAATCATCGTCGCCGGGAAACCCGCACTCGCTTACGCCAAAGCGGGCGTGGACGAATATCTGAAACGCCTGTCGCGCTTCGGCGGACACGAGATGGTTGTCATCAAGGCTGGCAGCCGCGACGAGGTTTCCGCACGACTGTTGGAAAAGTCCCAAGGCTGTTTCCGGATCGCGATGGATGAACGCGGGGAATGCCTGAGCACCCGGAAATTCGCCGACAGGCTGGATACTCTTGCCATGCGGGGCGACGTCAAAGCGGTGGCGTTCCTGATCGGCGCGGCCGATGGTCATAACGAAAGCCTGCGGGATGCGTGTGATCTGGTGCTCACGCTTTCACCATTCACGCTGCAACACGAGCTGGCACTGCTGGTGCTATTGGAGCAACTCTACCGAGTGGCGTCCTTGAAGAGCGGATCGCCCTATCACCGGGACTGAGCGGCCGGGGCTCAGCGGCGGTATTGGTTTTGCGGCATCATGCCGAACTGACCTTGGCCTTGGCCTCCCACCGGGCTGTTCCAAGGGATCTTGCTTGTGTCAGACACGGGGCTAACAGGCTTCGTCTCCGGCTCGTCCGTGCTGCAGGCTGGGATTCCAAAACCGGCAACGATGGTAACAAGCAGCAGGAAAGTGTTTCGCTTCATGGGGCTGAACATAAAACAAGCTCCGCGGCTTGCAAGCACGCGGAGCTTGGAGAGAGGAAATTCGGCGATCAGTTCGAGGTTGGTGTCGCGAGGATAACGCGGTCACCTGGCTGAATGCGCACACCGGATGAAAGGCTTTCCAAGTCGATTTCGGCGATCGTTTGGGTCGGCTCGATCGAGGAGGGACGGACGCGGCCAATCTTGCGGCCATCACGCTCCACCAAGAGGGCGGTCTGCGGGGTGAAACCGGAATTGGAACCGGCACCGATGACGAGGAATCCCCAATCCTGATTCACTGCGGTCACGACAGCTTCCATTGAGTTGCGGCCGATGCGGGCATTGCGCTCAATGCCACGGGTGACAAGGCGGTCGGCTTCCGCACGGTTGGTTGCGAGGCTTTTCTCAGCACCGCTGACGAGTGTTTCAAGTTCGTCGAGCTTGGCTGTCTGGGCTTTTTTCGTGTCCTCGATCTCCGTGATTTTGTCAGGGAGGTTCTCAAGGGTTACGTCGGCACCGAGACCTTTGAGAGAGGTTTTAACTTCCTCCAAAGTTTTTTCGAGCTGGGTGAATTCTTCTGTTTGTCCTTCGATGTCCTGATCGAGCTTGGCGATATCGCCTTTCAGGGTGGTGCTCTCAGCCTTGAGGGTGGAGATGCTTTGAGTGACGGCTTCCTGCTTGTCTTGGGAAGCAACGAGGAGGGCTTTTTCGTCCTTGATGTTTTTATCCGCAACGTCGGCTTTGGCGGTGATTTCCTTGTTCGACGCAATCGTCGAGAGTCGCTCTTTTTGCAAATCCTGGAATTTACCAGAATGCGAGAAGGAGAAGAAGGCTGCACCACCGGTAATAACAATGGCGAGAACGTAGAGAATGGCTTTCATGTGATATCCTTAAAGGGGTTTTAGAATACGAGGAATCAGTTGCTGACGGTGTCGGCGGTTTTGGCGGGTGCCTTTTGACCAGGAACAACACGATCGCCAACCATGAGGGTGACATCCGGTGCGATGGAGTCGGGAATGATGCTTGCGGAAGCGGTGCCGCTTTCCACTGCGGTGACCAAGAGCTTGGCGATCACCTGGCCATCACGAACCACGTCGAGTGTGGAGTTGGTCACCACGCCGGCATTGTTGCCAGCAGCAAGGGTGACAAAGCCCCAGTTTGGATAGATGGAACGGATGTGCGTTTTGAGGGACGGAAGGGACTGCCCTTTGCTGAAGTTATCAAACTTGTCCTTGCTGGCCTTGACCTGGGACTCGGTGGCGCTGTTTTCAGCAGTGAGGTTTGCCAGTTTTGCGTTGGCTGCGGTAATCGCTGCGCTGAGCCGCTCGAGCTCGGCGTTGGTGGCATTCATTTTGGAAGCGAGTTCCTTGATGTCACCGGTTTTTTGGGTCTTCTCACGAATGTCGTCGAGTTTCTGCTTGTTAGCGGAGAGTTTGGCGGTCTTCGCATCCGAGTCAGCCTTGAGAGCGTCGTTGGCTTTTTGTTGGGCGGCCTCGGTCTCGGCCAGTGTGACAACCTCTGCATCGACAGCCGCGCGCTCGACTGGCAATTGGGCCAAAACTGCGTTTGCAGCCTTGAGTCGGGCCTCACTCTTGGTGAGTAGCCCTTTCTGCTCTTTCGTGTCTGAAATCTCAGTGTCGTAATGAGCTTTATTTTTAGTAGCAATGAACGCCGCAAGGGCGAGTACGATTGCTGTGAGGATTCCGAAGACGTTGGCCATGGGTTTTAAAAAATGTGAGCTTTGAATTCCGTGTGGAAAGACACTAGGAAGTCCCAATTGCCCTCCGCAATCCCAAAGTTTACAGAGTTTCAAACTTGTATCTGCGTTGCCTTTACAAAGCACCCACAGAAAGCCATCGCTCTCCAGCCAATATGAAGTCGATCCTGCGCGTCTTTTCCTACCTGCGTCACTACCCGGGCCTCGCCACGGCTCAGCTTTTTTGTGCTGTGGGAATGACTTTCGCGGTTTTTGTGTTCCCGAATGCGACGGGTTATGTGATCGATAAGATCATCCCGAATCCGGCTCGACACCAGGAATTTTCTTTTTGGATCATCGTCGCCTTGCTGGGATTTTTAGTAAAAGACGGCCTGAATTCGTTGCGGATTTTCATCAATAATATTTTTGAGCAGAAGGTCATCTTCGATATTCGCTCGGATCTTTACGGAAAAATCCAGCGTTTGCCGCTCCAATGGTTCGATACAAGACGCACCGGCGACATCATGACGCGGGTGGTCGAGGACGTGACAAACATGGAGCGCGTCCTCATCGATGGAGTGGAGCAGGGCCTGATCGCGGCGATGCAAGTCATTGGAATCGGAATCTTTTTGTTCTATCTCAACCCAACCGTCGCCGCGTGGGCAACGCTGCCGGTGCCATTTCTGGCCCTCGGGGCATGGGTTTACTCAACCCAGGGGCGCGACCGCTACCGCAACCAACGCGAGGCGGCCTCCGATCTGAACGCGCTGCTTCACGACAACATCTCCGGCGTGCGCCAGATCAAGGCCTATGCGGCTGAAACGGCCGAACACACGCGGTTCAACCGCTTTTCCAACGACCTGCGGATTGCGTCGCTGAGAATGATGAAGTGGTGGGCGATCTACTCGCCGGGCATGTCCTTCCTACGGATGACGGGATACGTGCTGGTGCTCGCGTTCGGCGGCTCGGCGGTGATGCATGGCAACTTGACGATCGGAAATTTTGCGAAGTTCCTGTTGTTTCTTTCGCTGTTTTACGAGCCGATCGACCGCCTGAATTCCCTCAACCAGATGATCCTGTCCGGACGCGCGGCGGCGGACCGGGTTTTCGATATTCTGGATTCCGACGAGGAACCGAACGCAACCCATGGCACGAATCTGCCGGAAAAAATCTCGGGCCACGTCCATTTTGATGAGGTTTCATTTTCCTATCAGGAGCAACCGACCCTCCATGGTGTGACGCTCGATGCCCAGCCGGGACAAACCATCGCGCTGGTTGGCTCTACCGGCGCGGGAAAAACGACCGTGCTTTCCTTGTTGGCACGTTTTTACGAAGCCACTTCAGGCACTATCGCCATCGACGGAATCGACATCGGTGGGCTGGCAAAATCCTCGCTGCGTGACCACCTCGCTTACGTGACCCAGGAGCCATTCCTCTTCAACGGCACCGTCCGGGAAAATCTCCTGCTCGCCAAACGCGAAGCCACCGACGCCGATCTGTGGACCGCGCTGGAAGCCGCTCACGCCGACCATTTCGTCCGCGGATTGCCGGAATCGCTCGATACCAACGTCGGCGAGCGTGGCGTAAAACTATCAGGCGGCGAGAAACAACGCCTGTCGATTGCCCGCGCGCTGCTCAAGAACGCGCCGATCCTTCTGCTGGACGAAGCGACGGCCTCGGTGGACTCCGAGACCGAGCGCCAGATCCAGGACGCGCTGGACCGCCTGATGGAAAATCGCACCGCATTCGTGATCGCCCACCGGCTTTCCACGATCCAGAACGCAGACCGCATCTACGTGTTGGAAAAGGGCTGTGTCATCGAGCAAGGAACGCACACGACACTTCTCGCCGAGGGCGGGAAATATGCGGAACTTTGCCAGAAATCCTTCCTCGCGCAGGAACCGTCACACAGCGCCTAGCAACTGGCTGCCGATCATCGATTGATAGGTCGGATCGGTTTCCCGGAGCTGCTCATGATTTCCGTCCGCCACGATGCGGCCTTGTTGGAATACGAGCACGCGGTCCGCGATGGTGATGGTGCTGAAGCGGTGGGCGATGATGAAAGTCGTACGCCCCT
The DNA here is from genome assembly GCA_039925065.1 of Luteolibacter sp. Classification (GTDB taxonomy): domain Bacteria; phylum Verrucomicrobiota; class Verrucomicrobiia; order Verrucomicrobiales; family Akkermansiaceae; genus Luteolibacter. Next base: position 16,731 of record JBDSZP010000213.1, read on the forward strand.
TCACGAGAGCTGCCAGAGCCTGCTGAACCATGGCCTCGCTCTCAGAATCCAGCGCGCTGGTCGCCTCGTCGAGAATCAGGATCGGCGCATCCTTCAGGAAGGCACGGGCAATCGCGATCCGCTGGCGCTGGCCACCTGAGAGCAAATCCCCCCGCTCGCCGACTTCCGTTTCGTAGCCCTGTGGCAGGCTGCGGATGAACTCGTCGGCATGGGCGCGGCGGGCGGCTTCGATGACCTCCTCGTCGGTCGCATTTTCACGGCCGATCCGAATGTTCGAGGCGATGGTTCCGAGGAACAGCGAAGGCATTTGGGGCACGACGGCGATGGCATTGCGCAGGTCTTTTTTCGAAAATTCCCGGGTGTCCGTGCCATCAAACGAGATGCAGCCGGATTGCGGGTCGTAGAAACGGGGGATCAAATGCGCGAAGGTCGATTTTCCCGCGCCGCTGGGGCCGACGAGGGCGACGACCTGGCCAACGGGAATTTCCAAAACGATTTCCTTCAAAACCGGATCCACCCCATAGGCGAAGGACAGATTTTCAAAACGGATCGCCTCGCGAGGGGCGGAAAACGGCTTTGGCGAAATCGCGTCAGGAATCGTATCCGGCTCGTTGCTAATATATTCGATCCGCTCCATGGAGGCTCCGGCCTGCCTCAAAAGCGAGTTGACCATGCCAAGCTTCTTGATCGCATCCACGGACACGAAAAGCGCGGCCCCCATCGCCATGAACCCGGACTGCGTCATTCCTTTGCTCACTCCGAGGTAAAGCGCGATGGCGAATCCCACGGCGGAAACCACCTCGATCACCGGAGAGATCGCCTGGCGGTATTTCACGACTTTCATGCCCACCTTGAACATGTCGTGGATGCGTTTTTTAAACAACGCGATCTGCCGTTCTTCCAAATTGTAGGCGCGGATTTCGAGAGGTGCTTGCAAGCTCTCGGAAAGCGCGGCGGTGAGAGTTCCACCTTGCGATTGGAGCGCTCTTGCCCGTTTCGCAAGCTTGTTTCCGGCGGATCGGATGACCAGCACGCAGATCGGCACCGTGATGATCGAGATCAGGGCGATGAGGAAACTGTCGCTGGTGTAGGCCTTGTAAACGAGATAGCCCAGTGCTCCCAACAACGTCACCGGTTGTTTGATCAGATCGCTGGAAACATTCGCCACCATCTGGCGGAGCAACGCCGTGTCGCTCATCAACCGGGCGAGCAAATCACCGGACGGGTTCTTTTTGAAAAACGAAAGCGGCAGGCTCTGCAGCTTGACGAACAAATCGACCCGGATGTCTTCCAGCACCCGCTGGCCGGCGAATTGGATGAAGTAGGAATTGAGGAAATCCGCCACCGAACGGATCGCAAACACGAGCGGAAGCCAAAGGCAGGTGATCAACACCAGACGCTGCTGCGGGATGTCACCAAGTTGTTCCCGCATCCAGACGTTATACCACTCATGGCTTTTGCCGGGCTCCTTGAAAATCACTGGGAAAACCACGTCCAACATCAGCGGCATGCCCGCACCACTTGCCAAAGCGTAGATGAATCCCGCGAACACCCCGAGTGCGAACTGCCAGCGGACGGGGCGCAGGTATTTGTAATAATGAAAATAACGCATTTCTGGAAACCCGTAGGTTCCACGCCCGAACGCCGCGCGGCAAGCGCGATTCTCAGCACTGACAGTCAATGACTTCCGAGAGAAAACAGCCCCGTCCGCCGCCTTTCCATCAGCTCAGTTCGGGTCCACATCGGGATTCATTGTCCACACGATGGCGGTTTGAGGGGTCACGATCCCTCCTCCTGTGGTCAGAAGATCGGACGCCAAATGCACCTCGGCGTGGCCGTCGGCGAAGACCAGACAGCCTTTTTGATTATGCCTCGCTGCGAACGCGCGGGGATTCGCTTTCGGTGAGCCATCCATGGTTAATGCGTGGTAATCGGCGATTTAATCAGGTATACTTAAATATAAATATTTGTAGCATGTTAGGATCAATTGCGGTTGCGTGCCATCACCCACAGGGCATCTGGCCCCCAATGTTTTGGGGAATCCATCCACATGTCTCAAAGCTCTAAAGACCACGAATTTTAGAACAACTTTGAAATGCAAAGACTTATATCTATTACATCGAACCAAGAGTTTACCCAAACTCTGATCACTCAAACTCTCCGAAAACCAGGCAACCGCTTCTTAAACGCCGACCATTTGGCGAAAACCGCTTGGGCGACAGTGCTTCCAGTGCTCTTTTTCGCGAATGCCTTCGCTGCCACTCTTCCTGCTATCAGCTTGATTTGGAATTCGAATCCTGAGTCCAACATCGCCCGATACGAGGTCCGTTACGGCACCGCTTCCGGGAAGTATACCAACTCTATCAACGCGGGTTCCCAAACAAGCACTCCGGTTTCCGGCCTTCAGGAAGGCGTCACTTATTACTTCGCCGTTTATGCTTATAATACCAACGGACTGGTAAGCGTTCCCTCAAGCGAGGTTTCCTATCGATCCGACGCACGGGTCAGCATGCCTCCCAATGGCACCATCACCACTCCCAACGTCAATTTGGTCATCACTGCCGGGGAGACCATCACGTTCGTAGGAAATGCCACCGATCCGAATAACCTGACTCCCCTCACCTACCATTGGAATTTCGGCAGCGGATCCGGAGTCGCCGAAGGGGCCCGATTCAAGACCGTTTCCCGGCAGTTCAATGTTCCCGGCACTTACACGGTCAGTTTCACCGTCACCAATTCCGCCGGATTGAGTGATCCCACTCCCGCCACCCGCACAGTCACGGTCCTCCAGCCCCGCTCCAGCGTGGTTCCCCGCAAAAAGTGGAAATTGAAGTATGTGGATAGCCAGGAGATCGTCGGATACGCGGCGTCCGGGGCATTCGATGGAAAGCCGAGCACCTTCTGGAGCACTGCCTGGACAGGTGCCAGCATCGCCCCTCCACCCCACGAGATTCAGATCAAGCTCGCCTCGTCAACGATGGTCAATGGCTTCCGCTACCTCCCCCGGCAGGACTCGTTTTCCGTCGGAAACATCGCGAAATACGAGTTCTACGTCAGTGAGGATGGCGTGAAATGGGGCAAACCCGTCGCCACCGGCGTTTTTGCCAACTCCAGCAATATGAAGCGGGTCTTCTTCTCCCCGAAGCGCGGGAAATTCATCCGGCTTCGGCAACTCACCGAGGCCAATGGCTATTCCGATTGCTGCATGGCCGAATTGTATGTTCTCCAACCATCCAAAAAATCCTCGGCGAACAGCAACCCACTGACAGCGAATTCCGCCTCCAATGTCCCAACTGCCGACAACGTCAGCATCCAAACGAGCCTCCTCCCCGCCGCCACGGCAATCCCGAAACCCACCACTTCCATCACGGTCATCGACGGCGAAAAACACCTGGTTCTCACGGTCCCCAAGCCCATCATTTCGGATGGAGCGATCCGCACGGTCGAGGTTTCCTCCGATCTGCTCAATTGGTACAGCGGCGGAAAATACACCACCGTCCTCGTCGACGACGACGATTTCCTCGTGGTTCGCGACAACGCTCCGGTCACGAAGCGTAAAAAACGCTACATTCGCCTGAAACCACGGCCGCACTGATTTCCACCTTGTCGCGTGGTCTGGCGATTGCTTGCCTCTCCTGACAATGGCCGCCCCTCAGAATATCATCGCTCTGGTTTACGATTACGACCAGACACTCAGCCCGTGCTACATGCAGGATGACGTGCTTTTCCCTGAGTTCGGCATCGATCCCACGCAGTTTTGGAAAAAGTGCAACAACCTCGTCCATGACCAGAAATGGGACGGCGAGCTCGCCTACATGAAGTGCCTGCTGGACTACCTCGGCATGGACAACGTGACCAACGCCCGCCTGAGCGAACTGGGTGCCGGCCTCCGTTTTTTCCCCGGCCTTCCCGAGCTTTTCGAAGCCCTTCCCAAGGCCTCCCTCCGTCCCGAGCACGAGCTCGCCGGGATCAAAGTGGAGCACTACATCATCTCCTCCGGGCTCAAGGCCCTGCTCGATGGTTCACGCCTCCGGCCCTACGTGAAAGCCATGTTCGGCTGCGAATTCGGCGAGGACTCGGAGGGCAGCATCAGCTTCCCGAAGCGCGTCATTTCCCACACCACGAAAACCCAATATCTCTTCCGCATCAACAAAGGCATGCTCGGCTATGATCAGGACGTGAACGACCACATGCCCGCCGACCAACGCCCGATTCCATTTGAAAACATGGTGTATGTCGGCGACGGCCCCACCGACGTCCCCTGCTTCACCGTCATGGCGAGAAACGGCGGGCAAGGCATCGCCGTTTACAACCCGGAGGACACCACCGGCCGCTCGTTCCGGAAATGTTTCCAACTCTCCACCCACGCCGGCCGCGTCAAACACATCGCCCCCGCCGACTACCGCGAAGGCTCGCACCTCTGGCTGCTCCTCAAGGAAATGGTCACCGAAACCGCCGACCGCATCCTCCGCCGCCGCATCGAGGAACGCGACAACGCCACCGTCGCCGCGCCGACATTCTGAAACGGCGGGAGAAAATCCGCGGATGATTCCACTTCCGAAGTTTTGATAGACCGCCGAAAAATTTCAGCACCACAATGCGCGCCTGCTCCGGATCCTGACGTTCCAGTTTTTCCAGCGCCTCGTTGATCGCGAGCACCTGTTCATCCGGCGCACACTCCGCGATTTCCACGGTTTCGATATCAATGTGGCGCGTTCCGGCACCCCGCTTCAGGCGCGCCTTGTCCCTTGCCTTGTCCACCATGATGCGCCGCATCGCGTCCGCCGCCGCTCGGAAGAAAGCACATCGCCCCGCAACCCGAGCGCAGCGAACGTGACACGGGCATTCCTGACTGTTCTTTCACAAGCCCCAGCAAGACACCCGGACAGGAATGTCCGGGCCACTCCCCCTAACCCCAGACCCAAAATACCAAACTGTTTGACGGTTCCGACAATTAGATGAATCCCCTACGTGCCGTACGCAGGGATGCCCGCATGGAAACAGTGAACCACCCAATAGCCAAAAATCATTCTGCCTGCCATCGTGCCTGCGATGAATGCAAATCCCTCCCACACATTCGGCAATACTAACAAGGCAGAGCAAGGCAAGACCAAACGCTCCGCCGGCCTCAAATCAACCGGAGTCTTCAAACATTCCCTGAACATCGGCTCCTTCAACGAACAGGATCGCCTGGTCGTCCAAGCTTTGCTCCGGCAATTGGTATCGTCCTCGTCCTCCCCCCCACAGAGCTGAGCCCTTCGGCTGCGGCTCATTCAACGGGCCCGGATTCTGTCAGACGCATTTTGATAGAACGGTTCCCGAACTTCCAGATCCTTGGATCACTGTAGTCCATAACACCGGGAGTCTGCCGTCGGCACGCCGATCAAGCAGGCTCCCGGAATCTGTTGGTGACCGCGTGTCAGTGGCAAAGCTTCGGATCCCAGCGGAGCAAAGGAATGTCAGCTCCCTGATTGAATATTCCCGCCCCGGTTCAGCAGGGCCTCCATTTTGCCGAGCAGACGCGGCAGTTCGATCGGCTTGATGTCATAGTCGTCGCAGCCGGCTTCGAGCGCTTTTTCGCGATCGCCGGACATGGCGTGCGCGGTGAGGGCGATGATGGGAATGTGCCGGGTGGCGGCATCGGCCTTGAGCTGGCGGGTGGCTTCCCAGCCATCGAGCACGGGCAGGCTCATGTCCATCAGGATCAAATCCGGTGCGTGGGATTGAGCCATTTCCACGCCGCGCCGGCCGTCCTCTGCCAGCACGATCTCGTAGCCTTTGCGCTGGAGCCGGTGCGTGAGCATGTCGCTGTTCATCTCGTTATCTTCTACCAGAAGGATTGTTGCCATGGTATTATGTGGTGAATGGTGAAGGAGCGGACGCGTGCGGCACGGCACGGTCGTCCAGCATCTCGCGGATCTGTTGCAGCAACGTTTCGTGCGAGACGGCTGCTTTTTGGAGGATTTTCCCAACGTGTCCGTTGAGCCGGTACCGCTCCTCGCCGGTGATGTCGTGGGCAGTCAGCACCACGATGGGAATCGTGCGCCATTCAGCGTGCCGGCGCATCTCGGAAGCAAACTCGAAACCGTCCATCACGGGCATGATCAGGTCCAACAGGATCAGGCTGGGACGCTCCCGTTCCATAAGCGCCAAGGCCACGCGGCCGTTCCCGGCCTCGCTAACGGTCCAGCCTTCCTTTTCCAAAATCGAGCGCATCATCGCGCAGGCCGCCGGGTCATCATCGATCACGAGCACCGGGCACGGCGGCAGCGGGCAGGTGTATTTTTTGAGAATTTGCGACAAGCGCTCACGGTCCACGGGCTTGGTAGCATAGTCGGCGGCACCCAGCGTGATGCCCCGTTCCGGGTCGTCCACCATGGTCAGCATGATGACGGGAATGTCGCGCAAACCTGCATCGGCCTTGAGCGCGGAGAGCACGCACCAGCCGTCCAGGTCCGGCATCATCACGTCCAGGGTGATCGCCACCGGCCGCAATTGCGCCGCCAGGCGCAGCCCCTCCTCGCCCCCTGCGGCGGTGCGCACGCTGAAGCCTTCCTTGGTGAGAAAACGCTCGATCAAATCGCGCTGCACCGCATCATCATCGATCACCAACACGCAGCTCCCGGGCGGAAATGATTCAGCCCATTCCCCTCCGCTTGCTTCCACGGAAGCATTGCCGGAACCGTCAGCATCGGATTTCATTTCGCTAACAACAGCAGGCAGCTTGATGGTGAAAATGCTCCCTTCATCCGGCACGCTGTGCACCGTCACCTCGCCGCCCATGATCTGGCAGAAACGACGCGTGAGGGCGAGGCCGAGGCCGGTGCCGCCGAACTTGCGCGTGGTGGAGGCATCCGCCTGGGTGAAGTCCCGGAAGAGCTTGACGATTTGCTCGGGCCTGAGGCCGATGCCGGTGTCGGCCACGCGAAACACGATCCACTCCACGCCGTTCATGATTTCACGACCGGCGTTGAGGGAGATGCTGCCCTTGCTGGTAAACTTGGCGGCGTTTGATAGAAGATTGAACAATGCCTGGCGCACCTTGATCTGGTCGGCGTGCATCACTCCCAGATCCGGCGTGCAATCGATGTGCAGCACGTTGGCGTTTTTCTCGACGATGGGCCGGACGGTGGATGCGACCTCATCGATCATTTCCGCCAGATCGAAACTTTCCACAAACAACTCCATCTTGCCGGCTTCGATCTTGGACAAGTCGAGAATGTCGTTGATGAGCGCCAGCAAGTGCCTGCCGGCGGAGTTGATTTTCCCGAGATCGCGGCCGAACTCGTTCTCCAGTTTCCTTTCCGCAGCTTCTTCCTGCAGCATCTCGGAGTAGCCCAGAATGGCGTTGAGCGGCGTGCGCAGCTCGTGGCTCATGGTGGCCAGGAAATTGCTCTTGGCGCGGTTGGCCTGCTCTAACGATTTCTCGTAGCGCTTCCGCTCCGTCACATCGCGGGCTGCGGCAAACACGCCCCGCAGCTTCCGGTCGCGGTCGTAGAACGTCGTCGCATTGTAGGAAACCACGGTTTCCTTGCCATCCCTGGCGCGTGCGGTGAGCTCGTAATCGGTGACTTTTCTTTCGCCCAGCACCAGCTTGATGCCGGCATCGGCCCGCTCGGGATCGGTGAAGCAGTCCTTGAAAGGCGCGCCTATCAGCTCATCACGCGTGCATCCGGTGAGCGCCTCCATTTGCTTGTTCACGTCGGTGATGATGCCGCGCGGATCGGTGGTGATCAGCGCGTCGATGTTGGATTCAATCAACGAGCGCGTGTAAAACTGTTGGTCGCGGACGCGCTGGTCGAGCAACAGCCGCTCGGCTTCCACCTGCTTGCGCGCCGTGTTGTCCGTGCCTATCAGCAGATAACCGATGATCGCTTCCTGAGCATCGCGCAGCGCGGTCACGGACACGACCGCCGGAAAACGGCTGCCGTCCTTGCGGATGTAGGTCAGCTCGTAAATGTCCTCGATCCCCCGGGATGCTTTGAAAACCAGCGCCTCGAACCCCGGCGTAATCGTCGTTCCGAGTTCGACGCTCAACGCTTTGGCCCGCGCGATGAGTTCCTGCGGATCCGAAATATCGGCGGGCGTGATGGTATTCATCACGTCGGCAGCCTCGTAACCCAGCATGCGCTCGGCACCGACGTTGAAAATCTGGATGACCCCCTTCGCGTCGGTCGCGATGCTGGAGAAGTTCGCGCTGTTGAAGATCGCACGCTGCAATGCCCCGGTTTCCAGCAGCGCTTCTTCCGCCCGCTTGCGCGCCGTCACATCCTCCATCGCCAGCACCAGCAACTCCCCGTGACTTCCCGCCCGCAGCTTGCGGCCATTGAGCAACATGACGCGCCGTCCGATGATCGGAAAAGTGTGCTCCAACTCGAAGTCATTGAAAACAGAACTCGTGGGAATGACGTCTTCCAGCAAAATCCGCAGCGCCGGGATGTCCCACTGGCCGTTGCCCAACTCGTAAATCAAGCGGTTTTCGGTTTCCTCGGCGGAGACTTGAAATGCCTGATAGAAAGCACGATTGGCCGATCGGACACGCAAATGGGTATCCAGCATCAACAGCGGCTCACGCACCGTGTCCACGATATCCTGGGCATACGTCTCGATATCTTCAACAAACGGCTTTTGATTCATCATGCGATTACTCCACTCCTAGATGTGACGAGCCCAGAATACCCCCCAACTGTCAAGGTCCCGCCTTCCGATTGGATTTTCAGGGGCAGGATCCTGCAATTTGCATGACTGGCGACCGGACAGATTCTCCCGTATTCCTGATTGGCAGCTCCGGAATCGCTGGCTAGCCTCGCGCCCTTCGATGTCTGCCAAGAACAAATTTCACTTCACCGGTATCTGTGGCACGGCCATGGGTGCCGTCGCCGCCGCCATGAAACAACGCGGTTTCACCGTCACCGGCTCCGATTCCAGCGTTTACCCGCCGATGTCGGACTTCCTCCGCGATCAGGGCATCGTTCTCACGGAAGGCTACGCGGAGGCAAACATTCCGGCGGACACGGACGTGGTGATCATCGGCAACGCCATTTCCCGCGGAAACCCCGAGGCAGAGGCCGCGCTCGACCGCAAGCTGCTTTACCATTCCCTGCCCGAGGTGTTGAAAGAGTTCTTCCTCCGGGGAAAACGCAATTTCGTCGTTTCCGGCACTCACGGGAAAACGACCACGTCATCGATGCTGGCGTGGATTTTCAAAAACTCCGGCCGTGATCCCGGTTACATGATTGGCGGGTTGCCGAAAAACCTCGGCTGCGGCGCACATTTCACCGACTCGGAATTCAACGTGCTCGAAGGCGACGAATACGACACCGCCTTCTTCGACAAGCGCTCGAAATTCCTCCACTACCTTCCGGAATGCGTCGTCGTGAACAACGTGGAATTCGACCATGCGGACATTTATAACAACATCGACGAGATCAAACTCACCTTCCGCCGCCTGCTCAACATCGTCCCGCGCGGCGGCATGGCCTACGTCAATGGCGACGAGCAAAACTGCCTCGATGTCGCCGTCAAGGCCCCCTGCCCCGTCACCACCGTCGGCTTCGGCGAAAACTGCGCGCTGCGCATCGAAAACCTCAACTACGAGACAGACCGTAGTTCCTTCACCCTCGGCGATGTTCCCTACTCGGTCCCGATGACCGGGGATTTCAACATCCGCAATGCCGCCATGGCAGTAGCCGCCGCGACGTTTGCCGGACTCAGCGTCGATGAAATCCGCGCCGGGCTTGAAACATTCGAAGGCGTCGCCCGTCGCCAGGAACTCAAGGGCGAGGCAAACGGCATCAAGGTCATCGACGATTTCGCGCACCATCCCACCGCCATCAAACTGGCCGTGCAAAGCCTGCGCCAGCGCCACCCGGATTCGCGGCTCTGGATTTTGTTCGAACCACGCTCGAACACCACGCGCCGGGCCGTTTTCCAAACCGAACTCGCACAAGCCCTCGCGCTCGCCAATTTCGCCATCGTCGCCGGCATCCCGGACCTCCACAAAATCCCGGAAAACGACCGCCTCAATCCCGAAAAACTCTCTGCGGACATCAGCGTCCTCGGCGGCAAGGGATTCTATCTGCCGGATCTCGAAACCATCATCGCCACCGTCACGGAACACGCCCTGCCCGGCGACATCATCGCCGTCCTCACCAACGGCGGCTTCGGCGGCATCCATCAGAAACTGCTCGCCGCCCTCGCGGAAACAAGCACCCTCACTTCGAAATGAACCGGAATGCCATCCTCCCAAGCCTCATTCTAATCGTCAGCCCGCTTACCCTCACCTCCTGCTTCAGCAGCTCCAAGGTGGATACCAAGAACGAGCGCAGCGTCGGTCAGCAACTCACCGATCTCGATGCAGCCTACAAACAAAGCATCATTACCGAAAAGGAATACCTCAAGCTGAAGAAGGCGATCATCAACAAGAACGACTGATCAGCAGAAGCCGTCGCTTGTGCTCCCGCGGAGCGCTTCCAAGTTCCGCCAATAATTCCATTTTTGTAAGGACGAGGGAACTGGCGTGGATGGTTCCTCCCGGCTCGACGGCCCTTGCCCAATGGGAATTCATTCCACTCGAAATTTCCAAAAGTGCCCGGTTGACGGGATCTGGGTTGAACGCAGTCATGGAATGACCATACCCGGATCGCCGGGCCCTTGAGGGTTGTCAATGAATCGCGGACTCGCTCAGCTCATCGACTTTCCGTGGGCATTGGCGCATCGATTCCACCCTCTCGCTGCGTTTGAACTCGATCTTTGCCGTCAGACGAAAAAGGCCGCCGTGCGGGATGCACGGCGGCCGGGATGAAACTTGCAACTGGCTAGATCAAGGCTGGGTGACCTTCAACTGGATGTAGCGCTTCGCCTCAGGGGTGGTCGGGGTATTGTCCCGCACCTTGAGTGTGGTGTCGTTATCAAGCAGTGTGGTCGTGTGGTTTTCACCGCTATACCAATCCAGCAGGTTTGAGGAGACTTCCACCGTGCGGACCAAGGAATTGGTTCCGGCGGGTTTGGTCACCGTCAACGAAAGATATTTCTGACCATTGATGACTTCGACAGATGTCAGAGCCGGGGCGCTGGCTGCCGCCTTGAGCCCATCCGTGCCAAGAACGGCTGCGGCGATACCTCCACTGCTGCTGGAGACCACCAAGGGAGGAGCTCCGATTCCCGAAAGCTTGATATTGAAAGTGCCCGATCTTGTATCATTGCTGAGAATCTTGATAGCGGCGGTTCTGTCGTTTTTCTTGGAAGGGTTGAATGTCACGGTGAAAGTCGTGCTTTCCCGGGGGGCAAGTTCGACTGCACCAGGCTTACTTGCGGTGAAATCTCCCTTGTTTGTCCCACCCACGACCACTTCCAAGTCTTTCAGCGTTGCTGATCCGTTGTTCGTGATTGTGAAGGTTTTCCTTTTTCCAGGACCGTGGACCACAGCGTAGCCGAACTTAACAAGAGCTTTTCCATCCTTGAGAACCATCGAGGCAGGTTGGGCAACACCAATCACTGGAATACCGCGACCCTTTCCGTTGAGCGAAATCACAAAGGCGGGTTCATCCGCGTCGTTGCTGTGGATTTTGATATTTGCTTCCCTAAGATCAAGATCTTGTGGGGCGAATTTAACCTCGAAGGTCATGGACTTGCCAGCGGCCAATTTGGTGCTAGCCAAGGGGCCTACGGTAAATTCTTCGCTCTGCGGTCCCGATTTGGTAATTTTCAGTCCGGACAGTTTGGCATGGCCGATATTTGTGATCGTGATGATCTGCGACTTGGAAGTGTAGCCCAGCGGAGTATCTGGGAACGTAACGAGGCCTTTGCCATCCAAGATTCTTTTTCCGACAGGATATTCCACTGCGATTTCCTGAGTGGTTGCCGGAAGCGACACGCCATCGAGCCAAGCCGCATCATCGCCGGAAATATAACTGTCGTCCTTCTCATAGGTCCATTTGAGGGTGTGAGTTCCGGCAGACACTGGGAATAAAGCATAGGTCCAACCTGTTTGACCGGTAACGCCTTTATTTCCAAGGGCTTTGACGATGGTTTTTGGAACTCCATCGATATAGAAACGGGCGTAATCGTAGCCTTTTTCAGAAGACACTTTGATGTAGAAGCCCACATTGCCTGCCTTGAAATTTGATTTATAGGCGACTCCAGCAACCTTGCCGTCTCCCAGTAGCCGACTGGTCAGCGAGCTCGTCCCTTCGTAGGCTTCACTTTTTGTCACCTTCCAGCCGACATCGGCGTCAGCCGGGATATACCAGCCCTCGGGCATGGCGTTATTTGCAGGGAAGTGGACATTGGTGATCGTGAAGGGCGCATCGCTGACGTCCGAAGTTGCGATGGTGTTCGATATACTGCTGATTTTAAGGGTATAGTCCGTGCGGAAAGGCACGGTTTTCGGCACGGTCCAGGACAATGTTCCATTGTTCGTCTGATTGGCCGAGACCACAAGATAGGGTGATCCGGCCTTGTAGAGTTCGATCTTCACGTTCCCGGAGATGTTGGCTGCCCAGTTCACCGCATAGGTGGATCCCGCATAAATCACTTCTCCACCATTCGGAGCTCCCACCACAATGGTGTTTGGAGGAATCGAACCGAAATGAACACTGGTCGATGCGCCAAGCGCACCCAGCACCTGAACCTTAACGTCCGATGTAACGCCACTCCACCATTTTGAATTGGGTGAGGTTGTATCGGAAAAGTCGGATGTCGCCTGATCGTAGAGATCCTTGCCATCTCCGCGGTTCTTGCCTTTTTCGAGATCGAATTGATTGTCCGCCTGCTCAAGGGACACCTCATAGTGCAGATCGGATGTCATCTGCTCCTCATCGTCGCCATCCTTGTTTTCATCAATATGCCAGATGGCGATGCCTTTATCGACCGAGTATTGAGCCCACTTGTCTCCGGAACCGCGGTTTTCAACGAGGAAATATTCGGTATCCGTACCAGGCTTGGTGAGCCGGTAAGCGACGTTGCCGGTGGTCGGAAGGGAAACTTGGAGGGAATCCGTTGTGGAGATCTCGGTAACATTTTCCCAACCGACGACATCTTTCAAATGAGCATCGATCGGTGAAGGGGTTTTTCCGCCATTGTTGTAGTTTCCGCTGCCCATCAGGCTGTGTTGGCCAACGCCTTCGGACTGGCCACCGTAATCGTAAAGGTCCGGATAACCCATCAGCAAATGTCCGTTTTCATGGCAAAACGTTCCGATGACTGGAGCCGAATTTTCGATATTGGTCTGCTGATAACGATAAATATAAATCGGATTGGCAGATGACCCGACATTGATCGGGGAAGGCAAACCTGTGGAATAAGGCCACAAGCCTTGGGCCCAGACTCCTGAGTCCGGACCGGCAAAAAAGACGTTGGTCGCGACCGCACGGTTGGACGAGTCCAAGGTCAGCTTCGAGAAATCGAAGTTGATCTTCTTGAGTTCGGTGATCGCGTCGGTGAGGAGCAGATCACCGGAATTGTCGCGAAGGGTCTTATTGGTCGGGTAATCGGAGAAATTGTAGTAATTACGGGCTTTCGGCATCGTGACGATTGGAGCCACAGCTTGAGTGTAATTCAGCTTGCCGCCGGACTGATCGTCATAGAAATCACGGACCGATCCGGTATTGCCATCCTCGTTATAGCCTACGCCGTTGCAGAAACGGGTGATCTTGGCTTGAGTGGTCGGAAAATCGATCGGATCCGATCCCGCTGTATTGGAATCATTTGGAAATTGAACGAGAACGGTCAGCCCGATCTTGTCTCCGGAAACCTCAGCAGCCTTGGCATTGGCCTTCGCGGCGGCAACATCCGCCCCTTTCAAATTCACACCGTTTTGTGCGGCTCGGAGTGCTTGATGGGCGGAAACCCGCTCGGCCCAGATCGCTTCCCGTTCCGCATCAAACTTCGTGTGGCGGGCTTTGCTGCTGGCTGCAATTTTGTCCGGAGTGAGATTAAGGTGTTTGGCCCAGGACGCATCGGCGGGCTGATCCGCCTTGGGGCCGGAAGGCACCAACTTCGTGCCATCCGCCGAAATCCCCGCGTAGTGGTAGGCACCGTCTGTGGAATCATAAGCCACCGAGTAGCCATCGGCTGTTTCGGTGCGGGCGTAATATTCATCGCCATACACATGGAGAGTGAGTTTTTCGCCACTCGGTTGGACCCAGTTGATTTCGCGTCCTTCACGACCGTAGGGAGCTGCATTCGCATAACCGAGACATCCCGCGAGGAGAATGAGGAGGTAGGAGGATCGTAAGGATTTGGATTTTTTCATATCGGAAGATTCAGAAGAACGGCTCAAAATTCACTGATGCAGCCAGTGCTAGGCAGGAGTAAAACTTGAAGGGGAAAAAAGTCGAGGGATCATTTTTCGTTTCAAGGCACAAAGTCAACCCATGATCCATAAGGACTTCCAAAAACGTCGGAATCCGCCTTTTTGTTGCAAACTGCATTTGCTCGAACGCGTTTTTCCCCCATCTTGCAGGCATGAATGACAGATTTCACGGATGGGCTGCCACCAAGTCGGGACAAGCACTCTCGGCGTTCGAATTCGATCCCGGTGCCCTGCGGCCGGAGCAGGTCCAACTGAAAGTGGAATCCTGCGGAATCTGCCACTCGGACCTCTCGATGCTGGACAATGATTGGGGAAATTCCAGCTACCCTCTGGTTCCCGGGCATGAGGTGGTGGGCGTGATCGAAAAAATGGGCGATCAGGTCAAAGGCCTCTCCATCGGTGATCGCGTGGGGCTGGGATGGTTTTCAGGGAGTTGCATGTCCTGCCGACCCTGTCTTTCGGGAAATCACAATTTATGCGTCACGGGTGAGCAGACGATTGTCGGCCGCCACGGTGGATTTGCCGATCGGATCCGCGCGGATTGGGAATGGGCGATCAAACTGCCGGAAAAACTCGATCCCGCCAGCGCGGGTCCGCTTTTCTGCGGCGGCATCACGGTTTTCGCGCCGATGGTGAACTTCGGAGTGAAACCGACCGACCGCGTGGGAGTGATCGGTATCGGGGGCCTCGGTCACATGGCGTTGCAGTTTCTGAACAAATGGGGCTGTGAAGTCACAGCCTTCACTTCCAGCGAATCGAAAGCGGATGAGGCGAGGAAACTCGGTGCCCACCATGTCGTCGGCACTCGGGATTCGGCGGCGCTCGCCAAAATCGCAGGATCGCTCGATTTCATTCTCGTCACCGCGAATGTGACCTTGGACTGGGACGCGTTCATCGCGGCACTCGCGCCGGATGGACGGCTTCACTTCGTCGGCGCCGTGTTGGAACCGGTGCCCGTCCCAGCGTTTTCGCTGATCAGCGCGCGGAAATCCATTTCCGGCTCCCCTCTTGGGTCGCCCGCGACTGTCGCGACGATGCTCGATTTCTGCGCTCGTCATCAAATCGCTCCGGTCATCGAGACATTTGCGATGAATGATGTGAATGCAGCGATCGAGCACCTCCGCGCAGGCAAGGCGAGGCACCGGATCGTCTTGAAAAATGATTAGAAATAGGCACGCACACCGAGCAAGCCGGTGAAGCCGTCGAAGTCACCGCCGCCGGAACCGCCGGACATGTTCGCGTATTTCACGCCGGCCATGAGTTTGAGCTTATGGCCATAGATATAGTAATTCAGACCGGAGTAGGCGGAAAAATAAGCATCGCCCTTCTTATCCCCGGCTCCTGGTGAAAGCGCCTCGTAACGTGAGGGCAGGCCGAAACCGTTCGGGTCTGACGATTGGGCGAACTGGAACATTGTTACCAGTTGGAGCTTTTCCATCAGATAATACGCTGGCGTCACCGTCAGTCCGTAAACATTCGAGCGGCCATTCGCCCCTTCTCCCCAATACGCTTCAGTCGCCAGGCTGAATTTGTCCAAGGTCATGTCATTCGAAAGCGCAAAGCTGTTTGAAAACGACGGAGAAACCAGATCTCCTGGGTTTTCCACGTAACCAGGATCGGTATTGTGGAGGTAATGCAGGGCGACCTGAGCCTTGTCCATGTGGGCTTTTTTCGCATAATCGTAACCGATTTTTGTGAGGATCATCGCCCCGCCTTTCATGTCGGTGAATTCATCCTGGCGGTCATTTCCATAAACCCCGGCTTCATAGAAAAACCCTCCGGCAATGCCTTTTCCTGAAAGCCAAATCCCGGTGAGTTGACCGCCATAAAGGGTACCTTCCAACAGGGAGCGCTCGAACGGCAGGATCTCCCGCGCGGAAATTTCCTGTTCATGGGAGAACCTCAGTTCCGTTTTTCCGACCGAGAGATTGAAGGTGCTGTTGAAGGAATAGCTGAGATACGCCTCCACCATCCGATTGTAGAATCGCGGAGAGATGTCCGGATAAATATCGAACAACGTTTGCAGTTTGAGATTTTTGAAAAGGCGGGCTTTCACCCCTCCGCGGAGACGGCGGACATCCACATCGCCCCAAGTGGTGGAATCAGCTAAATCCCCGGAACTGAATTCTCCGGTATCGTCGGAACCGTAGGCATATTGAGTCTGGATCTGCCCTTGGATCGCGAGTTCCTCAATATAAGGATTATTCTCGTTTTGATAAAGCATCGGAATCGACCACAGCCGGTCATATTCCGATCCTTCAGCGAGCTTCCCGACAAGCAGTCCGGTGGCTTCCGCGGAAGCGACACCTAACACACCCATTCCCATCCATAATGCAGCAGCAGTTTTCCATATGGCTTTCATACTTTGATTCCCGCAGGTGAATGAGTTGCGAGGAATCCAGATCAATACTCCGCAGTAGTATCCACAAGAACCGAGCAACCCATGCCGAGCCTCTGACGGGATACGCCGAGCGACACGAAAAAAGCCGCATCCCGATATGGGATGCGGCTTGGGAAGCAGGATCGGAATCAGGCGCGGTGCGTCCACTCCGGCAAACGGATCAACTCGCCGCCCTTGAGCGCGGACTCGTGGGCGAGGATGCCGGTGCAGGTGATGTTCGCGCTCTCCACGGCATTCGGATAGGCATCAGCGCCGGACTGAAGCATTTTTACAAACTGATGAACGAGGTGCGGATGCGAGCCGCCGTGACCAGCGCCCTGGGTGAAGGAAAGGTGTTCCTCACCGCCTTCGCCGCCGTAAACGCCACCCTTGGTGAAGAGTTGGATTTCCTCCGGCAGGTAATGCGCGAAGTCCGGGGTCTCGACCTCTGAAGGGATTTCCGGCTCGGGCAGTTTCGCCGTGTGCATCACGAGCGGCTGGTGCTCGATGAGCGGCCACTCGACGGATTTTTCCGTGCCGTAAACCTCGATGGACTCGCGGTATTGCCGGGCGACATCGAAAAGCGAGCGGTAAACCTGAGCGGACAGATCGCTGTTCTTGAACTTGATGTGCGTCGTCTCCACGGCGAAGGGCGAGCCATAACAGGAGTGCATTTCCTCGCGAATCGTGCCGGAGCCGAAACAGGAAACATAATCCGCCTCGTCACGGGTGAGACCGAGCGCAGGGCCGACGCAGTGGGTGGCATAATACATCGGCGGAAGGCCCGGCCAGTAGCCCGGCCAGCCGTCCATGTCCTGTTGGTGGGACGCCTTGATGAACTGGATTTTTCCGAGTTCACCCTTGTCGTAGAGCTCCTTCATGAAAAGGAATTCACGTGCGTAGAGCACGGTTTCCATCATCATATACTTGAGGCCGGTTTCCTTGACGAGATCGACGATTTTTTTGCAATCCTCGACGCTCGTGGCCATCGGCACGGTGCAGGCCACGTGTTTGCCGGCCTTGAGCGCCTTGATCGATTGCTCAGCGTGATCGGGAATCGGTGAGTTGATGTGGACGGCATGCACTTCGGGATCGGCGAGCAGTTCGTCGTACGAGGTGTAGCGTTTTTCGATGCCGAACTTGTCGCCGACCTCATCCACCTTGGAGCGGGTCCGCTGGCAGATGGCGTACATATTGACTCCCTTGTAGCGTTGATAGATCGGGATGAACTCGGCTCCGAAACCGAGGCCGACGATGGCGATGTTGATTCCTGACATGATGTTTTCTGTTGGATTTATGAAAAAAGTTGTTGGAGAAACGCAAGGCCGCGCGAGGCAAACTCGTCCTGCGTCGGTGTGAACCGTTTCCAAATGCAAACGGCCCCCGCCAGATCGCGGTTATCCGGCGTAAAGGACTCGATGACGATGGATCCGTTATAATCAATTTCACGCAACGCATCGCGGAATGAAGCCCATGGAGTGAGGCCGGTGCCCGTCACGCCACGATGGTTTTCACTGACCTGCACGTGGATCAGATCCTTGCCCGCCGCGCGGATGGCCGCGCCGATATCGGACTCCTCGATGGTCATGTGAAAGGTATCGATCATGACCTTCGCTGCCGGATGGTCAATATCGCGGATGAGTCGCAACGAGTCCGCCGTGGTGTTGACGAGGTCGGTTTCGAAGCGGTTGATCGGCTCGATGGCAATGGAAAGTCCGCGATCCGCAGCTTCTGCGGAAACCCCGCGGAGCTCAGTAACCGCGAGATCCCATTCGCGGCGGCGCTCGTCTTCGGGAAGCTGGCGGGCTTTTCCGACTTCGGAATACATCGGTCCGGCGAGAAATTTGGCATCCAGGCTTTCGGCCACTTTGAGGCATTCGGAAATGTAGGCGCGGCCGGCTTTTCTCACCGCGGCATCGGAGTTTGTCAGATCACGCCCGGGACCGAACGCGCCGCAGACGTGGACTTTCAATCCGAGATCTTTCAACACCGGACGCAATGCCGTCGCATCGATCAGCGCCGGATCCTCAATCGGCAGTTCCACCGCTTGGAAACCGAGGGCCGCGATGGTTTCCAACAGTTTGACGTCGGTCGAACGGAAAGGGGAGGTCCATAGCCAGGTGCTTGCGCCAAAAGTGGGAGACATATCAATAAGGTTTCAGTAAAGGTGGTCTGTTGGATAGGCAATGTGCGCGAAACCGCCCTCCGTCGCTTGTAGATTCACGGCAGGCTTGTGTAAAGTTCCGCCATCCTATCAGACTCGCTCACCGGAGCTTGCTCAGCAACGGCCCCGGCACCTCCTTACGTCGCTCCAGTCGATACTGGCTCGCGGTCTGCCCCATTTGTCGGCGGAACTGGCGGGCGAAATCGCTGTGATCATAAAATCCAGCATCAAGCGCCACCGTCGTGACCGGCAGATTCGTGCGGACCAAAAGCTCGCAAGCCTCGATCACCCGCATCCGGATCATATAGTCGCGCGGCGTCATTTGAAACGTCACCTGGAATTTCCGTTCGAACTGACGCACCGACATGTGGACCATTTTCGCCAGCGATGGGACGTCGAGCTTTTCCCGGAAATGGTTTTTCAAATGATCCGCCACCACCGCGAGTTCCAGATACGGCTGCATCGCCGCGCGCTGAGCCTCATAGCTGCGGACGGTGCCGCAAAGCCCGCAGATTTCCCCTGCATCATTGAAAAGCGGCATCTTGTCCGTGACGAACCACTCGGGTTTGCCATCACCGTTAGGAAAAAGCTCGATAATGCCGAGCAGCGGCTTGCCTCCCGCCAGCACCTGCTCGTCATCGCGGCGGAATTTTTCGGCAAGTTTCGGCGGAAAAATCGTGGCGTCAGTCAGGCCGATCATTTCATCCTCCGAGCGGAATCCACAACGGCTGACGAAATCCGGATTGCCAGCCATCAGCCTGCCTTCGTTGTCTTTCGCGAAAAAAAGGGTGCCTGAAAGGTGATCGAACAAATGCCGGAATTGCCCGCGCGAAAGTTGCGCCGACCAGTTTTTCCTGAGATCATCCGGAGTCATCTGGCGGAATATTACACAAAGCGCCCGCAATCTTACAAGCGATCCTTCTCCCGATAACTCAGATTGAAAGACCAAGCGCAAGCTGCCACGTTCTCAAGATTCAAGACCGCAACGCATGAAAAAAGTCCTTCTTATCCCACTCGGATTTCTAGCCGCCTCCCTCGGCTTTTCCCAAACTGTCAAACAACCGCAAAACGATGCCCGCCGCGTGGAGGTGCTCTTCCTCGGCGCACCGACCGCAAATCACCCCGCCCATGATCCTGTCGAGCGTTACCGCGTTTTGAAAAAAGCAATTGGCGTCGATGGCATCAATCTCACTTACACCGAGGATCTCGCCGATCTCCGCCGCGACGTGCTCGATCACTACGACGCCGTGATGATGTATGGAAACTGGAAGCAGAACGAGGCGATGGACCCATCCCAGGAAAAGGCGCTGCTCGGCTACGTCCAGGATGGCGGCGCATTCCTACCACTGCATTGCGCCTCGGCTTGTTTCGGTGGTTCGGATGCATTTGTGAAACTGGTCGGTGGCCATTTCAAATCCCACCAAACCGGTGAGTTCACCACCACCATCGTGGCCCCCGAGCATCCGATCATGCGGGGGTATGCCGGATTCAAGACATGGGACGAAACCTATGTCCACGACCGCCTGACCGATGACCGCACGGTTCTCCAAAAACGCGAACAGGAGCCATGGAGCTGGGTCCGCAAGCAGGGCAAAGGCAACGTCTTTTACACCGCTTATGGCCACGATATGCGCTGCTGGGAGCAGCCGGCATTCCACGACCTTCTCCGTCGCGCGATTCTCTGGAGCGTAGGCCCTGAAGTCCGCGCCAAGCTTGCGGCGCTGAAGATTCCCAAGCTGGAAATGGAAAACGTGATCCTGCCTGGCTACCGCGAACACAAGACCATCACGGAAGCCCAGAAGCCCCTGTCACCCACCGATTCGATCAAGATGGCACAGGTTCCTAACGGCTACACGGTCACCCTCTTCGCCAGCGAGCCGAACATCGTCAATCCCATCAACGTCACTTGGGACAACCGCGGCCGAGCCTATGTCGTGGAAAGCGTGGACTACCCGAACAACCTCCAGTCAGGAAATATGGGCCACGACCGTATCCACCTCTGCGAGGACACCAATGGCGATGGCAAGGCGGACAAGTTCACCCTCTTCGCCGACAAGCTTTCGATTCCCACTTCCGCCGTTTTCGTCAATGGCGGCCTCATCTGCACCAACGGCCCGGACATGATTTTCCTCAAGGACACCGATGGCGATGACAAGGCGGACGTCCGCAAGGTGCTTTTCACTGGCTTCAATACGAATGACACGCACGCCGGAGTTTCCAACCTCCGCTACGGCTTCGATGGCTGGATCTACGCCACCGTCGGTTACGCTGGCTTCTCTGGAAAAGTCGGCGGCGAGGACCTCAAATTCGCCACCGGCGTCTTCCGCTTCAAGGCGGACGGCAGCAAGCTGGAATTCCTCCAAAACACCACGAACAACACTTGGGGGCTCGGTTTCACTTCGGATTTCGACATCCTTGGCTCAACAGCAAATGCGAATCCATCCTGGTATATGACCTTCGCCAAGCAGCTCTATGCCGATGCCGGTCTGCCGCAACCGAAGACTCCCAACGAGGACGGAAATCCGAAATTCTTCCCCAGCTCCATGGACATCCGCCAGGTCGATCAGTTCGACCGCTACACCGCCGCTGCCGGGCATTCCTTCTACACTTCCGAGCGCCTTCCCGCCTACTACCGCGATCACGTCGCCTTCGTTTGCGAGCCGACCGGCAAGCTGGTAGGAAACTTCGAGATCACCCAAAAGGGCGCTGGCTTCGTTTCTAAGGAATCACCTAACAACATCTTCAGCAGCGCGGACGGCTGGACCGGCCCCGTCCAGGCGGAAACCGGCCCCGACGGCGCCGTTTGGATTTGCGATTGGTATAACCTCATCATCCAGCACAACCCGACGCCCAACAAAAATTCCGCTGGCTACGATGCGCAAACCGGACGCGGCGGCGCTTACGAAAGCCCCGTCCGCGATACCAGCCTCGGCCGCATCTACCGCGTCTATCCGAAGGGCACGAAGGACGATGCGAACCCGAAGCTCAACCCTGCCAATCTCGACAGCCTGCTTGCCGGACTTTCCCATCCAAACCTCTTCTGGCGCTTGGCCGCCCAACGCCTGATCGTCGAAGCCGGCTCTCCCACCGCCGTGCCGAAACTCAAGGAAATCGTGAAATCCGGTGCCGCCACCGGCAGCAAGGCCGCCATCCATGCGTTCTACGCCCTGCAAGGCTTGGGAGCGATCGATGCGGAAACCACCACCGCCGCTATCGCCTCGAAAAGCCGCGGCCTCCGCCGCGCCGCCATCGCGAACGCACCGCTCGATGACACCCTTCCCAAAGCAGTCACCATCGAAGGCATCATTTCAGCCAACGATGACCGCGAGCTGGCCGAAATTTTCGTCGCCCTTGCACGCCTCGCCCCATCGGAATCCATCGGAAAAGCCCTCCACGCCACGCTGGCTGCGAAGAGCGATGCGATTCTCGCCGATGCCGCCCTCAGCGATGCCTGGCAGATTGCCGCCCGTCATCACGCCGCCGGAGTCCTGCTCGCTGCGGCCGGAAATTCCCGTGAGGAGAAGCCTGCGGAAGCTTCAGCCAATCTCATGCCAAATGCGGATTTTTCCAAACCCGGCCCCGAAGGCTGGACGCTGAAAACCTACTCCGCCGATCATCCGGAAGCAGTCACCCTCTCCACTTCGCCTAACGGCAGAAACGGCACTCCGTGTCTGATGATCCGCTCGACCGACCGCGCCGATGCGGGCGCAGCAGCCACCATCACCGTCAAGCCGAACACCCGCTACCGGGTAGGCGGATGGGTGAAAACCGAGAACTTCGAAAACAAGGGTGGCCGCGGTGCCCTCTTCAATGTCCATGGACTCGACGTCGCCACTCCCGCCATTTCCGGCACCAAGGATTGGACCGATGTTAGCGCCGAATTCAAAACCGGAAACGATAAGGAAATTCTCATCAACTGCCTCTTCGGCGGATTCGGCGGCGGCACCGGCACTGCCTATTGGGACGATGTCTATCTGTATGAAATTTCCGGCGGCAGCGGCACTGGCGGCGCAGTCGATGCGGTTGCGTCCTACTTCGTGAACAAGGGAGATCCAGCCGCACGCACCACACTCGCCACCACGCTTTCGTCCCGCAGCGATGCCTTCTCAAAACAACTCGCCACCCGCCTCGGTGTCGCGCCTGTTGCGGAAAAAACTGTCGTGAAGAAAAACACACCGGACGCCGCCATCCACGAGCGCGGCGCGGCCGTCTATGCGAAAACCTGCATCGCCTGCCACGGCCCCGATGGCAAGGGTGTGCCTAACGCATTCCCGCCGCTCGATGGTTCCGAGTGGGCGACTGGCGATCCGCTCATCCCCGCCCGCATCGTGCTCAACGGCCTGCAAGGCCCCATCGAAGCCGCCGGCCAAAAGGTCACCAGCGTCATGCCACCGCTCGTCGATCTCAAGGATCAGGAAATCGCCGACGTCCTCACCTACGTCCGCCAATCCTGGTCCAACGACGCAACCACCGTCAACGTCGAGAGCATCAAACAATCCCGCGCCAAAAACGCCGCCCGCACCACCCCATGGACGGCCCCCGAGCTAAAGAAATAACGTAACACAGACATTCCTGTCTGTTCTTCCATCCCTCATCCCAAGGCGGTTCCGGTCTCCCGGAACCGCCTTTTTCATTTCAGCAAGACCCGGCTGCAGGAAACAAACACTACCACCAGCCCGAAACCGGCTGGATTTCATACCCCCCAGTCATCATTGCTAGGAATCGTTAACTAACTCAAATCAGGATTGGACATACCCGGAAAATTGCTGCGTGCCAACCAATATAGCGCGGACCCTGCATCCCGCGTCCAAAATGCCAATCATGAAACTAACCCTCCTGCTTTCGGCGCTTGCGGTGTTCAAATCGTCCGCGCAAAATCCTTCGTATCAATGGATCCGCCACCGTGAATTTTCTCGTGGCGGAAGCGGCGGAAATCCTTCGCGCGGAATCGTAATCCCTCCGGAAACGCGCCCCCCACGAAACCCTTTACTTGCCCGTTTTCGCTCCGGCCTTGTTGATCCCGTCTTGGATTCTTTGTTTTGTTTTCCGATCTTGAATCAAAGCGACCCACTGACTGGCTGTAACAGCGTCCCCTTGTTTGAGCGCTTGATTCGCAAATGCCGCCGCAATGTACTGCGATTTACTCTGAGGCAATGACTTCCAGTTTTTCTGATACCATTCTTCGGCCTTGTCGAAATCCTTCGCAACCCAGGTGCCCATCGCCTCTTCCAGCCAGTAGTCGGCATAATTGGATTGCCCCGATACGATGGAATCCACCATTCCAGCAGGATCTTTACCTACTTGTTTCCGCAAATTATCTCGTTCCGCAGTCCAAACCATTCCTTCTAATTTATTTCGCTGATCGATATCATCAACCGCAGGCAGCCATTTTTTGGCCACATCCAAATTCCCCGTTCTCAACGAGTCTGTAGCAAACGCGGCTGAAATCTGACTTTTAGATGTCGGGGACAATTTCCCAAGATTTGAATCATACCACTGTCCCGCATCCTTGGAGTCATACCTGAGCCAGTATGTAAAAACGGAACCCGCAGCTTTGCTGTCCACTTCCAAAACAGCCGACATGGCTCGACGCGGGTCCGACATTGCCATACGTTCTGCCACATAGGGCAGCAAAGAAGAGTCTGTATCACTCATCTGCGAGTTACGCAATAAATTCCAGACTTCGAAAGGATACTTCAGAGAGGCCTCCTTGAGAAACGAGGCCACAAACGGTGAATCGCCGCCGCTCTTGGTATCAATCGCTTCGGCAACCCGCAAGCCGATTTGAAGACTGTCGACCAGATTCCCATTATTCCGCATCATAGCGTCAAGGTGCAAGGTAAGACCAGATAGAAAAATGGCCTTTTCTTCCTTGGTAAGTCCACTCAGATCACCAAGTTGAAGTAGTTTGTCATTACTTAAGTTAACAATTGCATTCACAATTCCCGAAGCGGCGGCCTCTCGATCATTTTCAGACTCGAGTTTTTTCCGAAGTGCACAAAGGTCTCCGACAGACATTGGCGACTGGCGGAAAATCGACTGGAGGATTACAGATCTCAAGCCGCCAGCTCCCAACGCCCCCATAACATCACTCACGGCTTCTTCGGTTTTTCCAGCAAGGCACATTTTTGAAACCAAAATCTCCAACAAACCCCTTTTTTCGTCAGAGGTTCCAGAAAATGAACTTAATGATTTCCATATTTCATCAAATCCATCAAACGAACTGTTTTCCAATTTATCCTTAATGGAATTATAGTCATCCCCCACAGAGGCTTCCATTTTATCGGCATGAGTGCGGGTCCCTCCCTCTCTTTCTGTCAGGTGGTTTTTCCCATTCCTCCCATTCTTATCATGTGCGTCACCGATAGTTTTTCTAGATTCTTTACACGATGGGCACGATCCAAAAATCGTAAATGCAATCAAAACGCCAATGATAGCCCTCCGATTCAATTGCTTTCGAAAATCAAACATTGCGATCCAGTTTGTTATATTAATTTCAATGAGCGGCCGGAGCGCCGGTCTTGATCCATTCGGTGATGAGATCGATGCCGGCTTGGTCGATGGGGCCGGTGCTACCGAGAGGCATACGGGGGACTCCATCGCCCTTGATGCGTTTCAGAATCATGGTGTGGCTGGGATCGTTAGGGGCGATCACCTTGTTCGCCGGGTCTCCGAAATCGGTGTTGAGGCCACCCTTGATGAGACCGCTACGAGAAGTGGCGAAGCTGGCCTTGGTGGTCCAAGAAGCGCTGGCGATGCCATCCTGCTGGTGGCAGTGTGAGCAGTTCACCGCCAGATAACTGCGACTGCGGTCTTCGAGACTGCGGGTGGTGTCCCCGATGGCGGCGAAGGAAGGTGCCTTTTCGAGATCGGCGGGTTTCGCATTGAGTTGCCCCCTGTCGATCATCGCCTTGAGCTGATTGATAGAAGCGTCGCCGGGCGAAGGCCCGTTGAGCTGCCAGGTGTTCATGCCGAGATTGTAGCCGGCGATGGCGGTGTGGCACATGAGGCACTCGGCGCGGCCGGGCGTCGCGCGGCCATTGTCGCCCGGGCCTGCGGGAAGGCCTCCCTCGGGGACGAGCAAGGCGTCGGATTGGTCGGGCAGCCACTTGTAGGTAATACCATAAACTGCGGTTTCGGTTTTCACGAGGAAGCGGGTTTCCAAGCGGCGTGGGCGCTTGCCATCGGCGGCGGGCTCGTCGAACTGCTGGATCCAGACGGTGCCCGTGGGAAAACTCCAGGAGGTGTTCGCATTGTAGCCGATGGGATCCTTGCCGGGCAGATAAAACCAGCGGCGAGTGGTGATACCGCCATTCCATGCTCCGTGGTTGACGTTGTAGGGAAAGATTTCGGGCGCCGGCGTTAAATTTGATAGACTGGTGAAAGCGCCGGTTTGCGAAAGTCTGGCAGGCGGCGGAGTCTCACGCTTCGGAGCACGGACGAGCCGCTGGATGGTTCCGCGATCGATATCAGCGAGAAGGACATCTCCGTTGATCGGATCGGTGCCAAACGCGCTAACGGCTCCGCCCCGGGCGATGAGCTCTGGTTTCCATTTCTCTCCGGACCGCCGGAGAGTCCAGACGCAGTGGCTGATATAGTCTCCATAGAAATAGGCCCCATCGAGCTCCGGCAGCCGGGTGCCATGATAGACGATGCCACCCGTGACTGAGTTTCCGCTGAAGAGGGTATCGTTGCCGTGCGGATATTCGTAGATCGGTTTGGTAAATTCGACACCCTCGGGCTTGTCCTTCAGACGGGGACCATCGTGGCTGCCCTCGTAATAACTCCAGCCGCCATTGGTGCCAGACTTGATCAGATAGATCTGCTCCCACCGGTCTTCACCGACGACACCGACGAAGAGCCCGCCGGTTTTTGAATCGAACGAGAAACGCCAGGGATTCCGGAAACCGCAGGAGTAAACCTCGGTGCGGATTTTCGCAGGGTCGAGGGTTCTGCCGTTGTGGCTGGTGGCTCCGACGAAGGGGTTGTCCGCAGGCACCTTGTAACTTCCGGGGAAGATCGCGGAGGGGAAAGCCTTGGATTTTTGCGAATGCGGATTCGGCTCCAAGCTTCCCGGTTTTTGATCCACATCGAGTCGATAGATGGAGGCAAAGAAGTCTTTGTCGATGAAGCGGGCGTTATCGTTGGAATCGTAGTGGCCGCCGCTGTCGCCCATGCTATAGTAGAGATAACCATCCTGACCGAAATGGATATCGCCGCCATTATGATAGGCTGCGGGATCGAGCTGCGAGAGGATCGGCATCTCGCTGTCCGGGTCGACCTCGTTGGGATTCGTCTTGGAAACGGTGAAGCGTGAAAGGCAGTCGAAGCCATTGGTCCGGCCATCCTCTTTCACCTTCATGTTATAGGTGACGTAAAGGAATCCGTTTTGTGAAAACTGCGGGTGAAACGCCAGACCGAGCACGCCCCACTCGCCTTCAGTGTCTAACTCGCCCTTACCTTTTTTCGCAAGGACCTTCGGCATATCGAGGAAGACGGACTTTGCAGGATTTTTCGGATAGTGGGTGATGACCTGGATCTGGCCACCCTTTTCCACAATGAACAGCCGGTCCTTCTCGCCCGGCGGCGAGACGATGGCGAGGGGTTGCTTGAACGGGATTCCGGGCAGGGCGTCCTCGAGATGATAGCCTGAGGTCGAAGGCAGATCCGGAGGAAGTGTTAGCGCCGATGCCTGCGTCGGAAATACGAGGGCGATGAATGCGGGAAGGAGAATTGGGACATGCATGAGAAGGATGGGACTTGGGAGTGTTTCCCAACGCTCTTACCACGCCGAATCTTTCGCTTGATTCACCTCAGGCGCTCCCCCATCTCCGCCCCCCTGGCCTCACTCTCCAGCGTGCGCGCGTTTGAGCGCGGCGATATCGAGCTTGCTCATCTGCATCAATGCTTCCATCGCCCGGTCGGACTTCTCCCTATCAGGGTCGCCCAGCAGCTCTGGTAGGATCGATGGAACAATCTGCCACGAGACGCCGAATTTATCCTTCAGCCATCCGCATTGCTGTGCTTCGGGAGGGCCACCTTTCGATAGATTATTCCAGAAATGGTCCACCTCGTCCTGGGATTCACAATCGACCTGGAATGAAATGGCTTCGGTGAATTTGAACAACGGCCCGCCGTTCAGTCCGGTGAATTTTTGGCCATCGAGTTCGAAGGCCACGACCATCACCGATCCGGGCTCGCGTCCGTGGATTTCCTTTCCCGCCTCTCCATAGCGGCTGACGTCTGTAATTTTCGAATTCGGGAAGATGGACGTGTAAAACTCCGCCGCCTCCTCCGCCTGGCCGTCGAACCAAAGGCAAGGTGTAATTTTCTGATAGTTTTTCACCGCGATTAAATGTTAGCAATTAATTTCGATCTTCACATCAATGTTCCCTTCACGCCTTATCTCCACCGCAGCACGCGTGCTGCGAGGCATTCTGCATCTCCTCATGAGATACATCCCGGACGTGCGTGGCGATCGACCAACTGTGTCCGAATGGATCCACGATCATGCCATAGCGGTCGCCCCAGAACATCTCACTCACCGGCATCTTCATCGTCGCCCCGGCCTTGACCGCCTGAGCGAACACAGCGTCCGAATCTTCCACCTGGAGATGGATCGTGATCGACGAGCCACCGAGCGAGTTCGGCCCGAGCGCCTTCCACTCAGGCATTTCGTCCACCAACATCACCATGGAATCCCCGATGCGGAGAGCGGCGTGCATGATTTTTCCATCCGGCATCGGCAGGCGGAAAAGCTCCACCGCGCCGAAGGCATTTTTGTAAAACTCGATGGCCTCCGCCGCGCCGGCGCAGATCAAATGTGGCGTAATGGTGTGCATCCCGTTTGGCACCGGATCGACCTTGGAATTGGTCGTTGAGGTGCGGGTATCGTTGAAGGCTAGTGTGTTCATGATGGTTCGTGGTTGGGGTTTTCACGGGATCAGAGCGATCCAATTAATAGCACGACGAACAGCCCCGCGCAAATAGGACAACGCTTCTCATTTTTCAAAGAAATCAAATGGAAGCGCCCCAGAGGAAGATTTGACACCGCATCAGGGGGAACGTTTTTCGAAAGGATCAGAGTTTCAAAATTGACATTTTCCCCAAGAAAGACATTTTGCCCACCCGCCAGATGATTTCCAATTTCTCCATGATCTCCTTTTACCATTCGCCCGCAGCAAGCGGGGCGTTGGCAGGAGGCATGTGGAATCTCACCGTCACCGAACGTCCGCAGCTTGCGATTGAGCGCAAAGGCGCGGCGTGCGGCAGGATGAAATGGTGATCGGATAGTCAGACTTCCAAACCCTTTCCGCCCCGTCCGCCACACTGGCAGACGGGGCTTTTTGCTTTTCCCATGAACACGCAACAACGCCCCACAACGCTCCTGCAGGATCTCAGATCACTGCCAGGACAATATTGGATTCTCTTCAGCGGCACCCTCGTGAACCGCTTCGGGAATTTCGTGATGCCGTTCCTGGTGATCTATCTGACCATGCACGGCCATGACGGGAGGACCATCGGCTTCACGATCGGTGCATATGGCGCGGGAGGACTCTGCGCGGGAATCCTCGGCGGCTATCTATCTGACAGAATCGACCGAAAGCCAACGATGCTCATTTCCTGCGTGGGAGCTGCGGCGTTCATGCTGTTGCTCTCGCAGGCCGACAGCGTTTTCGCACTGCTGGTGACGACTTTCATGACCGGCTTCTCATCAGGCATCTATGGACCTGCGGCGGGAGCCCTCATCGCTGACCTGATCCCACCGGAACTCCGGGTGCGCGCCTTTTCGTGCCAACGGTGGGCGATCAATGTCGGCTTCGCGGCCGGGATGGCAGTGGCCGGTTTTATGGCGAAAAAGTCATTCCTAACACTGTTTGTCGCCGATGCGGGAACGACGCTGCTCCTCGGCCTGACCATTCTTTTCGGACTCAAGCCACGAGCCGCCTCGATCGCGGCCAAGGCGAAGAGCGGCTGGGGCCACGCGTTGCAACACATGAAGGGAAACCGCTCATTTCAACTCGCGTCCATGGCTACCTTCCTAATCACTCTGGCATTCCTGCAAATGAGCAGCACCTACAGTCTCCAAACGACGGAAGGAGCCGGTCTCGATGAACGGACTTACGGGATGCTGATGGCGATGAATGGAATCATGATCGCTTGTCTGGAGCTGCCGTTGATCGGATTCACCCGGCGCTTTTCCCCAGTGAAAATCATCGCGGCAGGTTATATCCTGATAGGGATCGGCATGGGAATCAACACGCTCGGCGCGACGCTGCCGCTGTTGGTGATCAGCATGGCGGTTTTCACGATTGGGGAAATGATCGCGATGCCGGTGAGCAGCGGCTACATGGCCAGCCTGGCTCCGGATGAAATGCGGGGTCGCTATCAGGGAGTGATGTCGATCACCTGGAGTTCAGCCACGATGGTCGGCCCTTCGCTGGGAATCATGCTCTATCATTTCAATCCGTCGTTGCTGTGGATATCCATCACGGGCGTTTCCTTCGTATCCGCCTGTCTCGTGCTGGCGAGCCAATGGAGTTTCAAGGTGGAGGATTCGGAAGAGCTGGACGAGCCTGCCGCGCAACCGGATCAATCATGAGTTCGTCCGGCCCAACGTGGTTCTTGAACCCCACGAAATAAGCAACATAGTGGGTCGGGCGTTTTTCACCCAGAGCCTTTTCTCTGACCGGGAAAAGGCTCGTTTCCCAAAAATTTCCTTATTTCCATGATCACCAAACTGCCACTCCTCATGCTCTCCAGTCTCATGCTCACCGGCGGATTGCAGGCGCAAACTGCAAAACCCCAGCACACGTTTGCGATCGGGGAGAAGGATTTCATGATCGATGGAAAGCCGATGATCATCCGCTGCGGAGAAATTCACTCCGCACGGGTGCCTCGTGAGTATTGGCGCAACCGGCTGCAATCGATGCACGCGATGGGCCTGAATACGGTGTGCGCGTATCTTTTCTGGAATTTCCACGAATTCAAAAAGGGCAGCTACAACTGGGAAGGCCAGGCGGACGTGGCGGAGTTCTGCAAGATCGCCCAGGAAGAAGGATTGTGGGTCGTGCTCCGACCCGGCCCATACGCCTGCGCGGAGTGGGATGGCGGCGGTATCCCGTGGTGGCTGCTGAAAAATCCGAACATCAAACTGCGCACGCAAGACCCGGAGTTTCTCAAAGCGGCGACGGAATGGTTCAAGGAAGTGGGCCGTGTGTTAGGGCCGATGCAGGTCACCCATGGCGGCCCGATCCTGATGGCGCAGGTGGAAAACGAATATGGCTCCTTCGGCAAGGACGCGGAGTATATGGGCAAAATGCGGCAGGCGCTGATCGATGGAGGATTTGATATCCCTCTTTTCGCCTGCAATCCTGCGGGAGTCTTGAAAAACGGCTTAAGAAACGATCTGTTCCAAGTGGTGAACTTCGGCAGCGATCCGAAGAACGGTTTCAAGAAACTCCGCGAAGTCCTGCCCAACGGCCCGCTGATGTGCGGTGAGTTCTATCCGGGATGGTTCGATACATGGGGCGCGCCGCATCACCTTGGCAAGACCGACCAATATCTGAAAGACCTCGAATTCATGCTGAAAAACCGCGGTTCATTCAGCATTTACATGGCCCACGGAGGCACCTCGTTCGGCCTCTGGTCGGGCTCGGACCGGCCGTTCAAGCCGGACACTTCGAGCTATGATTACGATGCCCCGATCTCGGAAGCCGGCTGGATCGGTGAGAAATTCAAGCTCACCCGCGAGCTGATGACAAAGTATCTGGATCCCGGCGAAATACTTCCCGAGCCACCTGCCGCGTTGCCGGTGATGAGCCTTCCGAGTTTCACCCTCACGGAAACCGCGCCTATTTTCGCCAACCTCCCGGCAGCCATCAGCGACGCCACGCCGCGCAACATGGAAGCCTACGACCAGGGCCACGGTATGATGGTCTATCGCGCCACATTGCCCGCCGGACCCGCCGGAAAACTGCAAGTGGATCGGGCCAATGATTTCGCCTGGGTTTTCGTGGATGGTCAGGAAGTTGGCGTCATGGACCGCCGCTTCAGGCGCTTCAACGTGCAGGTTCCGGCCCGCGATAAACCCACACAGCTCGATATCCTCGTCGAGTCGGTGGGACACGTGAACTTCGGCGTCGAAATCCACGACCGCAAAGGGATTCACGGCCCGGTCCGCATCGTCAACGGTGCCCAGGAAACCAAGATCGAAGGCGCATGGAAAATCTATCCACTCCCGCTTGATACGCCGATGATCGCCGGTCTGAAATGGAGGCCTGCCGCCCGAAAGACCACCAAAGGCCCGTCCTTCTGGCGCGGCACTTTCCAATCAGCCAAGCCCGCTGATACGTTCCTCGACCTCAGCCGCTGGGGCAAAGGCGTCGTTTGGGTCAACGGCCACTGCCTCGCCCGCTACTGGAACATCGGCCCCACGCAAACCGCCTATCTTCCAGGTGTTTGGCTAAAGGAAGGCGCTAACGAAATTGTCATTCTCGACCTGCTGGGACCCACCGCCCCACAGGTGGCCGGGCTGGAAAAACCGATACTCAACGACCTGCACCACGAGCTGGATTTTTCCAACGCCGCCAGCCAGACCACCGTGCTTTCCCTCGATGGCGTCAAGCCGGCTCTCAAAGCCACGTTCAAACCCGGTTCCGAAATGCAGGAAGTCAAATTCGAGAAGCCTGTCAGCGGAAAACAATTCTGCCTGGAAGGCCTCAACGCGCATGACGGCAAGAACTTCGCAGCCGTCGCCGAGATCGACCTGCTCGATCCCGCCGGCAAATCCATTCCCCATCAGGCCTGGATCATCGCCTACGCCGATAGCGAGGAACGCACGGGAGAAGATGGTGCAGCATCCAATGCCATCGACGGCCAGACATCCAACTTCTGGCACACCGAGTGGAAAAAATCACAACCCGGTTTCCCCCATCGCCTGGTCATCGATCTCGACAAGAATACCAAGATCGGCGGCTTCCGCTACACCCCGCGGGCCGGCGACGATAACCCAGGCCGAATCAAGGACTATCAGATTTACGTGGGAGATGCGCTTGTGAAGTGAGGTTGCAAAGTAAGCCGGGCCTGGCACCGGGCCTGGCACTATCGGCAGCGGGTACCAAGCCCATGTGAGGCTCAAGCGGTTCGGGGGCAGCGCGTGGACGACCAACAACCGCAATTTCGAAAGCGAGATAAAGCTTTAGGACCACCGCACCGCTGTCCTGTTGCAGGCCGGCCGATTACGAACTTATTTACCTCCTTCGCACATCCGTTTAAAATCGAAAACGTAGATCGCGCGATTGATGGAACCTACTACCAACTGGGTTCCATCATGCGAAAACGCCATGGATGTTGCGGACCAAGGAAGAGTCTGCTCCCAAACAATTTTTTTGGCAGTCCAATCGACCACCGAAAGCCCCGTTCCCACTCCTATCAAGAAGCGGCGGACAACAAGCCATCTTCCGTCCGCGCTAACCAGTATCTCCTTGCCGCTTCTTCCGTCGCCCCAGGAATCCGGAACCCTCATGGCATCACTTGAATATTCCTTCGAATCGAAAGGCCGCGTTACGATGACCCGCTCATTCTTGCGCTCGCTAAAATTGAAGAATTTCAGATTCTTCAGGTCGATCCCCGCATAACCGTTGGTCAGCGTGACGGGTTTTTCCATGCCTGCTGGATCGAGCGCGAACATATCACTTCCACACTTCGCCAAGATATTTGGGTAGGAATCCGGTTTCATGAAAACCCGGGGTTTCAACACAATATCCTGCTTTGGAACCAAGAGCTCCGTGCTGGTGGCCAGAGAACCAAGTTGGCGATAACGAACCGTGTTATAAGTTGCGGTGATCAGGTTTTTCCCACTGGCATCCAGGCTGATATTCATTACCTCCGGCGCGCTGATTTCCTTTTTTCTTTCCTGAAACACCACCTTGCCAACGACTCTGGGCGTATTCACAGGCTTCCTTTTGACCCGTGCAGCGATCTCGTTGATGTCCCATTCCAAAAAATCCCAACCATCGCAGGCATAAACCTTCTGCACGCTATCGACGATGATCGGCGACTGCATGGTGGTGCATTGGCCGTCATCGTCTCTGGGCGAAGTGAGCTCGGCGAGAAGGCGGCCGTCCTTGGACCAAAGAAGAAGACGGTGGTTATCGTTCGTGACGATCAGGCTACCGTTCATCGAGAATCCTGCATCCACGATCGGACAGCAATGCACGGGATGCTCTTCCAATTGGGCTCGATCCACCCGCTCCCACGTCGCCGTGTTATAGATCACCCCGCCCCCGTCGTCGAAAAACACAAAAAACCTTCCATCCCTGTTATATTCTCCCAACTCACCTCCCCAGTTCAAGTGCTTCAGAATAGGACTGGCAGCTTCGGCCGTCGAGATAATGAAGGTTCTGCGACGAGTGGACGCGAGCATCACAGTCCCATCCGGTGAGAATCTGATGTTATTAGGGAAGTAGAAACCGCTATCTGATTCGGTATCGGTTTCATGGATCTTTTTGATTTCGCCATTTTCCTGCCGATAGAGGCGAATGATCGAGTCGGTGTAGATGGCGACCAGCTCATTGTGGAGACCACCTACCCTGACATCCAATGTCTCCATCTCTTTCACTTTTTGTGCGTCGACAGCGATGGCTTCGGTAGCGCCATCCTTGATCACGAAACATTTTGCATCCGATGTTCCTCCACGGGTGATGACGACCGCACCTTGCGAAACTCCGATGCAATCGTTTGAAAAATTCGGACTGGATCCCGGCGTGTCCAGTAAGGCCACCTCCCGAACTTTTTCTCCAGTTGCAGTATCAATCCATGAAACCACGCGATTCAGATCCCCATCCGTCATGTTGGCGGGGTGCACGATGATCAGTTGTTTGCCATCCAGACTGAATGACGCGTCAATGATTCCGACTCTGTGGTTCCAAGACCACAAGGGCTTACCGCTTTTCAGATCGAAACATTCCCATACTTGTCCGGAGATGGGGCTGCCTTGTTGAGTCATACTCCGGGCTCCGAAAGACCATTTGGCATCAGGTGACACACACCACCCGTATTCCACCCCGGTGACTTGCTGGGTTTCTATCTGGGCAGTCGCCCGGTTGATCCCCATTTCGGCAACACTGCCGTTCATTTCCAAATACCACTTGTCCTCGTTCGGGACGCGTTGGACATGCTTTCCGACTGCTGCGGTCAAACCGACGCGCGGATTTCCGTGGATCGCAATCACAGCATCGATTTTTCCCGCGTTGGGATCTATCCAAGTCAGCGAACCCAGTGAAGCGGGGTGGTATTCCGGCTCGGCGAGTGCAGGATTTTCATCGAGCAGGCAAAAGACAAATAGGAACCTCCAGAGGGCTGAATTTCGTTTCATGTTGGAAATGAAATCCTATCGAAAACCCATCAGCAACTTGAATCAAATGCCCCCGTCAAGAATCGAACTTGAATCTAGAGTTTAGGAAACCCTTGTTCTATCCATTGAACTACGGGGGCTTTGGTGCCGTGCGGGCGGACGCATTGGATAGCGGGCCGCGCGGTGGCAGGCAAGTCACTTGTCGCGGCCGAAGGCACGGAATTTCGGGATGGCCAGGCGCTGGGCGGAATAAATGCCGGAATGGCCGCTGAAACGGTAGGCGATGATGCAGGCGGTGGCGATGTAGAGGCCATTGCCCGCGCCGAAGAGCTCCATGCCGAGAATGGTCGAAGCCAGCGGGGTGTTGGTCGCTCCGGCGAAGATGGCGACGAAGCCCAGCGCCGCGAAAAGGTCGATTGGTGCACCAAGGGCCACTGCGAGGGAATTTCCCAAAGCGGCTCCGATGAAAAACAAAGGTGTCACTTCCCCTCCTTTGAAACCCGCGCTGAGGGTGACGACGGTGAAAACCAATTTCCACAGCCACGCCGAGGCCGGGATAGGCATGGAGCCGAACATCGCGGGCAGAGTGATGGCATCGGGTCGATTTCCGATCACGCCGAGGCCGAGATAATCCGGGGTCCTCACGAGAAAAAACAAGCCGATCACCAGCAGACCTCCCACCATGGGACGGAATTCGGCGCGCGGGATGTGGCGCTTGAATGCAGCGCCGAGCCAGTGGGACGACTCGGAAAAAAGCATGCTCGCACCGCCGAAGATCATCGCCGCGAGAATCACCTTTGCCATCAGCCACGGCTCCAGATGAAAACCTGCGGGAGCGACGGCGACATGATAGGCGGTGTGACCAATACCCCATGAATGGCAGGCCCAATCCGCGATCACGGAGGCGATGAAACAGGGGACCAACGCATCATATTGCACCCGCCCGATGACCAGAACCTCCAGTGCGAACACCGCCCCGGCGATGGGTGTGCCGAAAATCGAGCCGAACCCTGCCGCGACGCCGGCCATCAGCAGCAGACGGACACTCGCTTCATCCAGTTTCAGAACCCGCGCAAAATTCGCCGCGATGCTGCCGCCCATCTGCACCGCAGTGCCTTCGCGTCCCGCCGAGCCGCCAAAGAGATGGGTGATCAGCGTGCCCAGCAGAATCAGCGGAGCCATCCGACGCGGCACCCCAGCGGCGGGCTCGTGAATCTCATCGATGAGCAGGTTGTTTCCGCCGTTCGCGGATTTTCCGTAATGATGATAGAGCCAACCCACGCCGAAGCCGCCGAGGGGCAGCAGGCAGAGCAGCCAGGGGTGTCCGAAACGGAACTTCGTCACCGCATCCAGCGCCCACAGGAAAAATGCCGAGGCCGATCCGATCACCGCCGCCATCGGCATGAGGATGGCGAGCCACTTCAGGGCGGCGAGGGTTTGCGAAATCAGGCGGCTCATTTTCCAAGTCAGATCTGCGGGTCGAACGGAGTCGATGGCAGGCGGAATTCAAATTCCGTCCAGCCATCCTCGACGGCGGACAATCGCAATTCCCCGCCGTGAGCGCGAACCAATTCCCGAGCAATGTTCAACCCCAGACCATAGCCGCGCACGTTCTCACCCACCCCGGAACCCCGGCGAAAGCGCTCGAAAATGAGCAGCCGATCGCTCTCCGGGATCGTCCCTCCTGAGTTCCCGATTTTCACCACCGTCCAATCGCCCTCTTGGAACGCACGCACTTTCACCCGCCCGTTTTCCTCGGTATATTTCGCGGCATTTTCGATGAGATTTTGCAAAACGAGCCGAACCCGCCGACGGTCGCCCAAGGTCATCAGATTGGCGGGCAACTCCTTTTCCACAACGATCCCCCGCTCCAGGACCAAGGTCTGCAAATCATCCAATGCTGCCTCGATCATCGGCTTGAGATCGATTTCCGAGGACTCGAGCTGCAGGCGTCCGGCATCGGCTTGAGCCAGCAGGAGAAGGTCCTCGATCAGGGCGGTCAGACGCCGGGTTTGCTGGCGCAGCACCGACATTTCCGCAAGCTGTGCCGGGGTGAAATCCTTTTCGCTCGCGAGCTGATCCAACCCTGCGCGCAGGATGGCGACGGGGGTCTTCAACTGGTGCGAGGCATCCGCCGAAAAGCGCGTGGCGGATTCGTACGAGGTTTGCAGCCGGTCGAAACTCCGGTTCAGGACTTCGGTCAGCCGGGCAATCTCATCACCGGATTTCGGCATTGGAAGGCGCTCGTTCGGTGACGTCGCACTGATCCGCTCCGCTGCGGCGGTCAGGCCTGCCACGGGTGCCACCGCCCGCCGACCGAGCAAATGCCCGCCAATGAAAACCATCAGCCCGACGACCGGAAGCGCGATGAACAGGCTCTTTAACAGATCTTTCTGAAAACGCTCGATCGGCGCCAGAGAGGTGCCGATCGTCACCAGATAGAGCCCTTCCCGGAACACACCGATCCGGCAGTTCTTCTTGCCGATCTTCATATTATAACGGCCGTTGATTTCTCCTCCCGGCTTCGCACCGCGAAGATTGGCAGATTGATAAAGCACCTGTCCTTCAGGCCCCCTCACCAGCAGATAATGATCCCGCAGCGTCATCGGAATCATTTCCTCGGTCAGCGGCTGGCGTGGATCGACGGGGGCGCTGCGCAGATTTTGGAAATCCCAGAACATCTCCTTCACCTCGTCATGCAATTCCTCATCGAGCTCGGCGAGTTGGTTGTAGTAAAGAATCCCCATCACGATGGAAATTCCCGCCGCCAACGAGATGACGGTTAGCAGCGCGGCATAGACGCCGACTTTGACTTTCAGGGACCAGGTCTTCATCGGGAGGAGGGCATGACATAACCCACCCCACGCACGGTGCCAATGACCGAGTCCGCGCCTGTCCTGTCCAATTTCTTGCGCAGCCTCATGATGAAAATTTCCACCGTCCGCGTGTCATATTCGTGCTCCCGTTCCCAGATGCGTTCGCAAATTTCGTCCCGGGTGAAAGTCCGCCCCGGCTCTCTCATGAACACCTGGAGGACTTCGAATTCCCTAGGCGACAGATCCACCCGCTCCTCGCCACGCGACAGGCGGCGCTTGACCGTGTCCATGCACAAGTCCCCCACCCACAGCACTGCTTCCGGCTCGGGCGCTCCACCGCGGCGGCCTAGCACCTCCACCCGGGCAAGCAGCTCCTCCATCGCGAACGGTTTTGTTAAATAATCATCCGCCCCCGCTTTCAGCCCAGCAACGCGATCACCGATCTCGGAGCGAGCCGTGAGCATGAGCACACGCACCGGCAGGCTGGCGGCGCGGATTTTGTTGAGCACTTCAAATCCATCGATGCCGGGAAGATTCACATCCAGCAGGACGAGATCGTAGTGCCCGGCAGTCACCATTTTCAAAGCCAACGTCCCATCGCCCGCCATGCTGACGGCGTGTCCGGCACGCACCAACGCCCGCTGCACCAATGCCGCCAATTGTGCTTCGTCTTCTACCAATAATATGTCCATTTTAAGAGGGTGTTTGTTGACTTAAATGGCTCACATCAACGCTTGGTATCAAGCAGGCAAAGGTAACGGACTGTTTGGAATCGTTAGTGGGTCCAGCGCTCGATGGCCAGACGGATGCCGGCGGCCTTGTGCAGGGTTTCCTCGTATTCCTTTTCCGGATCCGAATCTGCGACGATGCCTGCGCCGACTTGATAGACGAGCCGGTCGCCATTCCGGACGAGCGTGCGGATGGCGATGTTCAGCGAGGACTCACCATTGTAGCCGAGCCAGCCGATCGCTCCGCAATAAATGCCGCGCGGGGCATTTTCGAGCTGATGGATGATTTCCATGGCGCGTTTTTTCGGAGCGCCGGTGATGCTGCCGCCGGGGAAACAGGCGGCGACGGCTTCCGGAGTATCGATTTCCTGGCGCAGGGTGCCGGTGACGGTGGAAACCAGATGGTGGACCTGGGCGAGCGTTTCGAGCTGGAGCATTTCCGCGACGGCGACGCTGCCGAACTCGCATACTTGGCCGAGATCGTTCCGCAAAAGGTCGGTGATCATGACGAGTTCGGAGATTTCCTTGGAGGAAGTCTGAAGTTCGTAGGCGGAGCGGCGGTCCTCGTCCGGATCGGAAAAACGCGGACGAGTGCCCTTGATCGGACAGGTCTCGATGCCGCGCCCGGAGATTTTCAAAAATGTCTCGGGCGAGGAGCTGAGGATTTCCCGGTCATTGAGGGAAAGGTAGGCGGCCATCGGAGCGGGCGAAGCTTCGCGGAGGGTTTCATAAAGGGCGAAAAGGGAGCCGCCGGAAACGTTCGCGTGGAAGGACTGGGAGAGATTGACTTGGTAAATATCTCCGGCGGCGATCCACTCTTTGGCGCGGCGGACGTGGGCGGTGAAATTTTCGCGGCTCGTCGCGGCCGTGAAATCGCTGATTTCCACCGGGACGAAAGCGCTTTCAGCAAGACATTCGGAAAGATGGCCGGTTTCCCACCAGGTGTGGTCGTCGTGGC
>JBDSZP010000214.1:0-19505 GCA_039925065.1 Luteolibacter sp.
CTGCCTCTCTTCCCTGCGTATCTCTCCGCGGCCTCTCCGCCTCCGCGTTTCGCTTCACCTCAAAAACCCACCATCTAAAACTTTGCGTTCCTTGGCGAACTTCGCGGCTTTGCGGTTCAAATTCAAACATCCGACCTCGCCCCCCGGGCGTTCTCATTCTTCTCCATCACCATCGCGATCACGCCGAAGCCGAGGACTGCGAGCACGAAGGCATAAAAGTAATTGAGCGTGTCCTTGCCGGAAGTGAACCCGTAATTGTGAAGGCCGGTGTTCAGGAAATTCACTCCCCACCACGAAAAGGTCACGACGATCGCGGTGAAAACGGACGCGAAGTGAAGCCCCCACTCCTTGATGTAACCACCAAGACGGGCGTGGAGAATGGCGAGCGTCCAGAGCACGATGAGAAGCGCCCCGTTTTCCTTTGGATCCCAACCCCAGAAGCGGCCCCACGAGTAGTTCGCCCAAATGCCGCCTAGCACAGTGCCGACGAGTGCGAGAAACAGCGTGAGGCAGAGCATTCCATAAACCGCACGGGTGAGCGAACGGCGGAGCGCCTTATCGCCGCCGTCGAGGCGAAGTCCGCGCAGAAGCAGATAGGCGCAGGAGAGAAATGCGCTCAGCAGGCCCGCTGAATAGCCGAGCGTGATGGTGATGACGTGGATCGTCAGCCAGAAATTGGAATTCAACACAGCCACCAATGGATCCATGTGATCCTTGGCATCGCCGAGTTCGAAACGACGCCCGAGAATGATGAGCAGCGCACCCAGAATCGGCGCGATCCCGAGGGCGAAACGGCGGCGAGTCATCCACTCAACAATCAGTGAGAATGAAGTCACCGCCGTGGCGATGAAAATCGTGGTATCATACAAATTCCCGATCGGCGGACGCTGCATGATCACGCAGCGCATTGCGATCGCCGTAACGCAGTAACCCAAACCAATCACCGTGGGAATCAGCGTGGTCCAAGCGAGCACGGTGGCCACTCTGGCCGACCCCAACGCCCACATCCCGAGAGCGGACACCGTTCCCAACAGGAAAAAAATCATCGCAAAGAGAAACCAGTTTTTTCGATAGTATTCCGCTTCCTGGACGATGTGTTTGTATTCGCCGCGAGCTTCGGCGCGTTTGGTGAGAGCATCGCGGAGTGTGGTGAGTTCCTCGCGGAAAGTGGCTTCGTCCTTGCCGATCGCGCGGGCGGTGCTTTCGAGCAATTTGATATCGCTGATGGCCAGTTCGGGCTCTTTGCTCTGCGCGCTGAGGGCACCCATGATAGAGTCCCCGGCGCTCTGCCAAGTGTGATCTTTCGCATTGGAGGGAGGTAGGATGAAAAGCCCGAATTTTGAAAAATTCGCCGCGTCGAGCACTTGTTCCAGCAGGCTTTGGATTCGTGGTTCGAGCGGTTTTCCCTGGCGCTGTGTCTGCTCGATCTGTTCGCGGATTTGAGGTGCGGTCTGCATCAGAGCGCTGACATCGGCGCGCTGGTCCGGCTTCGTTCCGTCGCCGGTGCCGGTGAGGGTGATGCCAAAGCGGGCGAAGCCGAAGTAGCCTAGCAGGGTCTCGTAGTCGCGCACGTTGCGGGCGAGATCGACGATCTGGTTCTGGACGGGCTCACGTTTTTTCGCGTCGATGGCTCCGTAGGTTTTTGCCAGATCCACGAGTTTTTCGCGTCCCGTTTCCAGATCGTTATAACTGTAGCGGTCGCGTTTGCCGCGGGGTTTCACACCGATGGCTTCGAGCGCTGCGGAGTTATCCACGAGGAACGTCGGCTCCTGGATGGCAAGCTGCGGACGGAACAAGGCGTCCAACATCCAGGCCATGGGCTTGAGCGTGATTTTTTTCCCATCCTTGCCTTCGATATCCATCGAGCGTGCGCCTTGGAGCCCCAACATCGTGAAGCCCGCATAGGTGGAAAGCGGCTTGATGCGTCCACCGTTCTGAACCGGGATGGTTTCCGCGATCTCGATGGTTTCCCGTGACCATGGCGTGTAATCGGCGATTTTCCGGACGTCGCCTTTCGGAGTATTATCAGCGATGACGTTGTAGAGGATCGCGCCGAGGCCGACGAATACAAGGACAGCGGCGACCCAGCGTCCTATTTTGTTAGTGGGATTTGTCATGGCGGTGTTTGCGGGAAGCGGCGCGGATGTGGAAAATGAGTTTCTGAAGCAGCGTGACCGCCATTCCGAAGGCGACAATGTAGAGGCTATACTCCGGCCATTTGTCCGCCGGATTGCGCACGACCTCGAAGACCGAATACATCTTCTGCCCCGGAGCCGCGCCGGGAGGGCCGTAGCTGGCTTGGAAAAAAGTGAGTCCCTTGTAGCGCATCGGCTCGTTCATCTGGATGGTGACCTTCGACTCGCTGCCCTTCTCGATGCGGGTGATTTCGCTGACAAACTTGGATGG
The DNA here is from genome assembly GCA_039925065.1 of Luteolibacter sp. GTDB lineage: Bacteria > Verrucomicrobiota > Verrucomicrobiia > Verrucomicrobiales > Akkermansiaceae > Luteolibacter. The sequence goes on from JBDSZP010000214.1 coordinate 2,407, forward strand.
CTTCATCGTGCCGGGGTGGAACTCGGCGGTGAACTTGTCGAGATTCACCGTGAAGGGCATCGGCCATAGGCGCTTGCGCATGTCCACGGTGAAGATGCGGTCGTCGATGCGGATGGAAAACGGATGGAAACTGGCACCGGCGAGAATGAAGGGATCGCTCTTCTTTCCATCGGGGGAAATGACCTTCGCATAACAAGCTGCGGTTTCCGCCTCGGCGTTTGTCTGCTTGGGCTTCTCCGTCAGGTAGTAACCGTCCGCCTGGACCTGGCCGTTTTCCGGGGCGCGCTCGGTGATGCCGACGGGCTGGGCGTCCTTCATGTAACCGGCGATTTCCAGACTGAAAGGCAGTGTGGGGAAACGGAACACACGGGATTTTCCGTCCTGAAGGTCATCGATGTCCTTGCCCCGGATCACGTGAATGGAATCCATTTTCCCGTCCTTGATTTCGGAAACCTCAACCACGTATTCAAAGTAATCCTCCGCCGTGTTGCTCGCCTCTCCTTCGCCGACCGCCATGTTTCCGCGCTCGGAAAAATGCTGTGCCACGCCTGCGCCGATCAGCATGAAAACGATGCCCATGTGGGAAATGAGATTGCCCGCATGTTTCCAGCCCTTCCGGATGCGGATGACGCCGCCGAGGATGAGATTGAGCAGCAGAAGGGCACCCGCCCAGTAGCCGCTGAGCAGCGGCAGCGGGACCATTTTCCCTTTGATCTCAGGGAGAAGGAAAACGGACTTCCAGTAGAAATACTTGTTCAGCGTGGCGTAGAGGCCGTTGTCCACTTGCTCCAGCGTGGCAAACCACGTCAGCAGCCCGAGCAGCAGCAGCAGGATCGTCGCCAGCCCCAGGCTCGACAGCAGATCGAAGATTTTCCCCGGAATGCTCCTGGAAGGTTTGAAGGGCGGCAAATTGTCAGAAGTTTCCATGATTCGATAAAGCGGGTCGCGTTACGGGGTGCGGCGGCGGATTCATTCAGCCATGCGCAGGCTCTTGGCGAAGGTCTCGAGCACCGGCTTCGCGGCGGCGACCTCGTCCTTCGGGCCGACCATTTTCACCGTGAGGATCTGCCCGCCGATCGAAGTGACCACACCAGCGAGGGCGAATCCAGACTTCGGTTCAGCCGCCATGCCACCCACGTAATTGCCGGTGGCCTCCACCCATTTTCCGGTGGTGCCAGCGACGGCGGCGACGGGTAGTTTTTCCAATCCGGCGGCGTCCAGCTTCGTTGCGCTGAATTGCCCGAGCCAGCGGTTGACGTTGTCCAGCACGCTACCGTTGGCGAGGGAAACCCAGACTTCGCCCTGACCGGAATCGCCGAAACGGTAGTTCAGCAGGCGGAATTGCGAGGCAGGCAGCGCGAGCCAGCCGTCGGGTGTGTCGCCCTTGACCGGGCTGGGTTTCGCATCACGGAAACGTTCGTCGCTGGTCGCGAAAAGCTTCGGAGCACCATCGCGGCTGGTCGGCTCGCGCGTTTCCGTCACGACGACCTCCTTCTTTTCCTGACACGCGGAAAACATCACAGCGCTGGCAATCAAACACGCGACCCGGCTTTTCATGCCAGCGGAAGTAGCCCCGCCCCCTCCCCCGCGCAAGTCGAAACGGGAAACCCGCAGCGGTGACCGGGTAACGAGGTGGTTACCGCTTTGCACTCAATTACGCCGGGCCGCGACGAAAACTGCCTGCTGCGGAAATTCAGGCATTGTCGCCAACCAGCACTTGGAAACCCCAATCTTTCCGCACCCGCCCGCTCCAGCCACCCGCAGCTGCCGATTCGCGCCATTCGGCCTTCTGTCGCGACCCAGTGTCTCAAATGTGGTAGACGTTCATATCCGCACGCATTGGACGCACAGAGGACTGTGCGGTCCACCTTTTGCGACTACGCGAAGCTGATTTGGCGAGCCCCTCTATCTCGCCCCAAGAATTTCCCGGATATTGTGCCGCGTCTGCACCGCCACCGCGTAGTCATAAGGACTCACCGCATGAATTTCTGGCCCACTAACCACCCCAACCACCCCAACCATCCGAAGCAGCTCCAGCCACTTCACGCCATCATTTCGTAGCGAGGACCTTCTTTGCAGCAGCGCTTTCCCGAAAATCGAACGCTTCCAGACGAGTCCAAAGCTGTGTCGCCGCTACGCTCTGCCACAGCACTCCATATCCTCCACCCCCATCAGCCCATCCCAAACAATAAATCAGGCAGACCGAACGAATTTACGTGCCAAACGCCTCGCAAGAATCCACCTCCTTTTTCTACCCGAAAGTCGGATTCATTCATGCCCAGCTCCTAACCTCCGACCGGTCATTCCGACATTTCACTCCTCCCTCCGGCAGCGTTCCCAGCATCTCCGAAACCCAAATCACTCTCTTCGAAACCCAAATCGCTCCCTCCGCAACCATTCTCGCCATCTCGGACATCATCTTCCCCTCCTCGTCTCGCACAGGTCTTGGCAATCGCTTCACCCGTTGATTCCATGAATTTCATTGCGCCAGCGGCCCATGGTAGAGATGATACCGCTTAATCCGATATCTGATTCGGTCCTGTCGCATTCCCCATCCCCACCACGATTGTTATGAACACACCTCCCGCTCAGACCTGTTCCGCCGCAGTCATACCGCACTCCGTCCGGACGCGGACCGCCCGGCGTGTTCCACCTTTTGCCCGGTTGTTCCTGGCGGGGGTTTTGTTTTTCGCTCTGTCTTTGGTATCCCGGGCCGATTGGTTCAATCCGGCGCCTGACTTTTCGAACCATGACGTACCGCTCTATCAGCAGATCACCAACCACATCAAAGCCAAGATCACGGCCCGGTTGGGAGAAGGCCCGAATACGCGGGACCGCTATTTCATCATTCCTTTTGCTTACGAAAACAAAGGGAACGACCCGGGATATTCCCACTCGTTCATGACGGTGATCCGCGTCCTCCCCGACAACAAGCAGGTCAAGCTCACGAGAGGACTCAGGACACGGACTTACAAGAACCGGGAGTTTGAGGCGTTCAACATCAGTTGGCTGCCCCAGGATTTCGGGACCAATCCCCACCTTTGTGTTTTCAAAGGCTTCGGCAGCCGCCTGTTTCCCTCGCTGAACCGTTGTCCACTGTCCGAAGGGAGGAGCTTCTCGTTGGAGGAAACCATCCGGCTGGGAGTGAACGCGAAAAACGCGGTGTGCATGTGGGGGCCTTACGAGATCAGCAAGGAGGGATTTGATCTTGGAGTGAAACGCCTGCGCCTTCTCGAAAAGGGAGACATCAAATACCGCGCCGATGACCGGCTGACCCGAAAGGACAGGACCGCCATCAACTGCTTCCACGCCATGGCGGGTCTTTACGAACTCTTCCCCAACGGCGGTATCTTCGGAACAGGATTCAAAATGTGGGGAATCAACGGGACGGAAAGAGTGCTGATCGAATACACCGCGAAAGCGAGCGTGAAACACATCTTGCTAGAACCGGTGGATGAGAAGAAGGATCGCTACGGGTTTGTTTACGCGCCTACGCCGGAGAGCCGTTACTATAATCCGTTCAAGGTCTCGTCCGCTTATCAGCATTGAGTGGCTGGGGTTCAACGTTCGAAGAGTTCACCGCAAAGGCGCGAAGTTCGCCAAGGAACGCAAAGGAAGATTGAACATCGAACATCGAACGCCCAACATCGAACGTCGAAATGAAGAGAAGTGAAGAGGAAAAGTTTCACCCCTCAAAAACTCAATCTGACTTTGCGTTCCTTAGCGAACTTCGCGTCTTTGCGGCAACTCTTTCCCTATCACTTCACCCGCTTTTTCCACGCGGGGTATTCCTTTTCCAACAGGTCCTGCGGCCAGTTGCCATACCAGGCGTAGCCGTTGCGGCGTTCGTAGCCGATTTCGGCGATGGTGGGTTTCGGGATGCCGTCGCGGTCGCAGAAGAAGGGCTTTTGGGTTTTGAGATCATAGAAACGCGCCCACTGCGGCGGGGCGGTGGGATCGGGGACGACGACGAGGTTGGTGCCTTTTTCTGATTTCGGGTCGGGTATTCTTTCCAGCCGGATGCCGGTGATTTTGGCGGACTCGAACCAGGCGACGGCTCCATCGACGGCGGCGATCACTTCCGGGCTGGGGTGATCGAGGCTCATGAGCAGGCGGACGATGCCGACGGATTCCGAGCCGCTGAATGAGGCGAGCTCAAAGGCGCGGGCGGGGCGTGGGCTGTAATCGATCTCGTCGTGCTGGGCGCACCAGACGGTCGGTTTGCCATCGACCTTGATCTGGCATTTCAGGATGCAGGCGATGCCCTTTTCAAACGTCTCCCCCGCTGCCTTGCGGTCGGCGGCGGGAACGAAGTTGTAGGTGTCGGTGCGGTTGACCTCGCGGAGGAATTCCAACAACCGGACCATCGCGCCGTCGTTGAAGGTGATGTAGCGATGATACTGTTTGCTTGGAGGATAGTACTGCGGCCAGCCCCCGGTGGGGTATTGCGCTTTGAGGATGTAGGCGAGGCCCTTGGAGAATGCCTTGAGGTCCGTTTCATCCTTGCTCGCGTTGTAACAACGGGCGATGAAACGCAGTTCGTCGGTGGTGGCGCTGTTGTCGAAGGTGGGATGGAGTTCGTTGCGGTCGCCGGTGTAGGGCGCGTCCACGGTGTCGGTGTTCTTCGGCCAGCCGCCGAGGTCGGACTGATAGGAAAGGATGTTGGCGGCGATGCGCTTGCCATCCGCAGAAGCGAACCAGGCATCGGGCTTTTTCAAATACGCCGCAGCTCCCCCGCCTGCGGCGATGGCGGGCAAGGGAACGAGGAGGGAGAGAGCGAGGGCTATGGCGGTGCGGTGGTAGGTCATGGGAATTTTTACACGAATGGGTTTCGGGAGATGGAGATGAAGAAGTTTTTAACCGCAGATTACGGGATGAAGAGGATGAGAGATTTTGGGTGGCAGCGATCTAACTTTTCGCAGATCTAGCTCTTCGGAGAAGTTGTCCGGAGTTCGCGCTTTAGCGTGCTCTTCGCGAAGGCAAGCTGAAGCTTGAACTCCGGACCGCTGTCAGACAGGCACCACGGCCAAAGGTATATTCCACGCTTTTGATTACCATCCGCAATTACATTCTTTCACGTGAAGCAGAAGAGTTTCTAACCGCGCGGATGAAGAGGATGATACGGATAAAGATTTGAGTGAAAATCCCCTAACTTCTCGCTGGCTTGTTTCACAGGGAAGTTGTCCAGAGTTTGCGCTTTGGTGCTCTTCGCAAAGACAAGCTGAAGCTTGAACTCCGGACCGCTGTCAGACAGACAAGACACCCATGGCCAAAGGTCTATTTCTCGGTTTTGAGGATGATGTCCTTGAACTGGACGGTCATCGGCGCGCCGGCGTGGAGTTGGAGGGCGAGGATGCCGATCTTCGCTCCGATGGCGGTTTCATCGGTGACGTCCACGGTCTGCCTGCCATTGATGAAATGTTGGAGATGGCCGCCTTTCGCGATGATCGTGTAGTCGTTCCAATCGGCGGGTTTGATCGCGGCTTGGATTTCATCGGGCTTGCCGACCTCGCCGGTGACTTCGATCTTCGGCTTGTCCGCCGCATCACCTTCGTGGATGACGACCTTCTGCCCGCGCTGGGCGAGGATCCCGCGGGCCTTTTCCTCATAGAGGATGCCGCTGAAGGTCTTCCCGGTTTCAAAGTCCGCCTGATAGCCGGAGACCACGGAATACTCGGGCTTCACGACCTTGCTCCGGTATTGCATGCCGGAGTTTCCAAAGCCGGTCGAAGTGCCGTTCGCATCGACGATCTTGTATTTGAAATTCAGTTCGAAGTCGCCGACCTGGCCATCCCAGATGAGGAAGGTATTTTCCTTCACGGGCACTTCCGCCGAGGTGTGGCCGGTGATCGCGCCGTCCTTCACGCTCCAGAATTCGGGCTGGCCTTTCCATCCGGTGAGGTCCTTGCCGTTGAAGAGGTTTTTCTCGCCCGCGTGGGCGAAGGTGGCGAGGACGAGAAGGGACAGGAGTGTTTTGGATTTCATGATCGGTGCTCTACGCGGAGTTCGATGAGTTTTTAGCGGTTAAATGAGCGATCAGCCGATTTTTTCGGCAAGGAACCGCAGCATGAGGCTTTGGCAGACGCGGGCGACGGCGGGATTGTATCGCGGACCTTCGTCGCGGAGGAAGGCGTGGGCGGCGTTGAACTCGTGCCATTCGAAGTCGGCATCCGTTTCCTCCAGCCTGCGGTGGATCAGCTCCCTGCCCTCCTTCGGGATGTGCGGGTCCTGGCGACCGAAGACAAACAGAAGCGAGGCTTTCATTTCGTCGATGCGTTTCAGGGTGTCGTCGGACTTGCCCGCGCCGAGGGTGGCCGTGTGCACGTCGGTCGGATAGAAGGCGACGACGGCGGAAATCCCGTCGTGATACCCGGCGCGCAAGGCGAGGTGGCCACCAAGGCAGACGCCATAGCTGGCGATGCGGCCGGTGCAGGACTTGTGATCCCGCAGCCATTTCACCAACACGTCCACATCCTCATCGTAGGAGGCGAGTTCCTTTGCGTATTTCAGCTCGTTTCCGCGATCCGATCCCGCCTGGTCGTAGGCGAGCACGCAGCCGGGCTCTTCGAATTCATGATAGACTTCCGGCACGACGACCCAATACCCCTCGCCCGCCAGCGCGGCAGCCATCCGACGGATCGGGCCGGTGACTTGGAAAATCTCCGAATAGAAAATCACCGCAGGAAACGGACCTTCGCCTTGGGGGGAAAATGAGTGGACCCGCATTGTTCCGCGCGAGGTTTCGAGATCGATGAAGGATTCGGTCAATGTGGACATGGAGCAAGGGAATGTGGATTCGCCGGGCAAATCCAGCATTTCCGCCGGGGAAATTTCCGCCTAGCATGTTTTCCATGCCTCGCCGTTTCCTGATCGCACCGGACAAGTTCAAAGGCTCGCTCTCCGCCAGCGAGGCAGCCGATGCGATCGCCGCAGGAGTGCGCCGGAATTTCCCGGACGCCGAACTCGACCTTTGCCCGATCGCCGACGGTGGAGAAGGCTTCATGGCAACGCTCGCCCCCACCTTGAACGCCCGCTGGATCACCTGCCCGGCGTCCGATCCCCTGGGCCGCGTCATTGAAAGTCGTTATCTGCTAGCCGACACACCGACAGGCCTGACCGCGATTCTCGAAATGGCGGAAACGTCCGGTCTCTGGCGTCTCACCGCCGCCGAGCGGAATCCCCTTCTTACAAGCACCAAGGGAACCGGAGAACAAATCGCCCACGCGATCCGGCAGCATGGCGTGATGCGGGTCATCCTCGGGATCGGCGGCAGCGCGACGAATGATGGCGGCATCGGAATGGCTGCGGCGCTGGGCGTGATTTTTCTGGGAGAGAACGGCGCGATGATGGATCCGAATCCATCGAAGCTGATGGAGATCCGGAGGGTGGATTTGAAAGACCGTTTGCCACTGCCGGAAATCATCGCTGCGTGCGATGTGGAAAATCCGCTGCTTGGACCGAACGGAGCCACTGCGGTATTTTCCAAACAAAAGGGAGCGGGGGCGGCGGATCAGATTTTATTGGAAGCGGCGCTCGCGCATCTCGTCTCGGTCAGCGGTGGGGAAACTGCAGCGGACACGCCGGGTGCGGGAGCGGCGGGCGGATTGGGATTCGGGTTGCTGCATTTTGCGGGGGCGAGGTTGTTTTCGGGGTTTGATTTGTTAGCGGACTTGCTTAATTTGAAATCCCGCATCGCCGCTGCGGATCATGTCATCACTGGCGAAGGTTCGATCGATCACCAGAGCCTTTCCGGCAAAGGCCCCGTTGCCCTTGCGAAAATGGCGCGGGACCTCGGGAAGCCCGTCACCGGCTTCTGCGGCCTGGCCGACGGTGCGGCGCGCAACAGCGGGATTTTCCAGCAGATCCATGCATTGGCGGACACCGGTTTGCCGTTGGAAATCCTTATGCCGCAAGCCGGTCCGCTCCTCACTGAGATGGTGGCTAAAACCAGAAGGTTCGGGATTGATCATGAAGAGCAAGCTGAAGCTTGAACTCCGGACGATCGTTTGGACTAACCGGAAACGTGTCCGGAGTTCGCGCTTTAGCGTGCCTCTTCGATACCAGAAGCACGAGCGATTCACTTGCTGAACATCAGGCGGAGGAAGATTTTATCAGGCTTGTGAGTTGCTAGATTACGGGTTACCCTCACGGTTTCTGGGTCGCTACCGGGATTCAATACCTCCAGGGGAAGCTCGGACCATGTGGTAAAATCCGAGCCAGTTTGAGCGTGATAGAGCACGTCTCCGATCCATGCGGGGCGTTGGAATATGATCGACTGCGTGATTCCATCCGACGTCACCACCGGTTGCGGAGTGAATGCATATGGTTCGCCGCCGAGGGCGTATTCGGCGAGATTGGTCAGGCCATCGTGGTCGGGATCGGCATCCGGCGCGGCTTCCCCAGCGGCAATCTGGGCCGCGGTAAAACGACTGGTTTGCCAACTTTCGAGAGAACGCTGGGCAATCACGAGGGTTCCCGAAGTGCTGCCGGCATAATTGGGATCGTTAGTAACAGCGGAGACCGCATATTTTCCGGGAGCGGTCGGGGAGGTTGCGGAACCATCGTAAGTCACCACAAGATTGAGTCCCGAGGGAGTGGTAGAGGTCGATGCGGACTTGGCCGTGCCATCGTAGGTGGCGGCGAGATTGCTCAACGTGACGGTCGCAGCCGCCTTGGTGATCGTGACAGGAGCGCCTGAGGACAGACTGCCACTGGTGGCGGTGATTTGATAGGGACCGCCCGCTGTGGTGGCGCTGAAGAGTCCGCTGGCATTGATGGTGCCGCCTCCGTTCGTGGACCATGCAACCGACGGGTTGTTCACCGCATTTCCAAACTGGTCGCGCACCGTGGCGGTGAATGTCTGGCTGGCATTGACTGCTAGGGTAGCACTGGACGAACCCACGGTGATCGATGCCGGTGTGGCGGTGACTGTCACGCTGGTGAAATTCGAGACAGTCGCTGCAATTGAATCGGTAGCCGTCACGGTAAGAGTGTAGGAGCCCGGCGCTGTAAAGGTGACCGTCGCATTTTTCGCGGCATTGGTGGAGTTCGCTGAAAAAACAACCGCTGCCGGACCGGTGGCTGACCAGGTGTAGGTGAGATTGCCCTCGCCTCCATCGTCGGCGGCCGTGACAGATAGATTCGCCTGAGTCGTGATGACTGGATTCGCGGATGCAGTGGGGCCGCTGGTGATTTGTGGTGCGGTGTTGGTCGAGGTGACTATCAGTTTCACCTGACCTGCCGTGGTGAGATCAATGACAGCGGTGCATGTCGCGGGCAGGGTGCCGACGGTGAGGGTGTTGTTCGTCAACGTCCCGGTGTAGGTCATCAGCGTGTAGGTGCCTCCGCCAAAGCCTGCGGCGGCGGTGACGTTGACCGTGCCATCGAGCGTGAGATTTCCGCTAACAGCCACAAGGTCTGACGTGGTTCCAAGGTCGTAGTTCAGCGTGCTTGTGGAAGCCAGGGTGAGCCCGCCGGAAAGCGTCAGGGCTCCAGATGTCACACCGGGGGCGAGAATTCCGTTGCAAGTGACGGCTCCCGCGATGCTGCCGGTGCCACCCAAGGTTCCCGCCGTCGCGACGGTGGTGGCGGTGGTCCCGAGCGATCCGTTCACCAGAAGTTTCCCGGCTGTAATGGTGGTGTTTCCGGTGTAGTTGCTAGTCCCTGATAGTGTCAGCGCACCTGTGCCGAGTTTCGTCAGGGCGGAAACGGAAGCATTCGCGCCACTGCCGTTCGCGATCGATCCACTGAACGCACTATCCATGTTCTTTTCACCGACGATCCAGATGTCCGTGCCGACCGTCGCCGCTCCGCCGCCGAGAATGAAACCGGAACCGCTGAGTGCTCCCAGGTGGATGCCCCCCGCCCCGCCGATCGCATTTCGTGCGGTGAGGAATCCGTTGACGTTGAAGGTCGTGCCGGCACCGCCGACGTTGGCTGTCGTCGTGGTGGTAGAGAAACGCACGGTGGCCCCGGAGAGGATGTCCACGGTTCCAGCGAAACCGGAGAGCTGTTGGGTGTTGGCCCCGAAGCTCATTTGCGTGGTCCCACTGGCGGTCAATGTCTGATCCGCAGTGCCGGAAATCGTGCCGTTGAATCCGCTGGAAATACTGCCCACGGTGAGCGTCGCATTCGCGTTCAGGCCGGAAAGAGTGATCGCATTGCTGATCGTCTGGGCGCTGGACGAATTCAGCCGGAAGGTCGTTCCGCCAGTTAGGACGACTCCGCCCGAACCCAGTCCGGTCGTGGTCGATCCACTACCAACGGAAAGTTTACCGGCGTTCACGTTGGTGGTTCCCGTGTAGCTGTTGGAAGCGGTGAGAACCACCTCGCCAGCTCCGGATTTCACCAGTCCACCGCTGCCGCTGATGGCGTTACTAACGGTGAGAAGATTGCTACGGCTGAAGGCCAGCGTCGCGTTGTCAGTGATGCCGCTCGTCGAAGCAATCGAGCCGGTGGTTCCGCCGTCACCAATTTGCAAGATGCCGCCGCTGATCGTGGTGGCACCGGAGAATGTGTGGGCGGTATTGAGGATGAGCGTTCCGTTACCGGATTTGCTGAGGGTGGCGGTTCCGCTAATCACTCCGGGGCCGGAAAGGATATAGTTCTTGGCGGCGTTCACAGTCACCGCAGCGGGCTGGACATCGCTCACGAGATTCACCGGGGATGCGGCGTTTCCGGCATCGGTGAAGGACACGCTGTCTCCGGATTGATAGATGACATTGCCCGCGAGACTCCAGTTCGGAGTGGCGGAGTTCCAGTTGAAATCCGTCGCACCGGTCCACGTGATTGAGATCGGAACACGGCTGATCACCAGATTTCCGCTGGCGCTTCCCGTGTAGTTGGGATCGCTGACGGTAGCGACGATCGCATAGGTTCCCGGATTCACCGGCACGGCGGAGGAGCCGTCATACGTGATAACCACCGGCACTCCTGCGGGCGATGTTGTGACGGAAACAGGCTTCGAAGCGCCATCATAATTGGCGGCGAGATTTCCCAACGTCACCGTGGCAGTCGCCGATGGCGTGGCGCTGACCTCCGCAGACGATGCGCTCTCGCCATCGGCATTCTCGGCGAAGACCACGTAGTAATAGGTGGTGCCATTGACCAAGCCGAAGTCGCTACAATTGTTAGCCACCACCGATTTCACCGTGACGTATCCGGAGCCCGATGTTGTCGAACGTTTCACCTTATAACCGGTTGCGGAAAACGACGTGTTCCATGTCAGTGCGACGCTCGCATTGTAGGAAGTTGCGGAGAGCCCGGTCGGCGCGACGGGAGGCGTGGGCGCGGCGGCGGTCCCGGACACTTCGTCGGAGTTGATCCCCGTGCCGCTGCTGTTATTGGAGCTTACCACGTAATAGTAAGTCGTGGTGTTGGTTCGTCCGGTGTCGATGAAACTGGCCGCAGTCTGGGCACTGGAAACCAACGTATAAGGCCCGCCGCTGACGGTGGCGCGGGACACATTGTAAGACGCGGCACCGGAAACGGCTGCCCAGTTGAGAGTGACCTTAGTGTCGCCTCCATCCGCTGTGACCGGCGATGGTGGAGCTGCCACGGCCAGTGTCTGAGCCGTTCCTTGATAGAGTTCCACACAGTCCAGGCTGTAGCCCGGGCTGAGATAGGGCGAGGTGCTGCTCGAACCGCTGATCGGATAGAGATAAAGCGAGTTGGTGCCCACGACCAAAGCACTGGCAGGTACGGAGAAGGTGTAAGTGACGTTGTTTCCCCGATAAGTCCCCACCGTCAACGTGCGGCTGCTAGGCTGGGTGGAAGCGCCCTGGAGTCCGGCGGTCCATGAGTTCACGCCGATGTTCGGCCGAGCTCCGGCATTCGAGCAGGTCATCCCCACCCGCACGGTGCTCGATGCGATCTGACTGGCGGTAAGGTTGAACTGGATCGTCTGGCTGCCGCCCGCGATGTCCTTCCACTGATAGCACGGCATGCCCGTGGCCGGAGTAGAGGTCCCCACCACATACGGGCCGGGGCTCCAATTGGCCATCCGGATGTCCGACGGGTGCATCGTCGTCACCTTGTCGCCGTTGAGAAATTCCGCCGGAGTGCCGTCCCAATTTCCGATCCGCCACAGAGGAACAGTCGTGCTAGGATCGGCCGCGATGGTGATGGGGGAAACCGTGGTCGTCGCTCCTGCCGTCACGGTCACGCTGGCGGTGTAAACCGAGAGCTCGTTTTTATAAACCGTCATCGTGTAGGTGCCAGGCAGGATATCGGTCTTGGTAAAGGAGCCATCCGCCGCCGAGGCGCTCGTCCAACACTGGGCCGCGCTGTTTGCAAAACCGACAGTATAGCCGTAGTTCGTATCGCGGTTGGAAATTCCGGTGCTGGTCACGGTGCCACGGTCCGCCGGTGCGACGTAGCCGACCAACCCCATGTCACCGATCCACGAAGTATCCAAAGCGGGAGGCGCTCCGCCATTCGTGAAAACCAGCGTGTACGGGCCGTTCAGGATGTTGAACCGGAAGGCCTCCGTCTGCCCCTCGCCGTAGTTGAGGATTTCATACAGCTCTTGTTGGTCGCCGCACTGGTTGATCAGGCTGCGGTAAAACGGTCCGCCCGAGCCGCCCTCCTGGGGACTGCGCACCATCCACGCCGCCACGTTGGTGCCGGTCGCGCCGGTGTAGGTCCAGTCCTTGAGGCGTTGCCCCGAGTAGTGCTTCGAGCGGGTCTGGCCGATGAGCGCGGTATAGGTGCTGGCGGAACTGAATGCAAAAATGTCACTCGCCTCAATGGTGCTGTCGGTTTTGTAAATTTCGGAAGGCGTCGGTCCGTTCGGCAGCAGCGAGTTCGGAATCCGGACGATGAACCTAACCAGTCCGATGTCCGGTTCCTGCGTGAAATGAGTGGCCATGTAAATGTGGCTGAATCCCTTCCGCGCCATGTAGTAGTGCGTGAGCGTCCCGCCTGCGGTGCTCGCCGGTGCTGTGACCGTGATCTTGATATAGTCCGTGCCGACCGTGGTCCCGGTCACCGTCACCCCGGTCGATCCCAAGCCGGAGTTGATGTGGGAGCCCTTGGCCGAATATTGATATTCCGTGCCGTTATAGACGAGCGAGCTGATATCGCCGTTGCTTTGGTTCACCTTGAAAACCAGCCCCGCATTCGTATCCACCTTGTAGAAACCGCCACTGCTCGTGAGCGAAAAAGCCCCGAACGACACCGCCGGAACGGTCAGGAACCAAAGAAATGCGAACAGGCGGACCATTGCCGCGAATGCGGATTGGAAGCCCTTTTCCCTAAAGATTCCGGGCAATAGTTGGTGGAGCATGGCGGGGAAAGAAGAGTCCACCGAAATCCAGATCGAGCCGGATCACGTGGGCATAGGGGTCAGGATTTTGCCAACCTTTAAGAAGGCAATCCCTGAAAATGCCACATCCCCGCCCATTCTCAATTACCCTGTGCGGGTTACCTAACAGGAAAACCTCTCCCTATGTGGCACAGGCGTTTCCTGCTCGTTCTTCCTTCCGCACGTCATTCCCATCCGCGTGCGCGCGTTGATCCAGCCTTGCCGCAGCCGTTCCAGGAACTCCACCGTCAGGCTTTTCTCCTCCATCCGCAACGCCTGAAATCCCATTACATACCTTGAGAAAGTAGGCATAGACACCAAAGTAAAGCGAGACGACAAGTGGAGGCCATGTCACCAAAACGCTTTCTTCTTGTCGCTTGGGCAGCCTCCCTTGCGCTTTTCTCCTCCGCGCCCTCGGGCTCCGCCTCAATCTTGCTAACCTCCGGCAAGTTCACCGTCCTCGGCGGCACTGCCATCACCAGCACCGGCGTGGTCGGAACCGTCATCCGCGACGGCAATGTGGGGCTATCTCCTGGTGCCACCTCCGGCATCACCGGATTTCCACCCGCAATAATCCAAAATGGTGCCATCATCGCCACAGGCCCGGAAACAGGCCAAGCGCGGCTCGATCTCATCAGGGCTCTGGTTGGGCTCGCGGGAATGCCTTCGGATAAAACCATGAGCAACGTGGACCTCGGAGGAAAAACCCTCAGGCCCGGCGTTTACACCTTCAGCGGTTCCGCGAGCCTGACTGGCGCGCTCGTTCTCGATGCCCGAGGCCGCAACGGAGCGTTCTGGGTCTTTCAGATCGGAACATCGCTGACCACCGCAGCGAACTCATCGGTCACTGTGATCAATCCCGGCTCGAACGGCGGGCGGGATTGCGGGATTTTCTGGAACGCCCAGAGCGCCATTACGATCGGGGCGAAAAACAGCATCGCCGGCAACTACCTTGCCGGAACCAGCATCACCTTCGGTGGCAAGAGCAAAGGTGCCGGTCGTGCCCTTGCCTGTGCCGGCGTCTCTCTGGACAACAATCCCATCGATGCCAAAGGCGGACCCGGCGGCACCGACTGGAGCAGTGGCCTGAAGTATGATGCCTCGGGCGCGGTGGTTCCCAATCCCACCCTCGCGTTCGGTTATTTCGGCAACCCCAACCGCACGACCTATGACTCCACGACCTACATCCACGGCGATGCGACCGTCACAGCAGCCGACATTCAATGGCGCGTCAAGGGAGGCAATTGGCACACCGTCGCCGTTGGCTACGCGGGCAAATGGCAGTTCGGCGTGAAGGCGGACCTCCTCCCCTACGGCTCAAACGAAATCCAGCTCCACGCCCGCGATTCCCACGGCCATCAAACGGCGATCAAGCGACTCTACATCAGCCACCTTCGCTAGCCGGAGCGCAGTGCCCTGCGGCTTGGCATATCAGTGAGAAACCCGGCCAACAGCCTGAAGCCTTGAAAATCGAAATCAATTCCGCGTTGCAATCAGCGGTTGACGATTTCACCGCGGAGTTCGCTCCAGAGATAGACGGCTTCTCCGGTGCGTTCGGGGCGGGCTTCCCACATGAACCAGCCGAGGGTTTCGTTCCAATAGAGATCGTATAAAACGAGTTTGCGGCTCTGGGTGCTGCCTTCCCTCACCCCGTGAATCGCGGCCACCCGGCGGACGTGTTTCACTTCAAATCCCTCCCCGCATTTCGCGCTGCCATCAACGATGAACGAAATCTCGATGGAGTTCGCCGGGATGTTCGACTTCATGGCAATCAACCGAACCGCGTCTTTTGGAGAAAGATCGTTCGTCGGCTCGCCTGCGAAAACGGTGGCCGAAAACAATGCGAGCACCCCGATGATCGAAAGAAGGAATTTTCTCATTTCGGTGAAACGAGAAAAATCCGATTTCCATTCGATCTTAAAAAGCCCGGAGCGAATTTCGCGGGCGGTCAGAGTTCGCCTTCGATGATGTCGTCGAGCGTCTGGCGCTTGCGGATGACCGTGGCGTTTTCGCCTTGGACGAGGATTTCGGCAGGAAGCGGGCGCGAGTTGTAGTTCGAGGCCATGGCGAAGCCGTAGGCACCGGCGGACATCAGGGCGATGTGATCGCCGGGTTGGAAATCCGGGAGTTCGCGGTCCTGACAGAAGAAATCGCCGCTTTCGCAGATCGGGCCGACGACATCGACTTTCATGAGGTCCTTCGAGGCGGGCTCGGTGAGAGGCACGATTTCGTGGTGACCTTCATACAACGCCGGGCGGATGAGGTCGTTCATGCCGGCATCGACGATTTTGAAAGTCTTCGCGGCTCCCTTTTTCTCGTAGAGGCACTTCGTGAGGAGGACGCCGGCGTTGCCAACGATCAAACGACCGGGTTCGAGAAGGATTTTGAGGCCGAGATCCTTGAGGCGTGGAACGAGTTCCTTGCCGTAGCGCTCGATGGTGAGCGGACGCTCTTCCAAAGGCTGGTTTTCCCACCAATCGACCGAGCCAGATTCGAGGGATTCCTTGTAAATGATGCCGATGCCGCCGCCGATGGACCAGAACTCGATGCCATGCTTTTCCTTCAGCGACGTGACGAGTGGCGTGACTTTTTCGACGGCCTCGATAAATGGCGCGATCGAGGTGAGCTGCGAGCCGATGTGCATTTGCAGGCCGCGGAGCTTGATGTTTTTCAACTCTTTCGAAGCGCGTTCGTAGAGGTCGGAAATGGCTCCGAAATCGACGCCAAACTTGTTCTCGGACTTGCCGGTGGAGATGTATTTGTGGGTCTTCGCATCCACGTTCGGATTCACGCGGACGGCGGCCGGGGCGATCACTCCGAGTTCTCCGGCGACTTCATTGAGATAACGAAGTTCTTCCTCACTCTCGACGTTGAACGAGTAAATCCCCTTTTCGAGAGCATAGACAATCTCGTCGCGGGTCTTGCCGACACCGGCAAACGTGCAATGCGCGGGATCGCCACCCGCCTTGATGACCCGGAAAAGTTCGCCGCCGGAAACAATGTCGAAGGACGCGCCGTGTGCGGCAAGGAGACGGAGTATGGAGAGATTCGAATTCGCCTTCACCGCATACGCCACTTCGTGTTCAACCCCGGTCATCGCCTCGTCCAAGCGGGTGTAATGATCGAGAATTGTGGCTGCGGAATAGACGTAGAGAGGCGTGCCGTGCTCGTTGGCAAGCGTCTGGAGATCGACGTTTTCGCAGAAAAGTGAACCGTTTTTGTAGGAAAATCCGTGCATCGCGGGACGGAATTAGCGGCGAAACGGGATCGGGTAAAGAGAAGAACCATCGATCTTCGGTTTCTGAGAGCCTGTCTGAAAAGGCAGGGACCGTTCTCCGCAACAGTCCGGCGAATGGCACGAGAACGCGCCCGCCCATGAAATGCTTGAAAATCCGCCCATGCTCGCTCGTTCGCCCTCCATTCCCGCAAACCCCTCGCAGGTCGATTCCCGCCTCCGCCCTTTTTCCAGCCAGGGTCTCAGTGGCTGTCTGAAAAGGCAGGGACCGTTCTCCGCAACGGTCCAGCGAATGGCACGAGAACGCGACCGCCTATGAAATGCTTGAAAATCCGCCCATGCTCGCTCGTTCGCTTTCCATTCCCGCAAACCCCTCGCAGGTCGATTCCCGCCTTCGCCCTTTTTCCAGCCAGGGTCTCAGTGGCTGTCTGAAAGATCGGTGTGGAAAACTTTCAAGCGGGCAGGGTCCAGAGTTCGCGCAGGCGGGCCATGGATTCGCTCCAGGGGACCCGTTGATAGAGTCGCACGCGCACCCACCGGACGAATCGCTGGGTTCTCTGC
>JBDSZP010000215.1:0-6926 GCA_039925065.1 Luteolibacter sp.
GCAGAGAACCCAGCGATTCGTCCGGTGGGTGCGCGTGCGACTCTATCAACGGGTCCCCTGGAGCGAATCCATGGCCCGCCTGCGCGAACTCTGGACCCTGCCCGCTTGAAAGTTTTCCACACCGATCCATGACGGGTCGCGCGTGACGGCCTCATTTTATCAGAGTTTTCCACACCGATCCATGTCGCACGGAGATGCAGGCGCGCGGAGTGGGGGACTCATGGAAATGTATGATCAAAGGCCTGCCCCTCTTTCATAAAAGGGCATCCAACTGCGATTGTGCCTTGACCCTGCGACCGGCCAACTTCAGTTCTCGGGCGAAATGACTTTTGAATATGAACCCATCGAATGGGATGACGAGATCACCCTGCTGATCGACCGACTTGAGGAGAAGTCCGCGGAAGGCGGGTTGACGCGCCAGGAACGGGCGCTGATGGATGTGGTCGAGACCGTCCAGTTGCTTGATCCCGAAGGCGATGGATTGCATGAATTCTGGCAGAGCGCGCTCGACCACTCACGCATCATCAATTCCTTCGACCTAGTCGGCTCGAGTGCGATGGTCGATGTGCTCAACGCCAGCCAGTGGTGCCAAACGCGCCATGAGGACCGCGACCAATACACCGAGACCGAATCCGACTATCTCGCCACCATCGAAGAAGACCTTTACGAAGCTCTCAGTGAACTGCCTGACCTGGTTGGCGAATTTGTCGAAGACGAACTCACCGAGTAGTCCGTCATTCCCTCACCACCACCACCAGCCATGTCCATCGCCACCCTCTACCACCTAGCCGACCAGCTTTTCACCCAAGCACCGTGGGACACTCTCGAGGAAACTGACCTCATCCGCATCGTTCATCCGGTTACCGGTGAGAGCGGCTATATCAGCATCATGGGGGCGATCGGACAGCACTACTGCCTCACCCTCTATATCGGCGACGAGGCCTTGCGCCGTTACAACCTGATGCAGTCCGACGATCCCGCCGACCCGGGAATCCCAGAAACTGACCAGATCGGCCTAATTCTCGAAACCCGCCAGCTCCAGGCGGCCTTTGGCCCCCGGTCCGAGCTCCGGAAGGACGAACTAGCGGAAATCAAGAAACTGGGCCGCAAATACCGTGGGGAAAACTGGCCGATGTTCCGCAGTTTCAAGCCGGGTTGCGTTCCCGGTCCGCTCGATGCGGAGGGAGTTCTGTGGCTCAGCACCGCCATCGAACAATTTCTCGCGGTTTTTCCGACTTTGGTTCCCGGATGCACATTCCGCCTGACCGACGGAGAATTCGAAATGCTCACCCGTCAGCGCGACAAGGGTGAGTGGCACAGTATCTGGGCCGAACACGACGGTCGCTGCCACGAATGGGCCACCCCGGCCCCCTCCGAAATTATGATCGAAAAGGTCAAACGGCATACGCGACTGGTGGATATCGACTGTCATTTCCAGCTCCTTCCCGCTCCCATCGGCCGCCCGGAATCGGCCGTCTATCCCTACCTGGCGATCACCGCGGAGCCGAAATCCGGTTACATTCTCGGAATGGAAATGCTCTCTGTCGAAAAGCAGTCCTACGAATCACTCATCGCTTCCGTTCCCGATGTCTTTTTGCGCCAGTGGGAAAAGGCCGGCATTCGCCCCGCTTCCATCCGCGTTTCCACCATCACCAGCTACTCGATGCTGGAAATCGCCGCCGCCGATCTTAACACCCCGATGCGCCGCGCCACCCACCTGGCAGCCATCGACCAATTGATGCGCGAACTGCCGTTTTAAAAGTATCCACTGCCCAGTCAACCCGCATTAAACCAAGGGTTTTTCAGCATCTCATCAAAGCACTCCGTTATCCACCGGTTCTGCGGCGGCGCAGCAGCGGGTTGCGAGGTCGGTCAACTGTGGCGCGGAATAACTGATAGTGACGTTTTACGCGTTCGATATATTCGGTCTGCGGTAGCAAGGTATCGACAAAAAGCTGGAGGATGGCATCCGCATGCCTGCTTTGGGCTGAACCCACGTTGAGTTCTGGTCCTTGCAGCATGGCGATATCCTCGTCGGTGCCTTGCCTGAACCAATTTCGATAGAATTTGGAGCTTTCCCAGCCGTAGGCGATCACGGCCTCCGCATCCTGAGTGCGGGATGAAACCACACTGAAGAAAACGCGCCGGCAATCGCAGCCCGGTTCATTGTCGAACATTTCCAGAAATGCGTAGTCCGCAGGTGGCAGTGTATTCGAAGCATTACCGGTTTCCAACACGGTGATGACACGGGTTTCGGCCTAGGCAAGCTTCGGCAAACGCGCATGGAAGAGTTCAAATGGCATGAGGTGAAATTAATACTCGCCGCCAAAGACTGGCAAGTTCGTAGGGCCACGAGGTTGCGTTGGCGTTTAGTCATGCGGAGAAGAGTGGTCGCAGCGATGACGGACGCGGGCAAAAGTGATCCACAGATCCACAGATCATCGGTTTTCAAGCGATGTCTTTGCGCAGATCCCTCAAACTCCACAAAATCCCGCTCGCGGGCGAGGCGTCTCCTTTCAGCCGTCTTGCCCCTGATTTTCGCTGTTCCCCGAAGCGCTCCCTGGATTTTGCAAACGCCTCGTCCACGAAACTCCGGCTGCCGATCACCGCACCGTCCGTGAAATAGCGAACCCGCCAGCGCAGCATCTTACCGAAAGGAATCTCTCCATCCTTTTTGCGTTCGCGCTCCGCCTCCTCTTTCGAAAGTCCTTTGCGCAAGGTCTTCGCGATCGTCTTCCCGTTCCGGCCAACGCTTTCCGAAGATTTTCCAACAGCTCCCGCCATGAGCAGTTTTCGATACTCCCGCGAAACTCCGCTGGCCCACAAACCGGCATCAGCTCCAATACCCTGATGGGCCCGCAACGCTCTTACCAGGCCGGCACGTGCGGTTTTGCCGTTGCCTTTCGAGCCGCCTCCAATCGCTTCGCCATAGCTGCTCCAGCGGTAGTCCGCCGGGTCCTTCACCATTCCGGCGCGGACCGGATTCAGGTCAATGTAGGCGGAAATTGTCTTCGACGCCACGCCGTCCTCCACAATCACGCTCTTGAAACGATCCTCCCACAGCCGCCCGGTCCGGGAATGCGCCCGGTTGAACCATTGGGTGAAGCGTTGCAGCAGTCCTTTCATGAATTCCCCCAGATCCTGCATTCGGTAGGTGAAACGCTTGTGAATGGCCGCCAACGCTTCCTCCAGCCCGGTTTCACTCATATAAACCGCCGCACTGGCATCCGCCAGTTCCTTCGCCACCCCGGCGACAAACGCCTCGCTGTAGATCGCCGACAACCGCTTCAAAAGCACCCCCTCCGAAATCCCGCCCTCCGCCATCGGAGGAACTTCCAACAGAATATGGAAGTGGTTGCACATCAGACAGTAGGAAACCACCCGACAGCCGGTGAATTTCTCCTGCAAGCGCATCAACGCGCGGAATTTCTCCTTCTCCTCCGCGCCAAATGCAAACCTCCGGTCCACGACTCTGCTGATCACATGGTAAAACACCGGTTTTCCAGCGGATTTCCGCCACTCAGCCAGCCATCGCGCCTTTCTCATGAGGGCGAGGCTACCAAACCGGACCGGAGAGGCAAGAGGAGACTTTGACTAAAGGCCTGTCCCTTTGTCGTGCTGACCCCTTCGATTTGTTAGTTGGGGCTCACTCCTTCGGATTAGCCAAACGACTTCCCGATCACGCGAACGACTTCATGCCAGAAAACGCCCGTCTGCACAAAAAATCCGAATCGGACGATGAAGGGCGCGGAAGCATTGATTTTCAATTTTGAATAAGCCGTTGGAATAATTATTAAGGCGATTATAGAAGCGAGTCCAAGATCCCTCATGGCAAACGGCCACGACCAGGTTCCGGTTTTTGGCAGCATGACCGAAGAGCTAAACAGTACTCCCAGAAACACTCCAAAATACAGTCCCAACTGTTCCAGTCCGGACATGTGCCGTTCTGTCTTCCGCCTCTTTTTCGCTAGCATTTCTTGGGGAGGTTTTGGCAAGGACGGCTTTTCATCGCCTGCGGCGGGAGGTGACTTCTTGCCGGGCACCGCATTCATGTCCGCCACGTCAAACGGATCGCTCCCTGAATCAGAGTGCTGCGATGCACCGGTCGGGCAATTTAAATTGAAGTATTTAAGCATTTAGCCAATAGGTTCGTAGATTTGTTCTGTAAGTTCAAGTTCGTATGCTGAGAGATTTTTGAGCAAACTGGTTGCAATCTGATCGATTTCGGCGGCAAATAAATGCTCACTTGATAGTTTTGCAAGACGGCAACTCATGGGGGGGTGCCCCGCAGTGGATGCTGTTGCATGCAAGGCTTCCACTTGTAGCTCATCGCGGCGTTCCCTCAAGGCTGGTTCAAAAACGGCGCTAAACAACTCAAAATAATTACGAACATATCCTTCGGAGCTCAGAACTTCGTTTAGGTGAGCTTGCAAGCATTCGTAATAGAAGTCCGTGAATCCAGCGAGCTTAGTGAGCGCCCCGCGATACATAGCCTCACCGCCAAGCCTCGCTGCAAACCTGTCCGCTTCGAACTCCATTTCGAATAAATTAGCGCGGTTTAGACGATAGAAAAGCCGCCGCATGATGACGATCATACCTAAAGGTAAGTATAACGAAATCTTTACTAGATCATTGATCCAATGTTTAACGCGTATCTGCCTTTTTAGGCGATCCTCGGTAACTCGCAAGACTACCCATGCCCTTGCCACGATGCTTGCGTAAAGGGTATGTCGTCGTAACACATGAGCCACCTCGTGTAGTAGAATGCATCGCAATTCAGACTCCGAAAGTATATGAAGCAGCGGCAACCCGACGACTAATACGGGGCCTTTGGCTACAGTATCCCGCAATCTCGTGCGCCGATGCCGAACGAGGATTATTGGATCGGGGCTCAAGACGACAGACCTGGGTGGGGCGACGGCGGCTCTACCGAACTCCTTCGCAATGAGCTCAAGAAAGTCTTTTTCGCGCTCCGGTGATATTAAAAGGCCCTGCCGCCCTCCTGCGTCCGACCGGAATGAAGCGCAAATAGCAAATAAGGATGCGAAAGTCGCGATCAGTCCTCCTATTATTAATGCCAGCCATACCCCCATCAGTGGGGGGGGGCCTCCGCTTGCTTCATTTATAGTTACAAAAAACAAACCGAACAAACCGAGAATTATTAAAGGTGTAAATGCGCATGCGAACACGCAAATATAACCGAATGGAACGAGAACCAACGTGGCTACTACGCGTGCATAAGAACTCAATCGTTCATCGCTGAAGACGCGTTGAAGAAATCCTATGCCATAGGCCATCACCAGAGCTGCAATCGGCGAAGCGAGCAACCACCAGTAATGGCGGAAAAAGATCGGCAGCCCGAAGCAGATTCCGAGGATCAATATTTTCCAAAGAGTGTTGCTTCGCTTTCCGGGTGATGCAATCTGGAGTTGAAGAGGCGGCCTTTCGGACTTAAGGTCCGCGCCTACAGCAGTTGCCAGATTCGCTGCTGCCGGATTCGCTGCTGCTGGATTCGCTGCTGCTGGATTCGCTGCTGCCAATTCCAATTTGCCGACAAGAAGGCGACTCGAGATGTATATTCCGGCGAGACCGATACAAGTGGCGAGCAAAAAGTATGTCCAACCAAGGCCTTCGTCGCCATCTTCGCAAAGGAGTAAAAAATCATAGGCCTGCGGGGGATGCTTCCATTTATAACCCGCAGCTGTAATTTGCGTCCGTATGCCGTCTTCTCTATTAATGCCCCATGCGATCTGCCCGGAAACCGTTTCCACAGGATAGAATTCGATAGGATTGGAATCGATGTAGGCCTTATCGGCTATGTGCTTCTGCGCCTCGAGGTAGGCGAGTCGGTATTTGTGGGACCTTGTGCGCCACACAAACCGAGCTTTATCTTTTGGAGATGGAGTCTTCTCGAAAAGCGGGATGCAGATTTCTTGTAATTCTCCGGAAAGGATTCCGCGCCGGGGCGTTGCGCGAAGAAGGTCGAGTGTGCAATCCTTCAAAGTGAGATCCGAGTTTCGCGGCTGCTTTTCGAAGTATTCTTGAATCGTGAGCGTTGGCGAATGCGAGCTGGTAGCCAGCGTGTAAACCCCTTGAAGTCCTGCGATCAGTGGAGCCAGCGTGAAGAACAAGCATCCCAATCCTCCACGAACATTTCGATTGTTTTTGGGCCTATCGGTCATCTCGTAATGGATGTCGGCTACTGTTTGGGTCGCCTTGGTATTGAAATCCGTATCTTTTACCCATTCGACTGACCCATTCAATGCTGAATAATCAAATATCAACCAGTTCGGTTTTTACCCTGTCTTTTGTCAGCGGATTCGACGATATTAGATAGTCAAGAACGCCCTTGAAAATCCTGATCTCTCTTCTTTCCAGCAATTCTTCGGCTTCTGAAATACCGATGTAAGACTTGCCAATATACGACTTAATAGAATCATTCAGCGCATTCAAAGTAATCGGGATGTCAGATAAGTAAATTATTCCGTCGTTGCTTTGATCCATTTGGATATAGAAGTCGAAGGGACGAAACGTGCCAGCATCGATCTTCACGAGATCCCAATTATTGGTTGTCTTCAGATGCTTAATCCGATCAAACATATCTGCTGTCAAATCGTCCGGAATAAGGATGGTGAAGTTTACATCCTTAAAAGGAATTCCATCTGTGTTACCTTCGATCTGGAGAATTTTCGAATCGAGAAGATTTTTGACGGACTTTAGTACAAAATTATTGAAATAACCGTAGGCCAATGAAGTTGAAGGAAGGAATCCGTAGTCGAAAATATTGACCCTTTTCTTGATATGTTCTCGAATTTGATCGCAACTTTCGGTTATGGATGTTTTCTGCAAGGCCAAAAGATCTGGAGTGATCTTTCCAAAGTGAAAAAGCTTGCGGCTCTTAGCGGATTTGAAAAAAGGGAGGGTTA
>JBDSZP010000216.1:0-7902 GCA_039925065.1 Luteolibacter sp.
CTGCTTCAATTGATCGAGTTGGTTCATGCTCATGATGGGGATGACGTACCGCCCCGGATGTGGGTTGGGAAGGTGAAAAGCCACCCCAGGCGGATGAACCCATGAATATCACAATAACCGACGATGAATGATTTTGAAAAAGAAGGCTCCCGCGCTGGCCCCGAGCACATCCGCCATCCAGTCAAACGGATCATTTCCGCTGCGTCCGGGAACGAAACCCTGATGGCATTCATCCAGCCAACCGAGGAGGGCCATCCCAATGATCACCGTCGGGATGATAATCCGCCACTGCGCAAAATCGGGCTTTTTCCTGAACAAATAGGCGGAAAACAGAACTGCACCGCCGAAGAAGTAGCCGAAGTGCTCGACTTTATCGAAGTCCTCGATCGGAGGCATCGGAATATCCGGATGCGTGCTCGATGAGAGAATCCACAAAACGCCGAACCAAATGATCAGCGCCGCGAGCCAGAATTTCGGGCACCTTGTTACCCGACGCATGCTCAGAGCTTGCGCATTTCCTCCTCCAGCCGCTCTGCCAACCATTGTTTCATCATGGATTGGTAATTGAGGAAGCGGGAGCGGGCGATGCGTTTGATCCGGGAAAGCATCCGTGGATCGAAGCGCAGGGTGATCGTGGTGGACTCGCGGGAGTCAGCCTCATGCACGGAGGTGGCCATCAGCCGACCATCCAATTCGTGGGTTTCCCAGTATCGGGCTTCAGCAGCCTCATCGGCAAACTCGGGAATATCGGACCAGCGGGCGACAGGGTTCATGGAATTGAAAAAGGTGGGGGTCAGCGGAATTCCGCGTATTTGCGGTCGTAAAACTTCTGTTCGGATTCGGACATCTCGCGGGCGGCGACGACGCGCGTCGTTTTCCCATCCGTCCAGAATGAAAAGAACAGGTAGCGGTCCGAGACCGTGCGACCAAGCGCATAGTAACGGGAGGCACCATCCGAGCGCTCGTTGTCAGGCAGAAAGCGGACGGAAAAAGGATCCTCGAAAGCTTCTTCAAGCTCACGGGGTTTGATATTGCGAAGATCGAATTGAACGTCGATGAGGTCGAGTTCCATGCGCGGAGTCTGCTGATGCTTTGGGAAAGTGCAATAAAGACTTTCCGGTTATGTCCGCGCGTGGATAGCACTGTTTGGTCCATTTGCCAGAATTGCTAGCCGGTTATTCAGTCCTTGGCGCTGTCCGGAGTTCAAGTCTTCAGCTTGCCTTCGAAGAGCATGGTAAACCATGAACTCCGGACAGTCTCCAGACGAGCGGACGTGGTAGGGGTTCCGGTAGTGACTTTTGGCAAAGAGCTGGGATGCTTGAAAGCCGTCTTTCAGAACAACCAACTCAAAGCGTGTGTCCCATCCGTGTCCGCTTGGTTTCGAGATACTTCTCATTGTGCGGATTCGAGGGGAGGCTGATGGGGAGCTGCTCGACGATTTCCAAGCCGTAACCTTCGAGACCGATGACCTTTTTCGGGTTATTTGTCAGCAATCGCATCTTGCGGATGCCGAGGTCGTAAAGGATTTGGGCACCCATTCCATAGTCGCGAAGATCCGAGCCGAAGCCGAGTTTTTCGTTGGCTTCGATGGTATCCATGCCCTGCTCCTGGAGCTTGTAAGCGTGGATTTTCGCTGGCAATCCGATGCCGCGGCCTTCCTGACGAAGGTAGAGCAGCACCCCGCCTTCCGCTGCGATGTGCTCCATCGCGGCTGCGAGTTGGCCACCGCAATCGCAACGCCGGGAATGGAAAACATCGCCCGTCAGGCATTCGGAGTGGACGCGGACGAGCGTCGGTTTTTCCGGATCGATCTCGCCACGGCTGAGTGCGAGGTGGTGGCTGCCGTCGGTGGAAATGCGGTAAAGATGGCAGTCGAAATCGCCCCAATCGGTGGGCATCAGGATGGTTTGCTCCCGCAGCACGAGTTTCTCCGAGCGTCTGCGGTATTCGATGAGTTGGGTAATCGTGCAGGCCTTGAGCTGGTGTTTTTCCTGATAATCTCCCAGTTCGCCGACGCGGGCCATCGTCCCGTCGTCATTCATGATTTCGCAAATCACTGCAGCGCGTTGGAGTCCGGCGAATTCTGCGAGATCGAGCGCCGCTTCGGTGTGGCCGGCGCGACGGAGCACGCCATCGGGCATGCCTTGGAGCGGGAAAACGTGGCCGGGTTTCACAAAAGCATCGTGGCCGATCGATGGATCCGCGAGCAAACGGATCGTCAGCGCCCGGTCAGCGGCGGAAATCCCGGTGGTGATGCCTTCCGCCGCATCCACGCTCACGGTGAACGCGGTTTTCATGCCTTCACGGTTCCGGCTGGCCATCTGCGGAAGGTCGATTTCCTCGGCTCGCTCGGCCGTCAGCGGTGCGCAAATCAATCCTCGGGCATGCACCGCCATGAAATTCACCATTTCCGCCGTGCAGAGCGACGCCGCACCGATCAAGTCCGCTTCGTTTTCCCGATCCGGATCATCCGCGACGATCACGAGGCGACCGGCAGCGACTTCCGCAATGATTTCGTTGATCGGACTGAAAATAAGAGGCTTGGCGGACATTTGAGGAGGCGGGAGTTCTGGAAACGCGGGGATTAGGATTCATCCCATCACGATCTTCAACACTCTTTCTTAGTTTAAAAATGGATCATCCGGCGCTTCCGCGAGGATACGGTGGAGAGGGGAAACATGGCGCAGCAGCTCGGCCCACAGCGTGCGGTCGTGATCATAGCCGAGCAAATTCGCCTGCGGTCGGGCCGGAATCCACGAGCAGCGGCGGAGTTCATTTTCCAATTGCCCCGCCGTCCAGCCGGAATAACCGACGAACGCCCTGACGATCCGGCCCGGCTTATGCGCATGCTCGGTCGCGGCTTCCGCAGAAATCCGAAGAGCCCACCGCAGGCCCTTTTTCGTCCACCAGAACGAGGAAAACGTCAGTTGATCCCGGGAAACCGGACCTCCTTCGTGCACCGCCAGCTTTTTCAGCGAAGCAAATTCTTCGCCCGTCAGGAAATCGCCTACCACTTTTCCGGTCGGGTGATTCAGGATCAATCCCATCGCGCCCTCGTCCGTCCGGTGCTCCGCCAGCAGGACGACCGAGCGATTGAACGTGCCATCCCGCAACGAGGGATCCGCCAACAACAGGTGGCCCTGAAGCTGGATCGAATTGTCAGGCGAAGAAAGATCGTCGGCCATGGGAATATAGTAATCCTACAACCGGAAATCGCCAACAGCCGATTGAGGAAGTTTTGAGGAAATGGGCTGGCTGGAAGCATCCGATGCCGCCTGTCAGATGGGCGACATCGGATAGGAGGATTGGCGGTAGTGATTCGACAGGAAAGCGCACCGGACCTATGGAGGGTGGACACTCATGTCCGCCCAGCCAATGACCAGCGAAAGAAAAGCGCCTTGGCTCCGCACTTTCTCCTCTCATTGGCCCGGCCGGGAACCATAAGGAGTCAGGACGCCCCCGTCCTGACAATCCGGCTGCGTCTCCTTTGATTCTGCGAACCGCCGGACGTCCTCGAAACCGCCGTTTCAATATTCGCGCTTCAGCAAATGCGTCGCGATTTCCCGCAGTCGTTCGCCTTTGGTGCCGAGCGGTTTGAGTGCGTCCATGGCCGCTTGCGTCAGCTTTGCCGCTTCCTTGCGCGAGGCGTCCAGACCGAGGATGGCAGGGTAGGTGGATTTTTCGACAGCCTGATCCTTGCCTGCGGTCTTGCCTAACACTTCAGTGCTTTGGGTGACGTCCAGAATGTCGTCGATCACTTGGAAGGCGAGACCCAGCGCGTATCCGAATTTTGTCAGCGCCTCCAATTTCGCCGGAGTCGCGTTGGCCGCCATCGCGCCGAGGCGCAGCGAGGTAGTGAGAAGCGCGGCGGTCTTCGCCTCGTGGATGCGCACGAGATCGCGCTTGGTGAGCTTTTTCCCTTCTCCTTCGAGGTCCATCACCTGGCCGCCGATGAGTTTCCTGCTGCCGCCAGTTTCAGCGAGTTCGGCAATGTAATCGCGGGTGCCGTAGCGTTTCGTCGCCGGAGTTTTGGCGAGCACGATGAAGGATTCGGTTAGCAACGCATCGCCGCAGAGCACCGCCATGCCTTCGCCGTAAACCTTGTGGCACGTCGGCCGACCGCGGCGGAGATCGTCGTCATCCATCGCTGGCAAATCGTCGTGGACCAGCGAGTAAGTATGCATCAATTCCACCGCACAAGCCGGAGCGAGCGCGTTGGAAATTTCACCACCACAAGCTTCCGTCGCCGCCAGGCACAGCACCGGGCGCAGACGTTTTCCTCCGGCAAAAACGCTGTAACGCATCGCCGCATGGATCGTCGCCGGACGCTCCTTGGCCTTCGGCAGGAACGCATCCATCGCCGAGTCCACTTCCTTGGCGCGGGCGGTGAGGTAGGTTTTAAGATCCATGATCTTGGATAGTGGATAGAGGATGGTAGATGAAGATCTTCGATCCATGATCTACCATCCACAATCTCTTCAGAGAATCTCCGCGATCTGCACCGCATTCAGCGCGGCACCCTTGCGGACCTGATCGCCGACGACCCACAGATCGAGCGCGTTGTCGAAAACCAGATTCTTGCGGATCCGGCCGACCAGGCAATCGTCCTTGCCGGTCGTGTCGAGCGGCACCGGGAAAACCTTGTTTGAAATGTCATCCACCACCTGCACACCCGGCAGTCCCGCATAGGCGGCACGGGCGGCATCGGCATCCACCGGGCGCTCGAATTGCGCGGTGATCGAAACCGAATGCGAGCGGTAAACCGGCACGCGCACGCAGGTGCAGGAAACCCGCAGGTCCGGCAGATTCATGATCTTCCGGCCTTCGTTGAGCATTTTCATCTCTTCCTTGGTGTAGCCGTTGTCGGTGAAACTATCCACTTGGGGAATCACGTTGAAAGCGATTTGGCGCGGATAAACTTTAAGCGTCACCGGCTCGCCGGCATTGATCGCCTTCATCTGCTCTTCCAACTCGATGATGCCCTGTGCTCCGGATCCGGAAACAGCCTGATAGGTCGATGCGATGATCGAACGCAGGCCGAACGCCTTGTGCAACGGCGCAAGCGCCATCAGCGAAATGATCGTCGTGCAATTCGGATTCGCGATGATGCCACGCGGGCGGTTCTTCGCGGCTTCCGGATTGATTTCCGGCACCACCAGCGGCACATCGGCGTCCATCCGGAAAGCGGAGGAATTGTCGATCACCACCGCGCCAGCGGCTGCGGCGGACGGTCCGAATTCCAGAGAAATCCCTCCACCCGCGCTGAAAAGGGCGATATCCACATCACCGAACGAATCGTGCGTGAGTTCTTCCACGGTGATTTCCTCACCCCGGAAAGTCATCTTTTTCCCTGCGGAACGAGCCGAAGCCAGCAGCTTCAGTTTGCTGAGCGGGAAATTCCGCTGTTCGAGACAAAGGAGCATTTCTACGCCGACGGCACCCGTCGCACCAACGATCGCTACATGGGGATGATTCATTTTAAGGAACCGGCGTCTTTCGCCGGGGCGCGGAGCATACCCAGATCCGCCGTGCTGGCAACCGATTCGTGTTGCCGTTGTTTTGTCCTGCAAAACAAACCGGAGATGAGGCGATGAGAGCCAGCGAAAGACACAACGGCCGCATGAAAATAAAGGGCGGACGGGAAGTGGGCATCGGGCGAACGCTGCGAATGAGGAGAAGAGGTAACCACGAAAGACAGGAAGAGGCACGAAAGTGGGGGAAGGGTATGGATCTGAGTTTCGTGAATTTTCCCGTTTTTCGTGGTGCTCTTGCCCGGCGGCGGAGAGCGGGACGAGTGTCGGGTCGTGCGGGGGATTTTTTGGAATTGTCAGGAATGAGAGGGTTGGCCGATGGATGGGTGCTTTCGGCCTGTAGCGGCGCGGCTGTGACCGTCGCTGACTGAAAAATGATCAGGACCATCGAGCTGCGCTCAGAGAGGGGCTGCTACAGGTAGAAGATTTGAATTACCGGCGCTCACAGAGATGCCGCTACTAGGTAGGGACGCCGGAGGCGTGATTTTGAAATATAGCAACGGTCATAGAAGCGCCGCTTGATGAATTTTTCCTGCTAAATGCGGGCGGCGAGGCGGTTTTTTAAATCCTCCTCACTGGGGATGCCTTGGGATTTCATTGCGGTTTCGAGTGCGCCCTTACTCTCGAATCTGGCGACGAACCTGCGCTCAACCGGAGAACCCAGCGAAAGAACTTCAATGTCACCTCATTTACGGAGGCATGGGAGCGCTGGAAGATGCCGTCGCCACGAGTCATCGAGAAGCCATGGCCAAGAACAGTTCGACAAGGCCGGCCGCGACCCGTAGGAAATGTCCAACCCATCAGAGTCCAATCATGATCGAAGTTCCATTTGCGCGCATTTCTGAGGAGCCCGGTGCGGTAATTCCGCACGCCGGGATCTGCGAGGGGTGCGTCAGGCAACTGATATCCCTACCTTAATCGGCAGAAAATTAACTCATAAAATCATGACTCGATTACTCCTAATACTCTTTTCCGGAATCCTCTCCACGTTACTTCATGCCAACCCAGAGGAAAAGCAGAAGCTCATTCCGGAGGAGAAGCAGAAGTCGATCCAGCAAACGCAAGAAGACCTTCAAAAATTTCTAATTGGCACAACTTGGATTGCAGAAGGGGAATCCAATAATCCTCACTCATTCCTTAAGAACGGCACTTTCGCGGGAAAGAAGCTCAAGCCGACTTACACAGTCACTGGGAGGCGGACAGTCAACATATTTTGGGGTGCCAAGACCAAAATTCCCTGTTTGATCACTGAAGATTGCTCTACGATGATTGAACTCGCAGGAGAGAGGCACACCTTTAGTCGCAAGTAGAGCAGAAATGAAGAACGCTTGAACAAGTCGTGTCGCACCAACCGGCCATAAGCTTTTCAATTTCATTTCAACATCCCTTCAACCGCGCCGGTGGGCGCACATCAAACGTTGGGCGAAAAATAATATGACAGACAATAGGCACATCGTCCAAATCCGAAACGGAATCTATATTCTGTGCGTGATGTCGGCGCTTACCTTGATTGTGGGCGTATCCCTGAACATCTACCTCACGAACCAGAGCTTTGATCGCATGAAGTCATTGAGCAGGCCTGCCTCTCAGGAACAGGCTTTGATCAACGAATTGAATGGGCTGCTTGAAGCGAACAAGCTCGATACATTGATCGCACGGTGCAACGAAGTATTGGTCGAGAAGCCGCTGAGCAGGGCCGGGCATTACTACCTTGGACTGGCATCTTACCATTCTGGAGATACCACCAACTGCCGGAAGCATCTTGAAGAGGCCCTCCGAATCGATCCCACTTGGAAGGCTGCGATTGATCCCTATTTCCAAAAGATGCAAGAAGCTGAAAAAAGAACCCCTCGGTAACCATGGAACTAGCATTCACCCTTCTTGCTTTCGTCGCGCTCTTCGTAGTTTGGTGCGCCTGGGGAACATTTAGGAAGATGCGGTCGCTCAAGCAGCGGACTGCAGAACTGTCTCCAGAGGCGGCTCAGCAAATGAATAATTTTAGTCATGCTTACAACAAGGCATTTGCCCTCGGCGGCAACACCCGTGAAGCGAAGATCTACAAGGCTGCGGAACTTGTCGTCTATTGCACCGGCTCACCCATCTTGACCATGATGGATGCATCCTATCCACTGCTAAATCAGCCAGGACACATTGAGTCGAAGTCTGATGCCGAGTTGGATGAGCTGATTGCCGAGCTTGAGAGCATGCCCGAAGATTTTCGTAGAGAGATGCACGAGCAGGCCAAGACTAGGCGACCTCCCCGTGATCCCTTCGCTAGCTTTTTTGATCGCTGAACCCGACACCCGCAAGCCGCAGCAGAAAACTCGGAACAACAAAATCGGCGAACAAGTCGGGAGCACAGAACCCTTGA
>JBDSZP010000217.1:0-18508 GCA_039925065.1 Luteolibacter sp.
GCGGCGTGGGAAAAACCACCACCGCCCTGAATCTCTCCGCAGCTCTTGCGCTGCGTGGCCAGCGCGTGCTTTTGGTCGACCTCGATCCGCAGGCAAACTGCACCAGCGGCCTCGGCATCGAGCCGCCCGACGGTTGCAGCATGTATCCAGTACTGCTCGGCGACACGACGGTAGCCCAACAGATCTTACCCACCGGCCGGGAAAACCTCTCGCTGGTCCCATCTGAAATGGACCTCGCCGGGGTGGAAATCGAGCTCGCCCGCAGTGACGACCATCTCACCCGCTTGAGAAACATCCTTCAGGGACTGAAACCGAACGATCTTTTCGAATACTGCATTTTGGACACCCCGCCATCGCTCGGCGTGCTGATGACTTCGGCCCTGGCGGCAGCGGATGAAATTCTGATCCCGCTCCAGTGCGAGTGGTTCGGTTTGGAAGGATTGGCGAAAATCGTGCATGTGATCGACCAGATCCGCGGCTCGGACGCAAACCCCGGCATCCGGCTGGAAGGCATCGCGATGACCATGTATGACGGCCGCACGCTGCTCTCCCGGCAAGTCGTGGACGAGGTTTCAAAGTTTTTCCCCGATCAGATGTATAAGGTGATGATTCCGCGGACGATCCGGATCGGCGAAGCGCCCAGCCATGGAAAAACCATTTTCGAGCACGACCCGAATGGGCTCGGTGCCCAGGCTTACGGTGCCTTGGCGGATGAATTCCTGACCCGCCATGCGGTGTGCGGCCCCTTGCTCGCGACACCTTGATTGTCAGCGTGTGGAACATTGAAAGTTGCAGTGAGGAACACGGATTCCCGCTTGACCTTGGAGCGCCGAATGGTGACGGTTTCCAACTTCTTTCGGTAACGTCAGGACTTTTGTAACATTCTTCTCAGGCTTGTCAGCCGGAATGAAGCATTGCCCGGGCAATTCCGAACCACAGGATTTTCCCACTACTCTTTCATTTTCAACACCATCCATGTTCAAAAAGCTTTTCGGAAATTTCTTTTCCAATGATATAGGCATCGATTTAGGCACGGCGAACACCCTAATCAACGTCAAGGACCATGGCATCGTTTTACGCGAGCCCTCCGTCGTGGCCGTCAAAGCGGGCACCAACGAGGTCCTCGCTGTCGGTGACGACGCCAAACGCATGCTCGGCAGAACGCCCGGCAACATCGTCGCCATCCGCCCACTCAAGGACGGCGTCATCGCGGATTTCGAAGTCACCGAGGCGATGCTCCGGCATTTCATCCGCAAGGTGA
Source organism: Luteolibacter sp. (assembly GCA_039925065.1). Lineage (GTDB taxonomy): Bacteria > Verrucomicrobiota > Verrucomicrobiia > Verrucomicrobiales > Akkermansiaceae > Luteolibacter. The sequence goes on from JBDSZP010000217.1 coordinate 1,262, forward strand.
ACAAAGGCCGCCGCTCGAATCCACGGGTGCTGATCGCTATTCCATCGGGTATCACCGAGGTCGAGCGCCGCGCCGTCCGTGAATCAGCCCTGCAAGCGGGTGCCCGCGAGGTTTATCTGATCGAGGAGCCAATGGCCGCCGCAATCGGCGTGGGCCTTCCGGTGCAGGAAGCATCCGGCAACATGATCGTCGATATCGGCGGTGGCACGACGGAAGTGGCGCTGATTTCCCTTTCCGGTATCGTTTATGCCCGCAGCGTCCGCACCGCCGGCGATGAGCTGGACGAGGCGATCATTCAATACATGAAGCGCGCTTACAATCTGATGATCGGCGAGCGCACTTCGGAGGAAATCAAGATCCGTCTCGGTTCCGCCGCTCCCCTTCCCAAGGAAATGACCATGGAAGTCAAAGGCCGCGACCTCGTGGCCGGTCTTCCGAAAACCATCACAATCACCTCGCAGGAAATCCGCGAGGCAATGGCCGACCCGCTCAGCACCATCGTTGACGCAGTCCGCACCACTCTCGAACGCTGCCCACCGGAACTCGCCTCCGATCTTGTTGATCGCGGCATTGTGCTGGCGGGCGGAGGGGCCTTGCTCAAAGGGCTGGACCGCCTCTTGCGTGAAGAAACCGGGCTACCGGTCCACATCGCCGAGGATCCTCTCAGCGCCGTGGCCGAAGGCACTGGCAAGGCACTTCAAGAGCTTTCACTCCTGAAGCGGGTCGCCAATTCGGACCGTTAATCGGCCCCACCAAGACCCAACCCGGCCATGAAGCCGCTCAATCTCATCGCACTACTGCTCTTCCTCGGAGGCGCGGTCTGGGCATTTACGTTGAGTAATCGCGCCGTCCGCGAGATTCAGGGTTACTATTTTTCCGCGATGTCGCCATTCCTGAGGTCCGGCTCACAAATGGAAACCCACGCGCGGAAATTTCTCGATGAAACGCGGCATTCCAAAGAGCTGGAAGTCGAGCTGAACGCGACACGCAGTGAACTCGGCCGACTGCGCATCATCGAATCCCGCTTCCGCGATCTCGAATACGAAAACGTGCAACTCCGGCATGCGCTTGATTTCAAAAAGGCGACTCATTTCGACGTCGCGCCCGCCCAAGTGATTCGCCGCCATCCGACCACCTGGTGGCAAACGGTGGACATCGACGCCGGCGAGGAACGCGGAATCGGCACCCAACTTGCGGTGCTTTCCAACGAAGGTCTCGTGGGCAAAATCGACCGGCCGGACAAAGGCCGATCGTCCGTCATTCTTCTGACTGATGAAAAATGCCAGGTTTCCGCACGGGTCGAAGGCTCACCGGAAGTCGGCATCCTCAGTGGTCAGCGCGGGGATTTTGTGGGCAACCCGTTGCTCCGCCTGAGATTCCTATCAACCAATGCCGCGCTCCACACGGGGCAGCGCGTGTTCACCACCGGCCGGGGAGGAATCTTCCAGCCTAACATTTTACTTGGAACCATCGACTCCGTCCAAAAGGGCGCACTGGATTCCGAAGCTCTCGTCAAACCGTCGGTGAACTTCGCGGATCTGGGCACTGTTTTCGTCGTGCTGTCCGCAGATCCCTGAACCGACCGTGATCCGCTACTCGTTCATCACCATCTTTCTCCTGCTCGCCGCATTCGTGGTCCAGCAGTTTTTGCCCGCGTTCACGGGCCTCCACGATTCCCGGATCCTTTTGGTGCAACTGGTTTTCCTCTGCGCCGCCGTCACCGTGGGCCAGCCCACGATGCTGCTGCTCGCTTTCATCGGTGGATTTTTCTGGGATGCCCATTGCGCACTCGGTCCGCAGGGCGGTGATCCGCAGGTTTACACGCAGCAGGTCGAGTCCCTGCAATTCGGCTACTCGATCCTTCTGTTTGCCGCGATGGGATTTCTCATGCAGGGAATCCAGCCGCTCTTCAAACAGGGAAAATGGCAGTTCTCCGCGTTTCTCTCAGGCATCGCGGTCTTTCTCTATCTGGCTGCGGAATATGCCATCATCAACTTCGTCCGTGGTGAATTTGTTTTATCCAAAGCCACCATCATGAAAATGGTTTTCACATCGCTTCTCACGATGCTTTTCTCGCCCCTCATCTTCTGGCTGCTCTTCCGCATCGCGAAAGCCTGTGACCATTCGATCAATCCTGAAGCCGGGCGCAAGCGCCGCCGCCTTGCTTAAAACTCCATGGAACCCAGCTACCGACTCCGACTCTATCTCCTGACGGCCCTCGTGCTCGTCGGTTTCGGAACGTTGCTCACGCGGCTTTATGAATTCCAGATCGTGCGCCGGGACGAGTTCCGCGAACAGGTTCCCGGAAACCACACCGTCACCGTGCGTGAACCCGGCATCCGTGGTGAAATCACGGACCGCAACGGCATCACCCTCGCCCGGAACCTTCGTAACTACGAGGTCTCCTTCAATCTCGATGAAATCCGCCAGGCGTATCTTTCCCAACATGTCGAAGATCCGACCATCCAACGCATCACCAAGGAAGACGGACTGGCCAGAAAACGTTCGGAGAAAGACATCGTGGCCATCGTCAACGGCGGCACCATCGAGCGGCTGCGCAAGTTAGGTCTGGCGAAAAATTACAAGGCTAGCAATCTCCGCGCCCACTACCTCACCCACGGCGGACTGATCCCCTTCAGCTACCGCGCCGATCTGACTTATGAGGAGTTCGCCAAATTCGCGGAACACAATCTCGACCTGCCGGGGGTTTACCTGAGCGTCCGACCACAGCGCGACTATCCCTTCGGAGCACTGGCCAGTCATGTGCTCGGATATATGAAACAGTGGGAAAAAGCCGACATTCCCGAAAGCGCCACCCGCAAGTTCAACCACTACGTCGGCGACGACAAGGGCATCGCCGGAATCGAATCCTCCATGGATGAAACCCTCCGCGGACTTGAGGGGCAAACAACCTATATGAAGGATGAGAAGGGCCGGACGATCCGCCCGACCGACATCACGAATCCAGGAATTGGGGCCAAGGTCAGGCTTACGATCGACGCCCCCGTCCAGTATCTGTTGGAAAACACCCTGCGCTACGCCGGACGTGCGGCGGGAGTCATCATGGACGTGAACACCGGCGAGGTCCTGGCCATGGCATCCGTGCCCGACATGGACCCCAACGACTTCTTCCCTACCATCTCGCAGGCCAATTTCGACGGCTACAACCACAACAAGCTGGCCCCGCTGACCAACCGCGCCATTTCCCAATATGCGCCCGGTTCCACGATGAAAATCCCCACCGCCATTTCCGCAGCGTTGGTCGGCAAGGCGAACAATCGTTATACATGTAACGGCTACGTCTCCTACGGCAATGCACAGGTGAAATGCTGGATTTTCCGACAACATGGCGGGACTCACGGAAACCAAAATCTGTCCGAAGCGATCCAGCATTCCTGCAATCCCTATTTCAACCTTCTGGCCAATATCGTCGGCAAGGATGACCTCGTCACGGGCTGCTCGATGGTGAACATCGGCAAGCGCACCGGGATCGAACTTCCATCGGAAAACCCCGGCATGCTCCCCGGCAGCCGCGTCTGGCGGTCCACCTATCCCAAGGCTCCGATGACCGGTCATGAGATCGCCATGCTTTCCATCGGCCAAGGCACTTCCATGGCGACCCCGCTTCAGGTCTGCGCCGTCGCAGCTTGCGTGGCCAATGGAGGAAAATACTATCAGCCCCGCGTGGTCAAACAGGCGGTTTCCGAAGACGGCAAAATCCTGGTTGCTGATACCCCGAAGCTCCAGGTCGATCTCATCCAGGCGGGGATCAAACCCACCGACCTTGAACTCATCCGCAAGGGCATGTGGATGTCCACGAACCAACCCGGCGGAACCTCGGGCAAGGTCAAACTACCCAACATTTCGATCGCCTCCAAGAGCGGCACCGCTCAGGTCACCGAGTTTGGGAAACAGTCCAACAACTCTTGGGTGATGAGCTTCGCGCCCTACGATAATCCGAAATACGCGATCTGCATTCTGGTCCAGAACGGTCAGTCCGGCGGTGCCGTTTGCGGCCCACTCGTCAATCTCGTCTACCGCGGCCTCTTCGCCCGGGATCTCAAAAACATCCGACTTCCCCTGAAGCGCCAAGCCAAAGTGCCGGGATATATCGGAGAAAATGTCAAATCCATCGAAATCCCGCCAGAGGCCATCGCCGCCGTGGAAGCCGGAGACACGGAACCCGCGCCGGAAGCCATCGCCGCAGCAGCCACCCAAGTCACCCCTGCCGAACCCGCGGATGATGCCGATGACGTCGGCGAAACCGGTGATGAAGCCGATCCTTCCGCCCCTGTCCCACCTGCAACTGACACCACCGTCGCCCCTGCTCCCACCATCACTCCTGAAGTGGATGCCGAGGGATCGGTCATCCCCAAGGCTGTGCCGATCGAGGAGCATTGAGAATTTCCCAAAACAACCCCACTCCGCCCCACCCCAACCCTAACATTTTTCAAATACCACTTAACACTATGATCCAACACATCAAAAGACTTCTAGGCATCGGCAAACCCGACCCCAAGCGCGGCAACAGCATTGTCGTCAACGTTGAGAAACTCGAACGCCGCGTCGCACTTCTCGAAGATGGCGTGCTCGAAGAATACACCGTCGAGCGCGAGGGCGATCAGAACATCGTCGGCGGAATTTTCAAAGGACGCGTCAAGAACATCGAGCCAGGACTCAAGGCGATGTTTGTCGATATCGGCCTTGATAAGAATGCCTTCCTTCACTTCTGGGATGCCATCCCCGCCGCGCTCGATGGCGGCTTGGAGGAAATCCAGCGCGAAGGCAGCAGCAAGAAGAAGCAGCAGAAAAAAATCACCTCGAAGGACATTCCCGACATCTACCCGATCGGATCGGAAATCGTCATCCAGGTTTCCAAGGGCCCGATCGGCACCAAGGGACCACGCGTCACGACCAACATCTCGCTCGCCGGGCGCTACCTCGTCCTCATGCCCTTCACCGAGCAATTCGGCATTTCCCGCAAGATCGAGGATCCCAAGGAGCGCGCACGCCTGCGGAAAATCGTCCAGAAACTTTCCGTCCCCGAGGGCATGGGCATCATCATGCGCACCATCGCGCAAGGCACCCGAGCCCGCCACTTCGTCCGCGATCTCGCGATGCTGCTGGAGCAGTGGGACGAAATCGAAGCGCGCCGCGCCAATAATCCGGCCCCCGTCTGCATTTTCCAGGAGCCCGGCCTCATCGAGCGCACGGCCCGCGATTTCCTCACTGACGAAATCGACCAGGTGATGTGCGACGACGCCGAGACCACGGAAATGATCCGCACCATCGCCGGAAAGATTTCCCGCCGTGCGAAACGCCGCGTTCATTACATGCCATCCGCCGGCCAACCGATTTTCGAAAAAGTCGGCATCCAAAAGCAGATCGACGAAGCCTTCTCCCGCCAAGTCTGGCTCCCCTGCGGCGGCTACATTGTCATCGATGAAACCGAAGCCCTCATTGCCATCGACGTGAACACCGGCCGTAACCGCGGCTCGAAGGACGTCGACAAAATGATTCTCGAAACCAACGTCGAGGCTGCGGTCGAAGTCGCCCGCCAACTCCGCCTGCGGAACATCGGCGGACTGGTCGTGATCGACCTCATCGACATGCGTCACCGCAAGGACCAGCAAACGGTTTACAAGGCCATCAAGGACCGCCTCAAGAAAGACAAGGCGAAGACCCAGGTGCTCCAGATTTCCCCCATCGGCCTGATGGAAATGACCCGCCAGCGTCTCAACGAATCATTGCGGGATTCGATGTATGAGCCTTGCCCCTATTGCCAGGGCCGAGCCCGCGTGAAGACGCCGATGACCATGTCCGTGGAAATCCAACGCCGCCTGAACACCGTCATCCAAAAGCACCACGACAGCGTCGGCGACATCATCGTCATCGTGAACAGCGATGTCCTCAACCGTTTCAAAAGCGAGGATGCCAAACTCCTCGTGGAACTCGAGCGCTCCCACTCCGGCCGCCTCATCTTCCGCTCCGATCCGACGCTCAACCGCGAACGCTTCGCGATCATCGACGCCGCCACCGAAAAAACCATCGACCAAGGCTAAGCAATCGGAGATCGGCAGGATTCCTGCTCTTTCCCGACCTCCACGCTCTGAATTCCGACTTACGAACTCCATGTCTCGCAAAACAAAAATCATCATCACCCTCGGCCCTGCAACAGAATCGGAAGACATGATCGGCCGTCTCATCGATGCCGGTACCAATGTGTTCCGCCTCAACATGAGCCATGCCAAACACGAATGGGCTGCCGAAATGACCAAGCGTGTCCGCAGCCAATCCGCCAAGCGCGACGCGCACATCGCCGTGCTCTTCGACCTGACCGGTCCGTCCATCCGCACCGGTGATTTGGAAAAGCCTTACAACCTTGAGGAAGGCGATACCGTGGAATTCCGCCGCGTCGGAGTGGAGCCCACCGTTCCCCTCTCCACCACCGTGAACTACGATGGGCTGATGGGCGATGTCGCGGTCGGTAACACGCTCGTCGTCGACAACGGTGCGCTGCTCATGCGCATCGACGTCGTCGAGTCCGATCGGATCCTTTGTTTCGTGAAAACGCCGGGAACCATGGGATCGCGACGCCACATCAATCTTCCAGGCGTCCGTTTGAACCTCCCCGCTCTGACGGAAAAGGATCACAAGGACCTCGCTCTCGCCGTCGAGTGTGGAGCGGATTACATCGCCGGCTCGTTCGTCCGCGATTCCGCCCACGTCCGCGAATTGCGCGACGCGATGACCGCCCTCGAAGGCGAGGCGCAGATCGTTGCCAAGGTCGAGGATCAGGAAGCGATTCGAAACATCGATGCCATCATCAACGAGGCCGATGTGATCATGGTTGCCCGCGGCGACCTCGGCACGGAAGTCGAGTTCGAGGAACTTCCCATCCTCCAGCGCCGCATCGTCAAGCGCTGCCACGAACTTGGCACCCGCGTCATCGTCGCCACCCAGTTGTTGGAATCGATGATCACCAACCCCACACCCACCCGTGCGGAGGTGACCGACGTGATGAATGCCGCCTACGAAGAAGCCGATTGCCTCATGCTCTCCGGAGAAACTTCCGTCGGCCGTTACCCCGAGCGCTGCGTCGAAGCACTCGTCCGCATTTCCTCACGGATCGAGCGCTCTGGCGGACATGGTTTTGGCCAAAACGTCCTCCTCCGCGACGAGCGTCAGAAAACCGCTCGTGCCGCCGTGACATTGGCTGACTCGCTGCCGGACGCACGTCTCGTCGTGCTCACCCGCCGTGGAGTGCTTGCAAACCATGTCGCCATGTTGCGCCCACGCACCTCCGGCTTCTACGCATTCACTCCGAAGGACACCGTCTGCTGCAAGCTCTCGCTCACCCGCGGCATCCGCGCCTTCAAGCTATCGTTCGCCTCCAATATCGAGGAAACGATCCAGCGCGTGAACGAACTCCTCATCAAGGAAGGCCTCGTCCGCACTGGCACGCCCCTCGTCATCGTTTCCGACATTCTGTCAGACCACTTTGCGGCGAATTCGATCCTGCTGCACCACGCTTGATGGGCGTTTTCATGGGGCCTATAGGACCTATGAGTCCTATGGGTCCCATCCGGCTGCCAGAAAACGAAAAAGCCTGCCGGAAAAACGCGGCGGTTGATTCCGGCGGGAGTGCCATGCATCATGCCCGCGTTCCGTAAAACGCATGCTTTCTCTCTTAAAAATCCGCAATCTGGCTCTGGTCGATGAACTCGCTTGGGAACTTGGCTCCGGCCTCATCAGCGTGACCGGGGAAACCGGCGCTGGTAAATCCGTCATCGTCGGCGCTCTAAAACTGGTTCTCGGTGAACGCGCTGATAAAAACCTGATCCGCACCGGCGAGGACAATTGCTCGGTGGAAGCGGTTTTCGAACTCAAGGATCCTGCCGAAATCAATGCCATCCTCGAAGACGGCGGACTTGATCCCTGCGATGATACCCAGCTCATCATCCGCCGCGTGATCGGGCAAACGGCGAACCGCCAGTTCATCAACGACTCGCCGGTCACGCTCAGTTTACTCAAGCGGCTGGGTGAGCATCTGGTGGATCTTCATGGCCCCCACGACCACCAATCACTGCTCTCGGTGGAACGGCAGCTCTCGATGCTGGACGCCTACGCCGGAGCGGAACCTGCCGTTTCCAAATACCGCGAATCCTATCGAAACTGGCGCACGAAAGCCGCCGAGTTGGAGGAAATCCGCCACGCGGAAAATGCCAGCGAGCAAGAGCTGGATTTGTTGCGCTATCAGCTTCAGGAAATCGATGGAGCAAACCTCAAGCCCGAGGATGAACAGGATCTCGAAGACCGCTGGCGGCGCGCGTCCAATTCCACACGCCTTGTCGAAGCCGCCGCGGCAGCGACCGCGTCCCTGAATGGCGATGATGGGATTCTCGAACGCCTCAGCGAAGTGCAACGCCTGGTGCGCGATTTGGAAAAACTCGACCCATCCATTCGCGACCGCACGGCTTCTTTGGAGACCGCGTGCCTGGAGCTGCAAGACCTCGAAAGCAACCTCGCCGATTACGCGGACGAGTTGGACATCGATCCTGCGGAAGCGGCCACTCTCGAAGAACGCGTCAATTTGTTGGAATCCCTGAAACGGAAATACGGCCCGTCACTCACGGACGTGCTCGCCCGCCGCGACACCGCCGCAACCCGCCTCGATACGATCGAAAACCGTGGCGAGAAGCTGGAAACGCTGGAGCGGGAAACCGCCGCCTGCCGCACCGCTCTCGATGCCAGTGGGAAGTCGCTGGGCACCGCCCGCCGCAAGGCTGCGCCGAAGTTAGCGAAGGAGATTGCGAGCCAGTTGATGGATCTCGGTTTCAAACAATCATCATTCGAAGCTCCGCTGAAAACGCTGGCGGAACCGGGTCCACAAGGGCTCGAAGCCATCGAATTCCAATTCGGCCCGAACCCTGGCGAGCCGCTGCTGCCGCTGCGACAGATCGCGTCGTCGGGAGAGATCAGCCGCGTCATGCTGGCGGTGAAATCGGCACTGGCGGATCAAGACGCAACGCCACTGATGGTGTTCGATGAGATCGATGCGAACGTCGGCGGTGAGGTTGCCCGAGCCGTCGGCCGAAAAATGGCAGCGCTCGGCACGCGCCATCAGGTCGTCGCCATCACCCACTTTCCGCAGGTCGCGGCAACGGCGGCGCATCATTTCGTCGTGGAAAAAGAAGTTTCCGGCGGGCGGACACGCTCACGGCTTTTCCCGGTGAGTGGCGAAACCCGCATCCAGGAACTTGTCCGAATGTTAGGCGGCGGAGGAGAACAGGCGCGGGCGATGGCGGCATCACTTCTGAATCCGTAAATGGCCCGCACCTTCAAAGCTGTTCCCGAGTTGGTGGAAATTCCGTCGAAGGATCTTGCCGCCTCGCTGGGGCTGCCGTGGAAGGGAACGGGAATGCCGAGATTGGTGATCGGGCGGCGGGAATGGATTTCCCTGCCGGAACTCGGGGTTTCTCCTTTGAATGCAAAAACAGATAGCGGTGCACGCAGTTCCAGCATTCACGCGGAGGAAGTCGAATTATCGGAAGATGAGAAGAGCGTGCGATTCACGACGGTGAATCATTACAGCGAACGAATCCTCTGCGAAGCTCCGGTGGCGAGGATCGCGCGAGTGCGGAGTTCCACAGGCAAAGCGAAGAAGCGGATTTTCATCCAGACGACGGCGACGCTGCCGGGTGGATTCAGTTGGAGCATCCTGATGAGCCTGGCGGACCGCTCGGAGATGCTTTGCCCGATGCTGTTGGGGAGACGGGCGCTTTCGGGCTATTTCCTGATCGATCCGCAGGGCGCGCATTTGCTGGGACCGAAGCGGCAGTTGATTTGAAAATGGATGATGGGATTTGGGACACTGCCGCGTCCGGTCGTCTGGAGACTGTCCGGAGTTCATGGTTTACCATGCTCTTCGAAGAACGGTTGAACTCCGGACAGCGCCAAGATATTTGTCCACGCTTGGGCGGGACCAACAGGCGAAATAAATTTCGCGGTCCGTGGGGATGCAAAAACAGCCAGCCGTTTGTGCGGCTGGCTGTTGGGAGTGAGGGACAGGCGGGGTGCCTGTGTCACGTTGATCAATAGCGGTAGTGGTCGGCCTTGTATGGGCCTTCGACGGGGACGCTGATGTAGTCAGCTTGCTCCTTCGTGAGGGTCGTGAGCTTGGCTCCGACTTTGGCGAGGTGGAGACGGGCGACTTCTTCGTCGAGGTGCTTCGGAAGCACGGTCACTTGGCCGGCCTTGTAAACGTCCTTGTTCTTCCAGAGGTCGATTTGCGCGAGCGTCTGGTTGGTGAAGCTGTTGGACATCACGAAGCTCGGGTGGCCGGTGGCGCAACCGAGGTTCACCAAACGGCCTTCGGCGAGCATGTAAATGCTGTTGCCGGTCGGGAAGGTGTATTTATCCACCTGTGGCTTGATGTTGGTGCGGACGACGCCGGGAGCAGCGTTGAGCTTGTCGATCTGGATTTCGTTGTCGAAGTGGCCGATGTTACAAACGATGGCTTGGTCCTTCATCTTCTCCATGTGCTCAAGGCGGACGATGTCGAAGTTACCTGTGGTGGTGACGTAGATATCGCCCCAGCCGAGGGTGTCCTCGAGAGTGAGAACGCGGAAACCTTCCATGGCGGCTTGAAGCGCGCAGATCGGGTCAACTTCAGTGACGACGACTTGGGCACCTTGGCCGCGGAGGGCTTGGGCACAGCCTTTGCCGACATCGCCGTAGCCGCAGACAACGCCGACCTTGCCGGAAATCATCACGTCGGTGGCGCGCTTGATGCCGTCCACGAGGGACTCGCGGCAGCCGTAGAGGTTGTCGAACTTCGACTTGGTGACGGAGTCGTTCACGTTGATCGCAGGAACGAGCAGCGTGCCGGCTTTCGCCATTTGATAGAGGCGATGGACACCGGTGGTGGTTTCTTCGGAAACACCCTTCCAGTCCTTCACGATTTTCGCGAAGATGCCGGGTTGTTTCGCATGCACGTCCTTGAGAAGGTCCTTGATGACCTGCTCCTCGTGGTTGCCGGACGGGGTGTTGACCCAATCGGAACCGTTTTCGAGTTCGAAGCCTTTGTGAATGAGGAGGGTCGCGTCGCCACCATCGTCGACGATGAGCTCAGGTCCGAGGCCTGCTGGATTGACCAGAGCCTGCCAGGTGCACCACCAATATTCTTCGAGAGTCTCGCCTTTCCAGGCGAAGACAGGAACTCCGGTTGCGGCGATGGCAGCAGCGGCGTGGTCCTGGGTGGAGAAGATGTTGCAGGAAACCCAGCGCACTTCGGCACCGAGAGCGACGAGCGTTTCGATGAGAACCGCGGTCTGGATGGTCATGTGCAGCGAGCCCATGATGCGGACACCCTTGAGCGGTTGCTCCGGGCCGTACTTGGCGCGGGTGGACATGAGGCCGGGCATTTCGTGCTCGGCGATTTCGATTTCCTTGCGGCCGAATCCGGCGAGCGAGATATCGGCGACCTTGTAGTCGGTGAACGCCTTGGCGGATGATTCTGTGAGAGTTTGCATAATTTTGTTAGTTTGCGTTATTTGATGGCTTTCTTGAGAGCCTCGGCCTTGTCGGTGGCTTCCCAGGTGAGATCCTTGTCATCTTTTCCGAAGTGACCGTAGTTGGTGGATTTCGAATAGATGGGGCGGAGGAGATTGAGTTGTTTGACAATATCGGCAGGCTTGAAGGAGAAAACCTTCAAGATCGCAGCGAGAATCGCGGCGTCCGGCTTGGTGCCTGTGCCGAAAGTATCGACGTGGACACTCACTGGAAGCGGGTGGCCGATGGCGTAGGCGAACTGGACCTCGCACTTGCTGGCGAGTCCGGCAGCGACGACGTTTTTCGCAACCCAGCGGCCCATGTAGGCTGCGGAACGGTCAACCTTCGACGGGTCCTTGCCGGAGAAAGCGCCGCCACCGTGACGACCGGTGCCGCCGTAGGTATCAACGATGATCTTGCGGCCGGTGAGTCCGGAATCGCCTTGAGGACCGCCGACGACAAATTTACCGGTCGGGTTGATCAGATACTCGGTGTCTTCGGTGAGCATGCCCTTCGGCAGAACCTTCTTGATGATTTGCTCGATGCAGAACTTTTCGATTTCGGCGTGCTCCACGTCAGCGGCGTGCTGGGTGGAAATGACGACGTTCACGATGCGGGTCGGCTTGCCATCCACGTATTCGACGGAGACTTGGGACTTCGCGTCCGGACGGAGCCATTTCACTTTGCCCAACTTGCGGATGCGGGTGAGCTCGCGGCCGAGGCGGTGGGCGAACATGATTGGCGCAGGCATGAGTTCCGGAGTCTCGTCGCAGGCGTAGCCGAACATGATTCCTTGGTCACCGGCACCTTGCTCAGCGTGCTTCTTACCTTTGGCCGTTTTCGCGTCAACGCCTTGGGCGATGTCCGGGGATTGGGTGGTGAGGTAGTTGTTAACGAAAAGTTGGTCGGCGTGGAAAATGTCGTCACCATTCACATAACCAATGCCACGGACAGCGTCGCGAATGACATTCTCGATGTTGATCACGGAACCGATCGGCTTGTTGCCGATTTTCGGGATCGTGATTTCGCCACCGACGACGACGACATTGCTTTTCACGAAAGTTTCGCAAGCGACGCGGCTCTTAGGATCGATGGTGAGGCAGGCGTCGAGGATGGCGTCGGAGATGGTGTCGGCGACTTTGTCCGGATGGCCTTCGCCGACGGACTCTGAGGAGAAAATGAAGGTGCTCATGTGCTTTTAATTTTTCGTATCGTCAAATCGTGATGCGTTGATATAAGTGCCCCGCCATGCCGTCAATGCTGAAATCACTGAAGCTCCTTTCCGATCCAACCCGCCTGCGGATACTGATGCTGGTTGAAAATGAGGCCTTGTCGGTCGCTGAGTTGCAGGAAGTTCTCGGGATGGGCCAGAGCCGGATTTCAACACAGCTTTCCCAGTTGAAAACTGAGGGACTTGTGGCGGACGAGCGCAGCGGAAAGAACAATATTTACTCCTGCTCGGCCGATCCGGATCTGATGGAAGTGGCGCGTTTGGCAGCGGCTGAAGTTCAGGAAGTAGCGGCTGATGAAGCCGCACTCCGGCATTTGCTGCGGAAACGGAAGGACAGCGCCCGGGCTTATTTCGACGAGCTGGCAGGCCGATTTGGGAAAGATTATGTGCCGGGCAGGTCGTGGAAGGCTTTGGCGGAGGCGCTGATCAAGGTGCTGAATTACAAGGTCGTCGCCGATCTCGGAGCGGGCGAAGGAACTTTGGCGCAGCTTCTGGCCCAACGGGCCGAAAAGGTCATCGCCGTCGATCTCTCGCCGAAAATGGTCGAGTTCGGGCAGAATCTCGCGGTGCAAAATGGCCTGACCAATTTGGAATACCGCATCGGCGATATCGAAGAACCGCCGATTGATGAGAACACCTTGGATCTGGCCATTTTAAGCCAAGCGCTGCATCACGCCGAGCATCCGCAAAGGGCGCTGGATGCAGCATTTCGCATCTTAAAGCCAGGCGGACGGCTGATCGTTTTGGACCTGCTTCAGCATCACTTCGAGGAAGCGCGCGAACTCTACGCGGACCGCTGGCTGGGCTTTTCCGAAAGCGATCTGGCGGAAATGCTGGAAAAAGCCGGTTTCGTCCAGATTGAGACCGTGGTGGCGGATCGGGAAACGGAAGCACCGAGGTTTCAAACATTGCTCGGCATCGGGGTTCGCGAAGTTTGAGCAGCGACCTTGCAAAGCCGGCTGCGGCGTGCGAATTCAGGCCATGCGATTTCTGATAGCGGCGATCATCACCCTGCCTTTCCTGAGCTGCGCCCCTGCCCCGCCCGCAAGACCAGCCCATCAGTCTGAAGCCTCCCCGGCAACCGCCGTAGCGCCAGTTCCCACAGCTCCCCAAGCTTCCGCCAGCGCCCCCCATTTCATTACCCGGCAAATTTCCGGCATCACTTTTGAAGGAGTGACGTTCGATTCCAGAAACCACCGCTTGGTCGTCGTTGATCAACCCAACGGCCCCGGCTCCCAATTTGCCGATGCCACCGCCGCCGCAAATTCCCGGGGCGGAATCGCTGCGGTAAATGCCGGATTTTTCACTCCGGAAGGCACAGCGCTCGGGCTCGTCCTTTCATCAGGAAAGATCTCAGGAGCGTGGAACACCGCCTCATCCCTCGGCAGCGGTGTGTGGTTTGAAAGTCCCTCGGGCAACCTGGGCATCGCCCGACGCGAGAAACTCGGTCGCGCCAGCGCCTCGTCCATGCACGAGCTCATTCAAGCCGGACCCCTGCTGATCGAAAACGGCCAACCGATTTTCGGCCTCGAAGCGACCAAAACCAGCGCCCGCATCTTCATTCTATGGGACGGAGGCACCCGCTGGTGGATCGGCCGCGCCTCCCCTTGCACTCTTTCCAATCTCGGCCAAGCCCTTGCCAACGGCAGCCCCGCAGGCTGGAAAATCCGCCAGGCGCTCAATCTCGATGGTGGCCGGTCCGCAGATCTTTTTGTCTCCGCCAGCGTTTCAGGCGGTCCGTTTGTCACTCGTCCGTTGTGGAACCGTCCAGTGAGAAATTTCCTGGTGCTCGTCGCCCGGTGACATTTCCGCCACAAAACGAGCGGTGGACACCGTCATTTAAAGTGATATTTTGCGGTCCTGCACAATTGTATGAAAATCATGTACCGTGCCACCGTATTTCCTCTATTCGCAGCCAGCATGGGTCTCGTTTCCTGCGCCGCACTCAGCACCGCCGGAAAAAATTCGGTGGCGATGATTCAAAAAACCTCTGCTGCAGCCACAGCGACAGTTTCGGATTTGTCCGATAAGCTCCATCCCGCAGGGGTCAAAGTGGTGGCAGTGCGCGAAAAGGATCTTAAAGAGCTGCCAACCGGCCAGGAGCGGGCGATGGCCTTCGAAAGCAGCCGTAAAAGTGGCTTTTGGTTTTTCAAGGGGCCTGTGGATTTCAAAGAGCCCAATCTTCCGGAAGCTGGAGCGGAAATGGACGGCAGCCTGCTGCCACCAAAACTCCCTTGAGCAAGTCCGAGAAATTTGCATAATCCCGGCTTGAAGCTTGCTCCACGATGAGAATGATGCCCCGCATGTCTCGATTTTCCCGTGCCCGTCTGACCGCACTCGCGTTTACCGCTGCGCTCATCACCTCCTGTGGCGGAAATCCTCCACAAACCCCGCCGCCAAGGGCTTTGCAGGCGAATGATCAAGGAGCCGCCCCCGTCCGAATTTCAGCGATTCCTTCCACTCCGCCTCCACCGATCGCTGGTGAGAGCGCGATCGTCATCGACGTGGTCAGCGGCCGTGTCCTTTACGCAAAAAATGCTGACACGCCCCGCGCGGTTGCCAGCACTCAGAAAATCATCACCGCGCTTTGCGTGCTGGATGCCGGAAATATCGACAAGCCCGTCATCATCGATGCTTCTGACGAAAATTGCGAACCCACCAAACTCGGCGTGAAACCGGGCGAAACCTATCCGCGCCGCGAGTTGCTCAAGGTCCTGATGGTGAAAAGCGCCAATGACATCGCCCGCTGCCTCGCCCGTGATGTCGGTGGCAGCCAGGAATCCTTCGCCGCTTTGATGAATCAGAAAGCCGCCTCGCTCGGCATGAGAAACTCGAATTTCATCAATCCTAACGGCCTTCCGATGGCCGGACAATATTCCACTGCCCGCGACATGGCGATCGCCGCCCGCGCCGCCTATCGGAGCCCGCTCATCCGCTCCTACACCGCCACCAAATCGTTCACGTTCAGATATAACGACGGCCACACCCGCGAGATTGAAAACACCAATCACCTTTTGAAATCCGTTCCTTACTGCGACGGACTTAAAACCGGCACTACCAACGCCGCCGGACGCTGCCTTGTCGCCAGCGGCTCCCTCAACGGCCGCTCAGTCATTGTGGTGGTACTCAAGTCGAACACGCCTAACATTTGGAAGGACTCCACCAAGTTGCTCGCCTGGGCACTGGAACGCCCCGCATCCGGAGCCTGATCGGGCACTATCTAATGCCAAGTCCCGCCGAGTCACTTCGCCAGCTCCACGCTGACGGACTCCTGCGCCAACAACGTCCGCTTGATTCTCCGACCGGTACCCAAGTCATCCGGGACGGCCGCACACTTTGGAACTTCGCGTCCAATGACTACCTCGGCCTCGCCCGCCACCCGCAAATTGAAGCCGCTTTGATCGAAGGAGTCCGGCGCTACGGCGCGGGCTCCGCCGCCTCACGGCTGGTTTGCGGAACATTGCCGCCTCACCAACTGCTGGAAAACGCGCTCGCCGCCGCGAAACAAACGGAAGCGGCACTCACATTTTCCTCAGGATTCGCCACCGCTCTGGGCGCGATTCCGGCAATTGTTGGAAAGTCCGATTTCGTTTTCCTCGATAAACTTTCCCACGCCTGCCTCGTCGATGCCGCCCGACTATCAGGTGCGACTCTCCGGATTTTCCCACACAATGACATGGAAAAACTCTCGCGGCTGCTCATCTCCACCCGCGCGAAATCGGCGGACGCCCGCATTCTCATCGTCACGGAATCGGTCTTCAGTATGGACGGCGATGTTTGCCCGCTGCGTGAAATCGTCGAGCTGACGGAAGCCCATGGGGCACTTTTGTTAGTCGATGAGGCACATGCGTTCGGCGTGCTCGGCGACAACGGTATGGGATTGGCCGAACAGGAAGGACTGCAACAGCGCATCGCCTTTCAGATGGGCACGCTGAGCAAAGCCGCCGGACTATCAGGAGGCTATCTGGCAGCTTCCCGCGATTGGATCGATCTGCTGACCAACCGTGCCCGATCATTCATTTATTCCACCGCTCCCCCACCCGCTCTTGCCCACGCTGCGAAGGCCTCGCTCGACCTCATCCGCTCCGACGAAGGGAAAAATCTCCGCCAGCGGCTTCAGGAAAACATCTCGTTAATTTCGGAATCCAAATCACCGATCGTGCCCAAGATTCTCGGCAGCAACGAAGCAGCGCTTGCCGCAGCATCAGCACTGGAAGACGGGGGCTTTTTGGTTCCCGCGATCCGGTTCCCCACCGTCCCACGCGGCACGGCACGTCTCCGGATCAGTATTTCGGCCGCTCACACGGAAGCTGCCATTTCCGCACTTTCGTCAGAGCTGGCAAAAATTTAGATGGCTTGCCAAAAAGCCATCGCCAAAACCCTCCCAATCGCTGTCGGAAAAGTCGAAAAGGGGCGCGTTCATTCTGAACGCTGAGTGCGGCGGACATTCTGTCCGCCGTCTT
>JBDSZP010000218.1:0-19027 GCA_039925065.1 Luteolibacter sp.
GAACTCCCCGGTAAAACCCGCAGCGGCGATCGCATTGTTTCGATAACTCGTGTCGTTGATCGGCGGGCAAGTGGGCTCGTCGCTATTTACGAAGAAATGGATCTCGCTATAGGGATTGTTCCGGGAAGCAAGATTCGAAGCCCGCGCCATGTAGCGCGAGGTGATCAGCGCGGTTGGCGTGTTCGGATTGCCAACGTCGGTATCAAGCTGGGCCTTGTGGTTGCTGGCGGCACCGTTGTTATACCAGCCGTTGTTCGCATCGTAACCGTAGTCTGACATGCCATAGAAGGCGCCCCCCGTGCGGAAGGTGTCGGGGAATTTCGTCAAGGCCGACATGGTGTTCCCCCCTCCGCCGGAGTAGCCGGTGATGTTGATGTTATCCGGGTTGATCAAGGCGCCATACTGGGCCTTCGCAGCCTCCACGGCGTCGTAGATATCGTGAATCTCAAGCCCTCCCGAGTCGCGAACGCCGCCGGAACCTTCCCGCCCGCGCATCGCGACGGTGACGACGAAGAACCCCTTGTCGCGAACCTGTTGGGCATTGGGCCTTACCTGATCGAAAAGACCTGACGGCCCGGAATACTGGTGCAGCATTACCATCAGCGGCGCGTTGGAGACCGCGTCGTTATAATTCGCCTCCATTGTCAGGTTGAGCGCTCCTTGCGCATCCGTACTAATGGATGACTGATAGCTTTTGATCTCAGTGACGTTCGCCGCAGTGGCGATTCCCGTCGCGACGACGAGCGCTGCGGCAGTGAAGAGGGATTGCATGGAGAGAGAGTTCATAATGGGGAGAAAATGCTGAAATGCGGATAGCCTCGAATTCGAGCTTACCATCCTAACCGGAGCGGGGTAAAAAGACCAGGAGCTTGAACGTCCGACGTTTTTTTGCTCTTCCCGAATCCATTCGAGAATAGGCTGCCCGATCGTTGGGATCAGCCTTCGCAAGGTAACACTTGGGCGTGAATTTTCAGAAAATGTTGCCGTGCGAGGGCTGACCTGAACGGGCCGGGGACAAATGGCTTCCCGCGGCGTCTTCGGCGACGCGGGAAGCCAAGGTGACTTGGTGATTTTCGGAACGATAGGTCCGTTTGAAAACAACCCGGCTTTGTTCAAGGATCAGTTCTTGACGACCAGTCGGACGAAGCGCTTGCCGCCTGTGGGTATGTGGTAAACGACCGAGGTGGCTGCGGTGACGGTCACCGTGTTATCGCCAGTACCGATGGGAACTTGTGTCCAGGTGACGAGGTCGGCGGAGCTTTGCACTTCGTAGTCCGTGCCATAGACTCCGCTGTAAGTTGCTCCCATTGGCCAGGTCACGTTGCCACCCACCGGTGCCGGATTGGGGGTGAAGGTGGAGCCGGTTTGGCCCATGAAGTATTCGATACCGTTCTTCACGCCATCGTTGTCATGATCCTGATCCACCGCCTGGCCCGTAGCACCGTTGGCACCAGCCCAAGCGGTATAGCCACCTACAGGACCGGTGGTGACACTCACGACACCGCTGCCGGTGAAGTGCGTGTTGTCAATATGGTCCGCGCCGGAGTCAGTGGCGCCCCAAGTCCCGGCTGACTGCTGAGTGGCACCAAAGCAAAGGGTGCCGACCACTTCGGTGGTACCAGACGGATCCACTTTGCCGCCGTTGAGGACAAGTTTGTTAGTATCCGCGATCGAAGTTCCGTTCACGGCGAGAACACCTGCCGTGACGGTGGTGTCACCGGTGTAGGTATTGTTACCACTTAGCTCCAAGGTTCCCAAGCCGGTTTTGGTGAGGCCGCCTATGGCTGCCGGATATCCGAAATCTCCAGAAGGATTGCGCAATGGAGTGGAAACAGTGAGGTCAACTAAATCATCCACAGTCACACCATCTCCGGTCGCATCCGCCACATTGAACACCGTGTTGGACGAGAGGTGGTTTCCGGCTGTCCCGTTGATATAGCTGGCACTCAGTAATGCTGGGTCCCTGATGACCTTGACGGCGCCCCCGAACTGATAGCCCTGATAGTCGGCGTTACCACCGTATGCCGACTGGGTGAGCGTCGAGGCGTTGAGCGTGATATTGCCGATGAGATTGTAGTTCCCGGAGCTCATGGTGGTCGCATTGACGATGATCTCGGGCAACTTCAATGGATCGGCGTTCGCGTTGCCGAAAATATTGTTGTTGGTCAACCGCAGCGATCCCGGACTGGTGATAGTGATGGTGCGTCCGGGGACCTGCAGGTTTCCCAGACTGCTGGTGGTCGGAGCTCCACCGAAGTTCGGTTGGTTTGCAATGAACTGGCCATCCTCGATGCTCACCGATCCGGTGAAGCCGCTTGAGCTGCCGTTGCTACTTGTCACATCGGCCGGGCCTCTCTTGATCAGTGAAACCGGCACGCCTCCGGGACCGTCGTTGATCTTGCAGCTGTAATTACTATTCTCAGACATGTCCAGAGTCAGGGTGCAAGCCGAGGCCGAGGAGTTGTGGATGATGCCTCCGCCCGTGAGGCCGCCGAGGGTGGTGTTGAAACCGTTGAGATCGACGGTGCCGGCGTTATCGAGCACTACGGAGTCAGCTCCGAGAGCGTGTGCGTGTCCGAGCTTCAAAGTGCCGGAGTCCACGGAGGTGCTGGCTTGAAGATTGTTGCCTGACAGGAACGTCACCCCTGGACCCGCCGTAGTCAGGTTAAAAGCACCGCTGATCACGGATGCCACGTTGAACGGGGACGCGGATTGGTTCCTCCAGATTTGATTAGCTCCGAGGATAACCTGGCCGGTGGTATTGATCGTAACTTGTCCCGCATCGGCAGCGACGTCGATACCCGAGTCGCCAATGGTCAGGCTGTTGGTTCCACCGATGCCAACCGTCGTGGCCTGCGTGTTGAATCGAAGCGACCTGACGTTCTGATTGGCGGTAAGCAACGTATTGGCGAGATTTGAAGGGCTCGTCGCAGCGAAGATGGCGGATGCAGTGCCATTGGTCGGTAACGGAGAGACAACGGTGCCAGCGAGATCGGAAGTCCAGTTGGCAGCGTTCCATGCGCCACTGATGCTGCCCTTCCAATAGGACGGGACACCTGCCGGAGGAGGTGGTGGAGCGGATTCCGCACGAATGGCCTCAATTTGTGCGGCGGTGAGCGCGGTATCGTAAATTCTGAGGTCATCCAGCTGACCGACGAAATTACGGCTGGGAGTTCCATTGTTCCGATTGCCGACGCTCACGCCAGCCACCCCGGTCATCGGGGTAACGTAATTTCCGAACGAT
Organism: Luteolibacter sp.; assembly: GCA_039925065.1. GTDB lineage: Bacteria > Verrucomicrobiota > Verrucomicrobiia > Verrucomicrobiales > Akkermansiaceae > Luteolibacter. The sequence goes on from JBDSZP010000218.1 coordinate 3,245, forward strand.
GCGCCTTTTTGAGCGGCGGTCGCAGTTGCAGAACCTCTGTAAACCGCTAGATTGGTCCCTCCCGGGAGGGTTGAATCCCAGGTGAATGCCACGAACACCCAGGAAGTTCCGGAGGTCGGGAAGGTGCCGCCCGTTGCTTCGGTGCTCCCGCCGCCATTGCTATTGATGCCAATCTGCAACAAATTGCCCGCATTACACGAGAAGTAGAGTTTGTCTCCATCATTGCCAGATAGAGTTGAATTGAGTTCGAGGATGCGGGCGTTCTGGCCAGATGAGTTCGCCCAGTCAGCAGCCTTGATCCAGCCGGTTACCGTCATGGCGGTCAAAGTTGGCACGGATGTAAGCGTGCTTGTCACGGTAGCGACCGGATTGCCAGAGCTGTAGTTCGTGGATGATAGATCAAGAGTCCCATCCGTTGCATTTCCGGATACGCCGCCTGTAGAGGTCGTAGCTGCGGTAGCGCCAGTGTTGGTGATGCTGAGAGTGCCACCTCCGACACCCCCGCCCGTCACGGGAACCAACGTGCCGCTGGTGAAATCCCATTTATAGAGTTGGGTGGCACTTGCTGTTGGTGCGATGAGCGGGAGCAGGGGGATCATGAGGCCGCAGAGCAGGACCTTCCGGGATTTTGATTTCATAGGGGTTTATTGATGATCTAGGTTTTAAAATGAACAGGTTCAGTCGCGAAACAACGCATCCGCAGCAGACATTTCAACCCCGAATATCACGAGTATTTGGTACAATTGTCCACCACTGCTAGGGGTGATTTTGCGGTCACCCTTTCGGGTGATTCACCCCTAGTCACGCACTTGGCATAGGGATTTGAACCAGGCGGCCAAATGAAGTCTGCAATGAATCGCACCGCCCCGTTCTGCACTTAGAATCACTCTTTCGGGGGAGTAAAAAAACCCCATTCGCCCCTTTTGACGGCTGGAGAATTTAGCGATAGCGTCGCCCTTTCCGTGAAGCTTCGACACGGTCTCACCCCACCCAACAACCCCTACTAAGCAAAATTAAAATAATGAAATCCATCCTCCCCATTGCCGGCCTACTTGCGGTTTCAATCGCCGCCGCACCCGCAGCCTCCATCGTTGTCAACACGGTGGGAGTCATGAACACGAACGCTCATACGATTATCGACGCCACGGGTTCCGTTTCCAACACGACTTTTGCCTCAAACATGGCGACCGCATTCACCAACAACACCGGCGGAGTGTGGAACTTCGACGGTGCCTCCTTCGCTACCAATGTCGGAGAGACCGTCACCTTGAACTATGGCACTTCGCAAGCCAACAGCTTGGTGATGACTATAGGGGGTACCAACGGCATCAACACAGGTTTTGTCACCACTACGGAAGCAACTTCCGGATCAACTGGCATGGGCCTTCCAGGCGATGGCTCCACCCGGACTTTCACCCTGAGCACGCCGCTGCTTTCCCTCGGAATCTTTGTCGGGAACCGGGGTGATAACAGTCGCACCTCCACGCTGACGGTAACCTATCAGGACAACACCACCGCTAGCACCTCAGGAGCGACTGCAGGACCAACCGCAGGCTCCAATTATTTCGAGGGCCTGTCCGGGACTGTGGCAAACCCCATCGTGAGCTTTTCGATCGCCCAAAACAACTTTGTACGTTACGACGACCTCGGTTTCGTCGCCGTTCCCGAGCCAAGCTCAGCGGCGCTGCTGGGACTTGTCGGTTTCGGAGCCTTCATTCGCCGCCGTCGCTAATTAGAATATACTTCAATGCAGTGTCCCGGCATCCGGGACACTGCTGAATTGCATCAGCAAGTTTACATTTTGATAGCTTTTCGGAAATAGGACAGGGCTTCGAAAGCCGGAAAGACGGCCCTGTGGACTTCTCCACGGGCAGTGGAGAAAGTAATATCCGGAGGAGACTCCGCTGGGCGCCGAGTCCAGAGGGTTCAATCGAATCCGGCCCCCTTTCCATGTCTCGCTGGAAGTTTTCTTTTCCTCCCCCGTCGATAGATCGCTGGCGAGTCGAACACCGGGCCAATTGAAAAACCGATGATCCCCGCCGTTTAAAATCCCAGAGACCAGTGACCTTCTCTAATTCTTCGGGGCGCTTCCGTTCTCTCCTCCGAACCGCGTCGCTCGCGGCACTTACGGTCGGCCCGCTCCTTGCCCAAGCGCCGCGCGCGCCGGAGCGCTACTGCAACCCACTCCCGATTCCCAACTATCCCATCGGAAAAATGGCGCGTGACGTCACCAAGGGAGACCCCAACGACGGCGGCCTGTGGCTCACCGAGCGAAAGAAGCAATATCGCGAGTTGGCTGATCCAACAGCCCTCTGGTTCGAGGGGGCCTGGTATCTCTATCCCTCGTGCAACATGGCATGGGTGAGTCGCGACGAGGGGCGGACTTGGGAACATCATCCGCTCAACGTACGCGACCTCGGCTACGCGCCGACGATCGTCCAGCACGCAGGGCATTTTCTCCTGATAGGCACCGGCTCGGAGGTCTATGAGAGCCAATCGCCGCTCGGCCCCTTCCGCCCGATGGGAGCGCTGCAGATTCCCTTCGGACAGGGCAAGCTCCCGATCATGATGGATCCCGATGTTGTTTTCCGACGACGACGGCCGCTTGTTTTTCTACTGGGGTTGCACTCCGAACGGCGGGATCTGGGGTGTGGAGCTGGACTCTACCGATATCACCCATCCCATGGGCGAGCCGCAGGAGATGGTCCCGTTCCAACCCAACACGTTTCCCTGGGAGTCAGTGGGCAACCGAAATCAAAATCGCTACACCGGTTGGATGGAGGGCGGATGGATGGTCAAGCACGACGGCCGCTATTACCTAACGTATTCCTCGGGTGGCACGCAGTATCGCACCTATGCGATGGGATGTTACGTCGGCGACTCGCCCTTGGGGCCATTCAAGCCTCAGGCGCGCAATCCGATTTTTAGCAACACTGAAGGCCTCATCACCGGCACGGGCCACGGCTGCATCGTGCGCGGCCCGGGTGACCGCCTGTGGACGTTCTACACCGTGCTGTCTGCGGTTGTGCATGGATTCGAACGGCGTGTAGGCATGGATCCGGCGGGATTCGATGCCGACGGCAATCTCTATGTCCCCGTTGCCAGCTCCACGCCGCAGCCTGTCTCCGTCGGTGCTGACGCGACGCCGTGGGTCCCTCTCAACGATGGAGAGCCAACGTTTGGCAGCTCCTGCGCGCCCAACACCGCCGGTCGGCTCGCCGCCGATAACTCGATGATGACATGGTGGCTCCCGGTGGCGGACGATGTGCATCCAGTGCTAACAACCTCTTTTCCCACTGCGGAAATCCGCGCCGTGCGTGTCATCTGGCGCGATGTCGGTCTCGATACCCCCAAGGGCGTGAAACCGGGCCCATTCCGCTACCGCGTGGAAGCGGAGACCTCGCCCGGCAAGTGGACGACCATCGTTGATCGCAGCCAGAGCACCGAGGATTTTCTAATCGATTATCGCGAGTGCGTCCCAACCACCGCAAACAGGGCCCGGCTGGTGGTGCTGGGCCACCCCGAGGGCATCCAGCCGGCAGTCGCCGAGTTTACGGTTTTCGGGCCCATGCGGTGAACCATCCCCTGGCGGCGCATCGGTGTTTCTCACCGTTTTTCCGCAGGTGGACTTTCGGCCAAACGCGGTTTCCTACCGCAGTCCGGAAACCGCACGGAACAGCGGCACGATTCATCCGGTGGAGGGCGGCGGCGGGTATGGGGTCGGCTTCATCGAAAACCCCGGACAGGACCTGACGGGAATCGCCTTGCGGGGCTTGCCAGACCAGACGCGGACCGACATTCTGCCTGACGAAGAACGCGTTGGGCCGGACCTGCCGCATTTTCCCTTTCCTGCTATGAAGTCCTTGCTCAAATTCCTGTCGATCCTGTCGATCCTGTCGATCCTGTCGATCCTGTCCATCCTGCTCATTTCTGTCTGCGGTTTTGGGATTGCGGTGGCGAGTGGGAATGAATCGTCTCCCGGTGAGGCGGAGGCGTGGCCGCTGGATTCGAGCACAGCTCGTCCGTCCCGGTTGACGGATCCGGGCAGTGCCCGGGATTGGGAGGATTTCAAGCACATGCCGGCATCGCCATCCTTCATGCCGTTGTCTGCCGGCGTGAGGCAGGTGGTCTATTTTTACCTACCGGAACAGGTGAGAGAGGGGAAGGGCGGGACAGCGGGACTCCGGTTCAAGTATCCGGAAAAGAGATCGATCAAGTTCACGGTCCGGACCTATCCGGAAGGACTGGTGAAAGCTCCCTCCTCGGTGACGATGGGTGCCGGACAAAAGCAAAAAACCTTCGATTTCACCACGATCGACGACACAAAGGTCAATCTGACCCGGACCGTGGTTGTCGTACTGTCCGTGGGGGACTTTTCGTTTCGGCACCCGTTCGACATTAAGGACGACGAGAAGCCTCCGGTGCTGAAACTGGTGATGCCCACCCAGCTTGTCGAAGGAGATGCGGCTTCCACAGGGAAGCTTACCCTGAGCCGTCCGGCTGATGTAAAGTGCGTGGTGTCCCTCAGTGCGTCGAATCCGGAGGCTGATCTGCGCTATCCCAGGACGGTGAAGATTCCGGCCGGAAAGAAAACGGCAACATTCCCGATCCGTTCCATCGATGACAGGAGGATTGAACCCGTCGAATCCGCTAGGCTGACCGCGCAGTGTCCCGGGCTGCTCCCGGCGGATGCGGTGACAAAGGTCATCGACGATGAATCACACTCGCTGCAATTGGAACTCCCGTCTTCCGTCGTGGAGGGGCAATCAGCCTCCGGCGTCGTTAGGATCGGGGGGCTGCTGCCGGATGATCTCGAGGTGCGGCTGAATACCGATGTGGCCGATTCGCTTTCCTTGCCCTCACGATTGGTCATTCCGAAGGGAAAAACGTCCGTGAGGTTCAGTGCGGCGGCTGTGGACCAATCTTATCTGGACGTGAACCGTATGGTTACAGTGACTGCGGATGCCGACGGACTTTCAGGAGCCGAGAAGTCCACAGCCGTCCATGAAACCTTCGCGGCGGGGCGGAAGAAGCACCTCGCTCTACCTGCGGAGGACCTCGTCTGGGATCCGGTGAGACAACGCATCTACGCCAGCGTGCCGGATCGGGCGGGGCCTCCTTACGGGAATCATGTCGTCGCCATCAACCCCTCGACGCTGGAGATCACCGCCAGCGTGGCCGTCAATTATCACCCCGGCCAGTTGGCCATCACCAGTGGCGGAGAGGCATTGTATGTGGTGCGGAACGAGTACGGAAACGGAGGCATCACACAGATCGCTCTAGATGACTTTCAGGTCACAACGAGCTTCGCGATCGGCCGGACCAGCTACAACAGCTCGCTCTATGCTTCCGACATTTCCACGGTCCCTGGCCAACCGGACCTGCTTGTCGTGTCCCAGTATCAAACGGAAACCTCCAGTGGGCATTATGGGGTGGCTGTGTATGACAAGGGTGTCCGGCGTTCTCTCAGTATCGACGCCGGATATTCCTGCAACCGCATCGAGCCATCCGCCGATCCCTCTGTCTTCTTCGGATACAACAACCTGAACTCCGAGTTCGGTTTCCGAAAGCTGCTGCTCGGGGCCCAGGGGCTGACAATGGGCGAAGGGCGGACTTATCTCATCCATGAGGATTACAATATCGACATCCGTTCCGATGGGAACACGGTGTTTGCCACCACCGGAGTGGTGGTGGACGGAGCTGGGCTGGCGCAGGCGGGGCGTTTAGGCGGGAATGCGAAGCCGAGTGTATATGGGCCGGAAAGCCTGGTGTGTCCGGATCTCGCGACGGGCCGGGTCTATCACATGGAAGCCGGTGCTCCCGATTTCGACTCGAACGATCCCTATGCCTATCTTTTCCGGAAAATCGTGGCCTATGATCCCGTCACTTATCTTCCTCTCCAGGTGACCGGTCTGGGAAGGGACTACAGTAGCGCCAGGAGTTTGGTCCGCTGGGGAGACTTCGGATTGGCATTCCGTACGAATGACGAGATCGTCCTGATGGAGAATCAGAGTTTGATCCCATCCTCTCCGGCCGCCGATCTGGAGGTGACGGTGCAGGCGGGTCCCGATCCCGTGGGCCCGGGAACTCCGCTCACCTACACCGTCAGTGTGACGAACCTGGGGACGAATGTGGCGGTCAACGCGATTGCAAGCGCGGTGCTTTCGGCAGGGCAGAACATCTCCAGCCTTTCGGCCGGTCCGGCGGTCCCCGTCATCTCGGGAAACGGTGTTTCAGTGCCTTTGGGGAATCTTGCTCCGGCAGCAACCCGAACCCTGGTCATCGTGACCACGGCAAACGCTTTCGGATCTTTTACATGCACCGCGGGCGCGACCTCGCTGGCGCTGGACCCCGTCGCATCCAACAATCATGCGGTGGGGAAGGTGAACGTGGGATTCGCTCCGGGCGCGAATGTGGCGAACCTGCTCGGTCTCGACGCGAACAATCTGGTGGAGGATCCCTCCCGCGGGCTGGTCTGGGCCACTGTGCTCGCCTCGGACGCGGGAGCCCAGAGTACGGTTGTGGCCATTGATCCGCGGACGGGAATCATCGCGACCACGCTTCCACTCGGAGCCACGCCACTCACGGGCGCAATGGCTCTTTCCGGCAACGGCCGCTACCTCTATGTGGGCCTGTATGATGTCCTTGCGGTACACCGCATCGATCTGGCGACCGCGGGTTATCCGAGTGTTCGAATCCCTTTGGTCGATGAGTTCTACGGAGACTACGCGCGCCACATTGAGGTGCTCGAGGGCGCGGGGACCAGTTTCGCGGTAACAAGGAATTCCTGGAACGCGCTCGAGGTGTATGACGGAACGGTCAAGAGGCCGACCGCATTCGTTTATCTGCGGAGTGCCAATCTCCAAGCGACCGGGACACCAGGGCTCTTCACGAGTATCGCAATCGATTATGATCGCTATCACCTGAGACGATTGTTGATCACCGACACGGGGATCGAAGAAAAAGCGTATGCTACCTACAAATACAATTCAGACTTCAGCTTTGACAACATTAGTGGACACGGTGACCTGACGCTAACTTCTAGCGGTCACCTCTTTGATGCGAGCAAGGAACCCCCTTTGCTGGCGAAACTCGGGAGCGGTGGCATTCCATGCTTGGATGAAGGAAGGGGGCGGGGCTATTTCGCGACTTCATCGTCATTGCTCGCGTTCGACACCGGCAGCGGAAGCGCTCTCGGCAGCGTGACCCTGCCGCCGGGCTTTGAGGCCAACGCATACAGAGGCAGATGCATCCGCTGGGGAGCGGACGGGCTGGCGATCACGGGCGACAACAAGAAGGTTTGTTTCGTGCGTTGGTCGGTGGTGAATCCCGCTCCGCAACAATCCACTGTGGAGCCTGCTCTCCAGGCTGCGACCGCCGCCGCGACTCAAGTCGCGACCGCTGTCGCGCTGATGGAATTGGATGCGGTCGCCATGATTTCGCGTGAGGCTGCGGCTGAGTCCGGCCGATCGGATTCCGACGGAGATGGGATTTCCGATGGTTTGGAATACTTGTTCGGCTCCTCTCCCTCGGCTTGGAGTGCAAATCCCGTGCTTCAGGAAAACGTTGTGAAGCACGGGGTGCAGGTCATCCGGTTGAGATTTCCCCGCCGGGCTGGAGTCACGATGCCGGCGTATGGCTATGAATTCAGCAAGGATCAAACAAACTGGCTTCCTCTTCAGGAGATCAAGGAAACAGTGACCTCCACCTCGCGTCGACATGGGGTGGGGTTTGAGAACGTCGAGGCGGTGGCCCGGATTCCGTCATCGGCAAAATGCGTCATCCGCCTTCGCTGGAGCCATTGAGACTGAAAGAGGATGATTCATTGCCAAGTGCAACGATCCATCCCCTTCCCTTGTGTTTCATGGCCGGAAGCCAACGGGAAGGGACTGCTGGGGCAAGGCGGAAGGGCGACCGGCGCGAGGCGCCAGCCACTTTCATGCCCAGACATTTCACCAATCGCAATGCGCGGCAGTTTAGCAACCGACTTGGGTGTTGGCCACCCATTCCAGTAATTTCACCACCTGCCCCTGGGTGGCGGAGAAATCGTTAGTAAACCGCCAGAGCTGTCCGCTCTTCCCACCTAGCAGCAAATCGGTCGTGCCGGGAACGGGCGTCAACCACAGGAGATCGACGAAGGTCAGGTTGGGAAAGGCGTTGGCCGTGCTCCAGCCGGTCGAGGCACCGGGCGCGACCTGGGGCAAATGGAGTAATTTGCTTCCCATGGGGAGAGATGGCGTAACTATTTCGACCGCCCGGCGTTCATCAATGCGACAATTTTACCCCGATGAATCTTTTCAAAATTAGCCATGCTCTCCCCCTGCTGATCGCTTGCGGGCTTTCCAACATCCGCGCAGCCACGGCGGGCCCCGCAGGGATTTATGTCATCGGAGACACCCACGCGGTGCCGGGCGAGGTCGCCAAGTTCGATTTCGATTATGTGGCCGGCTATACGCTGCGGGTGCCATGGACCGACATCGAAACATGGAATGCGGCCACCCAGGCACCGCAATACAATTTTTCCCGGATGGACAGCACACTGGAAGAACTGCGTGCCCGGGGAAAAAAGATGACTTTGGAAATCTTCATCAACAAAGCGCCGACCTACCTGCTCGACCCTCCCGGCATCAGCACTTGGACCAATCCCCACCCCACCCAGGGCGGCGTCCAACCGCTGCCATGGGATGCCCGCACGCTTGCGGCCTATCAACTGATGATCCAGAGCATGGCCGACCACGTGGTCCCCGGCACCTCGTGGCGGATCGCAGATCATCCGTCGCTGGAATCCGTGGACGCTTCCATCGTTGGCCTGCAGGGGTTGCGCGATCTATCAAACACGCTCATCAATCACCCGGACTACACCCGCACAAAATTCATCCGGTCGGTCGTCGATGCGGTCTCCATCAACCGGCTGGCATTTTCCAACAAATACGGCTTTCTCGCCCTGTTTCTGATGGATGACAACGAGGGCGGCATTTCGATGGATCAGGCGGTTTACGAGCGACTCCAGACGGAATTCAACGTCCCGGGCAAACCCTCGCTCGGCTATTTCCAGGAAACCCTCAGCGACGCAGGCCCGCAGACGGCCACACTTGGCTCGCTCTTGTACAACGCGTCGCCCGACACTTACATCATGTTCCAAGCCTTGCGCCCGTGGACCTTGCGGGCGGGCGATCCGGTCCCGCCGGAAACCGCCAGCGGCACTCCCATCACCGGCATCCGACATGCGTGGCGGGACTACCGCTCGACGTATGTGGAAATCTACGGCGGCGATATCCTCAACACGGCCAACGCCACTCCCCTGCGGGCATGGAACCGGTTTTTCCTCGCCGTGAAGGATGCCCGCGAAGGTCGGGGTGCTCCGATGTTGGAATTTCCAGGCACACCATCCCAACGCATCCACTGGCAGGCGGACAATTTGCTCGGCTACCGGGTTTGGAAATCATCAAACCTAACGAACTGGAATGCGGCAGATACCACCGAGCCCCTCGATGGCGACATCTCCATGCCATCCCCGATCGGCGCGGCGGCTCAATACTATCGGATGGAAATCCTCGAACCAGTCGAGTGACACATCCCGGAACACGCTCCCCACCGAGCAGGCATTCTGCGCCTCCGACGTCACTTCACGACGCAACGCTTTTGTTTCTGGCGCTGACCGAAATCCAGGACGGATAAAGAAAGCGTGCCGACCTCGGCAGAGACTCCGGTATTCCACGGCCAGTTCACGGAGACAGGTGAAGTGCTATGGAAAACCGGGCAACCGTTGAGATCCCCACAAGTCTTCCTCAAAGTTCGGCGCATTCACCGTCATTGCGTCTTCCGGCACGCCACGTCCCGCCCAAGGGGAGCCAACAACCCCTCCAACGGGGGATGGCGGGATGATGGAGGATGTTTATGATCGCGAATTACAGATGGATCGCCGTCGTCCTGGCCGAAGTGGGGTCGGGGTCCAACGTTTCACTAAGGATTAACCATGTTTCGCATCATCTCACTATTTACCCCGATCATCCTTCTCGCCACGGCCGCGCTGGCTGCCGACCTGCCGCGCGAGCGACTTCTGATGGACCCTAACTGGCGCTTCGCCCTAGGGCACGCCACGGATGTGGCAAAGGACTTCGATCCCCACTCCACCGGTGGATTCTCCTACTTCGCCAAAACAGGATTTGGAGCGGGCGCGTCCGCTTCCAAATTCAATGACAGCGGCTGGCGAAAAGTCAGCCTGCCGCACGATTGGGCGGTGGAGCTGCCGTTCAGCGAAAAGGGCAGCAGCAGCCACGGATCCAAGGCGATCGGCGTCAATTTCCCCGAGAACAGCGTCGGATGGTATCGCAAGACGTTTTCCCTCCCAGCCTCTGACCTTGGCAAACGCATCAGCATCGAATTCGATGGCGTGTTCCGCAATTCCATCGTCTGGATCAACGGACATTACCTCGGCGAGGAAACGAGCGGTTATAGCAGCTTCTCGCGCAACCTCACCGAGTTCCTGAACTACGGCGGAGACAACGTCATCGCCGTCCGCGTGAATGCCTCGCTGGAGGAAGGCTGGTTTTACGAAGGCGCGGGAATCTATCGACACGTCTGGCTCACGAAAACCGCGCCGCTGCATGTCGAGCAGTATGGGACGTTCGTGACCTCCGAGCTCAAGGAAAACGCCGCGGATGTGACGGCCCGGATCGCGGTTGAGAACGAAGGAACCGAGGACGCGACCTTCGACATCGGGCAAACGATTCTCGACGAAGAAGGCAAAGCCATCGCCACCATCCAAGCGAAGCAACTCAACGTCGCGGCAGGCGGTCGGGGTGAATTCAGCCAGATGCTAGCAGTTTCCAATCCCAAGCTTTGGTCCATCGATACGCCGCACCTGCACAAGCTTGTCACGACCCTCACCTCCGGCGGCACGGTGGTGGATCGCTTTGAAACCAACTTCGGCATTCGGTCGATCCGCTTCGACGCCAACGAGGGATTTTTCCTCAACGGAAAACACGTGAAGCTCACGGGCACCGACAATCATCAGGAGCATGCGGGCGTCGGCACGGCCATTCCGGACGCTTTGCAGGACTACCGCATCGCGAAGTTGAAGGAATTCGGCTGCAACGTGTATCGATGCTCGCACAACCCGCCGACACCCGAGTTGCTAGACGCTTGCGACCGGCTGGGCATGGTGGTGATCGATGAAAACCGACTGATGGGAACCACGGAGTTTCACCATGATAATTTGCGGAGGATGATGCTTCGCGATCGCAACCATCCTTGTGTGGTTCTCTGGTCGATCGGAAACGAGGAGTGGGGCATCGAAGGCGGCGATAAGGGAAAGCTCATCGCATCCACGATGCAACGTTGGGTAAAGCAACTGGACACGACCAGACCTGTTACTATCGCCATCAGTGGCGGCTGGGGCGGTGGTTTTTCGGAGACCGTCGAGGTTGCGGGGCTGAACTACATCGGAAACATGGCGAAGGGCCGTTTCAACACCGACCAATGGCATGCCCACCGTCCGAATCAACCGATCATTGGCACCGAGGAATGCGCTTATAATCAAACCCGCGGCATCTATTTCGATGATCCGGCGAAGTGCCACCTTCGTGCCTACGATTGGGATCCGTCCGACTGGGGGGCGAGCCTCGAACAGGCGTGGTCGCACTACGCCGAGCGCCCCTACCTCTCGGGCATGTGCATCTGGACCGGGTTCGATTACCGGGGCGAACCGACGCCTTTCGGCTGGCCGGCCATCTCCTCACAATTCGGCATCCTCGACCTTTGCGGTTTCCCCAAGGACGGCATGTTCTATCTGAAATCATGGTGGATGGACCAACCGGTTCTGCACATATTCCCGCACTGGAATTGGTCAGGCAAGGAAGGTCAGGAAATCAGCGTTTGGGCGCACAGCAATTGCGACGAAGTGGAACTTTTTCTCAACGGCGAAAGCCTCGGCCGCAAGAAAATGACCAAATACTCGCACCTGGAATGGCCGGTCAAATACACACCCGGCACCTTGCTGGCACGCGGGTTCAAAGGAGGAAAGGAAGTCCTAACTGACAAAATCGAAACCACTGGCAAACCCGCCGCAGTCAAGCTCGCGGCCAATCGTTCTTCACTCGCCGCCGATGGCGTGGATGTCGCTGTGATTTCTATCGAAGTCTCCGACGAGCAGGCTCGGATGGTGCCGACGGCAGACAACACCATCACCTTTGGAATCACCGGCCCCGGAAAAATCATCGGTGTCGGCAATGGTGATCCATCGTCACACGAACCGGACCAGTTTATCGCGCCATCGGCCACATGGCGTCGCAGCCTGTTCAACGGCTTGGCACAAGTGATTGTCCAAACCACGGGTGAGGCCGGCGAAATCAAACTAACCGCCAGCTCTGATGGCCTCACATCCGCGACGGCAACCCTGCAATCCAACCCCTCCGCGCCCCGCCCATCCGTGCCTTAGACATTTTAAGAAACGCAAGAGCGGGCCGAAATCCTGTTGATCCACCAGGGCGACAGAATGTCACCCTGACTCAATTGACAGAAATATCAACGCTCCGGAGCGCGTTCATTCTGAACGCCAAGTGCGGCGGACATGCTGTCCGCCGTTTTCAGCAAGTCCCTTGAAACCCCTTGATCATGAAATCCAATATCAAACTCATTTCCACGCTCGCCAGCAGCATGCTGGTCACGGCCGCGACGGCGGTCGAATTGAACCCGTTGTTCCAGGACAACGCCGTGTTGCAATGCGACTCCCGCGTTCCGGTGTGGGGCACAGGGCGCGACGGTGAAAAAGTCACCGTTTCCTTCGGCGGCCAGAACCTTTCCACCGTGGTGAGCCATGGCGTTTGGAAAATCTGGCTCAAGCCGATGAAACCCAATGCCACCCCGCAAACGCTAACGGTTTCCGGCGACGCGCCACACACCCTCGCTAACATTCTCGTCGGCGAGGTATGGGTCGCCAGCGGTCAGTCCAACATGGAACGGCAGCTCGGGCCGCGCCAAGGCCAACAGCCTATCAGCGATTGGGAGCATGAGACCGCCACCGCCGACCACCCGCAAATCCGCCAGTTCTATGTCCAGCAAACCAAGTCCCCCACCCCGCAGACCACGGTCAAAGGCAACTGGACGGTCTGCTCGCCGGCCTCGGTCAAAGAGTTCTCCGCCGTCGGCTATTTCTTCGCGCGGGATCTATACGCCGCCCGTCACATTCCCATTGGAATCATTCACAGCTCGTGGGGAGGCACACCGGCGGAGGCATGGACAAGCGAAGCCGGATTGCAAAAACTGTCGGATTTCGTGGGCCCTCTCGCGGAGTTGAAACAAATGACCACCGACCCCAATCTGGCGCGGCGTAAAGCGGAGGCAAAACAAACGGAATGGTTTGCGAAAGTAGACCCCGGCTCGAAGCCCGGCGCTGCATGGAGCGCCACGGAACTGGATACGGCCGATTGGAAAAGCATGACCTTGCCGGCTTACCTCGAAGGCGCGGGCTACCCGGATTTCGACGGCGTCATGTGGTTCCGGCGCACGTTCGATCTTCCGGAAAACTGGGACGGCGGCGACGTGGAATTGCATCTCGGCGGCGTGGATGACATGGACACGACGTGGGTCAACGGCGAGCAAGTCGGCATGACCAATGCTTGGAATATTCCCCGCGTCTATCAAGTCCCTGGCCGCCTTCTGAAACGCGGCGCGAACGTCATCGCCGTGCGCGTCCTTGATGCGGCGGGAGGTGGCGGTCTGTATGGAGGAAGTGATGCGATGCGGCTGGTCTTCAAGGCAGGCGGAAAAGCGGGCTCCACTCCCCTCTCCGGCCCATGGTCGTGCAAAGCCGCAGCGACTATGAAGCAAACCGGCTGGCCTCCCGATTTCAGCGGTAGTTCAAACACGCCGACTGTTCTCTACAACGGCATGATCGCACCGCTGCTGCCCTACGCCATGCGCGGCGTCATTTGGTATCAGGGCGAGGCGAATGTAGGTCGTGAGAAGCAATATCGCACGCTGTTCCCGGCCATGATCGCCGACTGGCGGCGCGCGTGGAACCAAGGTGATTTCCCTTTCCTATTCGTCCAGATCGCGCCTTTCCAAGGAATCTCACCCGAAATCCGCGAGGCCCAACTGCTCTCGTGGAAACAGACGAAAAACACCGCGATGGCCGTCACACTCGATTGCGGCGACGCCAACGACATCCATCCCCCCCGCAAGCAACCGGTCGGCGCACGGTTGGCGCTCGCGGCCCGGGTGCTGGCATACGGTGAGAAAATCGAATTTTCCGGGCCTGTTTTTGAATCGATGAAAATCCAGGGAGCAGACGCGTTTCTGCATTTCACCCACGCCAACGATGGACTCGTCGCGAAGGAAAGCGATCTAATCGGTTTCACCATCGCAGGTGCCGACAAGGTTTTCCATCCGGCCAAAGCCGAGATTCGCGGAAACGCCATTGTTGTCTCGGCAGCGGAGGTTTCCTCGCCGGTGGCCGTGCGCTACGCGTGGGCGAACGCACCGGAAGGCAATCTCTTCAATCGGGCCGGGCTCCCGGCCTCCCCTTTCCGCACGGATACCGACTAATCCCTGCGGTAAAAAACCCAAAACCCATGAAAACCCATTTCAACGCTGCAATTGCGGTCGTTCGCTCAATCGCGATCCTACTTCTCGGGCCTGGCCTTGCCAGCGCCTTGTCTGCTCAAACACTTTCGAGCATCGGAACCGCCACGCCAAGTCCCGGACCGAATGATATCTCCCAACTCGTCACCAGCAGCACGACGAGGCCTGACGGGCTGAATTATTATACCGATAACGGTTCGCCCGCCGGGCAAACGTTTACCACGGGACCCAGCGCGATGAAACTCACGTCGCTGTCGATTAAAACGGCCGGGCTGGATTCCGCGAACGGTTACGGCACGCCTGCGACCACCCCGACCTTCTACCTGCGCATCTACTCGATCAGCGGCAGCACGGCGACCTTGCTGATCTCGTTCAGCGCACCGAATCCGGGCTACAGGGATGGGGTCTGGCTGAAATGGAGCGGATTGAATGTCCCGCTGCAGGCTAACAAGACCTTCACGTTCTCGTTCGGAAGCAAGCCGACCAGCGGGGGCTGGGCGGCACATCCTTTACGGGATACGAATCTCAACAGCGGCACCACTTATTATTATCAAGTGGTCGCCGTCAACGGCTCCGGATCGACCGGCTTTTCACCCGAGGCCCATGCGAAGACCACCGGCGTCAATCCGGACCCGGTGCAATATCATTTTGTGTTGAGCGCTCCGACACCCTGCTGAGCGGCTTATGGACCACCGTGCAGGACAACATCCCCGGCACCGACGGTCCCATCCAGGTCACCGACACCGGCGGCTCCGGTCACGAAAAGCGGTTCTATCGCATCGTCGTAGCATGGTGACCCGGACCGGCCATTCAAAAAACCCAAAACCCAAAACCCAAAACCCATGAACGACCGAATCAAACATCATTTCGCGCGACTTCTCGCTGTGTGCGCCGCGTTTTTGCTAGGCACTCCTTCCGCCTGGGCACAGGTCAAGGTCGCCTGTGTCGGCGACAGCATCACGGCGGGATATGCCCTCGCGAATCCGGGCACCCAAAGCTATCCCGCCCAACTGCAACTCCTGCTAGGCAGCGGTTACACGGTCGGAAACTTCGGACTCTCCGGTGCCACGTTGCTGAAGCAGTCGGACTTCACCTATTGGAACTCATCACAATACAGCGCCAGTCGGACATACAATCCGAACATCGTGGTGATCATGCTTGGCACGAACGACACCAAGTCCTGGAACTGGAATGCCGCGA
>JBDSZP010000219.1:0-8227 GCA_039925065.1 Luteolibacter sp.
TCGACCTTCGACCTTCGACCTTCGACGCCCCTTACGCCTTCGCGGTTCCAATTCTTCCCATTCGTGTATCCGTCTTGCGGTCCTGCACCATCCGCCATTGAATCCGCCGCGCATTTCCCTTCACCACCGCGAGAACCGATGAACCGAATTTCCACCCGCTTGAAACCGTTGTTGTCGCTGGGCCTGGCCTTCATCGCGCTCCCGTCATGCCACAAGACACCTGCCGTGCAATTGTCCTATCACGTCGTGTCCACCCGCCCACACGACGCCGAGGCCTACACGCAAGGCTTTGAACTGATCGATGGGCGCTTGTTCGAAAGCACCGGGCTCTACGGAGAGTCAACCGTGCGCGAACTTGAGCCAGCCAGCGGAAAAATCCTGCGCAAGCGGTCACTCTCCAAGGAGGTTTTCGGCGAGGGTCTCACCCTTCTCAACAAGGAGGTCTGGGTGCTGACATGGAAGGAAAAAACCGCCTACGTCATGGAGCCGGAAACGTTCAAACTCCTCCGCTCCCACACTTATCAGGGCGAGGGCTGGGGACTCACCACCGATGGCAGCCAGCTCATCATGAGCGACGGCAGCAGCGATTTGAAATTCCTCGATCCGAAGAATTTCTCGGTCACCAAAACCCTCGCGGTCAAAGACGGCACCTCATCCGTCAAGAATCTCAACGAACTGGAATGGATCAACGGCGAGATTTTCGCCAACATCTACATGACCGACCGCATCGCGCGGATTTCTCCGGCGGACGGACAGGTCACCGGCTGGCTGAACCTCGCAGAGCTGCGCAACAAGCTCCCCTCGCCGAATCACGCGGAAGTCCTGAACGGCATCGCTTACGACAAAACCACCGGAAACCTGCTCGTCACCGGGAAACTTTGGCCGCAAATGTTTGAAATCAAGCTCGGCGAAAAGTAACGCCGCCGCCGAGATATCTTTTTCCCACGGCTTGCCAAGCGGGCGCTCTCCGCTACTTTGCGCCACCGATGAGCCTGCCTGACCCATTTTTCGAACCCGCCATCCGCGATCCCAAGAAGCTCAGAAACACCGCCCTGTTCCTCATTGGGGTGATCTTCCTCGGCGGTTGGCTGGTGCTCAAGGCATACGAAAAATGGTCGGTAAGCCAGTCTCAGGATGACCGCCCGGCCGTGGTTTACCGGATCACCCCGGAGCGCGATCTCCGGATGCTGCGGCAGGACGGAAAAATGGTCGATCTGGTGAATCTCAGAGGCAAGGTCATCGCCCTCAACGTCCTGAGTCTCAGGGATCCGCAAGCCGCCGAACGCAGTCTGGCCGTGATGAAGCGGCTGTCGGAACAACGGGCGAATGACCCAAATTTCGTCCTGGTTTCACTGATCGTCGATCCAATCCCTTCCGAGAAACTGGTCACCACCCTCGCAGAAAACGCCCTCACCGACGGCATGAAACTGCCCCAGTGGTGGCTGGGCAGCAATGAGCCGAAAACGTTGCACAAATTCATCAAAAACGAGCTCAAGGCGAACACCTACCCGAACGAAAAAGACGGCAAGTGGGACTACGACGGTTCCATCGTTCTGATCGACAAAAACGGCCACGTCCGCAGAGCCGTCGTTCCGCAGAAACAAGGCGGCCCACCCTACATCGCCACCTTCGACTTCGACCAAGCCGCCACATGGGACAGCAAGCACGTCAAGACCGGCACCGATCACAACAACGTCGAGCAATTGGAAATCCTGCTCAACCACACCATCGACAAGCTCCTCGCCGAGGAATTTAAAAACTGATGAAACGCACCACCACCATCGCCCTGTTTTACACCGGCGTCGCCGCCATCTGCATCGGAGTCATCAGCATTTCGATGTATCTCAGCAAAGGGCTGAACGCGCCGTATCAGGCCCCGCTGGCCGTCAACACCGGCAAGGACACCGCTCCTCAATGGTTTGAAATTGCCAAGGATCTTCCAGCCACCAATCAGGACAACAAGCCGGTGAAACTCTCCGATCTCCGGGGAAAAGTCTGGGTCGTCGCCGAGTTTTTCGCGATCTGCCCACATTGTGCCGTTCGCAACGGTGCGGAATTGCGGAAAATCTACGATGAGTTCAAGGGCAACCCGGATTTCCATCTCACCTGCATTTCCGTCGATCCGGAAAACGACGACCACGAAAAACTTGCCGATTACGCAACCGCCCTCGGAGCCGACAGCAAAAACTGGTGGTTCCTCAATGCGGGAGACGCCAAAACCACCCACGATTATCTGGAGCACGAACTCAAATTTTTCGGAATCCGCGAGCGCAAGGATCCGCTCGAAGTCGAAGCCAATGGCAAATATGCCCACGATCTCGGCTTCATTCTCGTGGATCGCGATTTCCATGTGATCGGCAAATGGCCGCTCGCCGATGCCCGCTCGGACGAGGCGAAAAAACTCGATCCCAACCTGTATCAGAAACTCAAGGACGAGCTTTTCGACCGCATCCGCACCGAACTCGCGAAAAAGCCAACTCCCGGCATTTGATGAACGGCGAACGCAAGCAATGGCTGTCCCGCGCTCCCCAGGAAGCGCTCTCGAAAAAACTCGGTATCGTCGCTTGGGCCGTCAGTGCGGTGGTTCTCCTGCTGGTCGGCCTGATGCGTCGGCCGGAATTGCACATCCATCTTCTCGCCGGCACCTCGCTTTCGTTTCTACCTGCCTTTCACGCCGCCCTGAACGTGCTTGCCGCCTGTGCTCTCGTGGGTGCCTTGATCTCCGTGAAACAAGGTCGGATCTCCCTCCATCGGAAATTCATTTTTGCAGCGATGGCATTGTCCATCCTCTTCCTGCTGAGCTACGTCGCCTACCACTTCACTGCCACCGAGGTTCTCTATGGGGATGCGGATTCCAATGGCACGCTCGACGCCGCCGAACGCGCGGCAGTCGCCGGATCACGGCCGTTCTACCTGGTCCTGCTCATCACCCACATCACCTTCGCAGCGGTGAGTCTGCCGTTCATCCTCTTCACCTTCATCGCCGGTTGGACCAACCGTTTCACCGCACACCGCAAGCTCGCCCGCTGGGTTTTCCCGCTCTGGCTCTACGTCGCCATCACTGGCCCGATCTGCTACTGGATGCTGCGCCCGTATTATTGACTCTTCGTTCGTAGTCCAGCCCTTCAGGGCGTCTTCATGCCGCGTGAAAACGCCCTTCAGCGCTATCAACCACTTACGACATCGAGATCACGCCGAGTTTTTCCGCGAGCATCTCGGGTTCCGAATGCCATTCGTGGGGGATGTCCCTCATCAGCAGCGCATGGTCGAATTCAATGCTCCCCGCAGGAAAGATCGATGGATCGTCGAAATAGGCCGAGCTGACGTTCTCCACCTCCAGCGGAGAGACCACCCACTTGGAAACCTTGAGCGAAAGGCCATCCATCACACAGGAATTCGGGCGTGACGAGTATCCCACACATCCCGCTTCGAAAAACCGGGAGGACTCCTCGAAGGAGCCAAACACTGACGACTCCGGAAACCGTTCCGTCTCGGACGCCTGAATTCTAACGAGCGGACCCACCGTATCGACTGCGGTGATCTCCATCGAAATCCGGCCATCCCGATCCGTCACTTTGAAGTTGGAATGATGGTGGACTCCCGGAAAAACACGCCCTCCGGCCAGAGAGTTCAACAGGGAATCCGTATCCCGCCGGGGAACAAAAACCCCTTCTCTCAGAACGCCGTCCGCTCCTTGCCATTCGACCGCGATGCGATGGGCAGAGTTCTCGCTCGATAAACCCACGAATCCAGGAAAACCCTTTGGCCTCACCTGTTCCAACCGAATCAAACAGATTCCGACAATGGAATGACCGTTGACCCGTTTCGGCCGGAAATTGGACGGGAGAATGGCGTCCACCGCTTCCGGAGCTACCCGATAGTTCAGCAGAATCCGCCGCCGGATGATTCCTGTGATCGCGGGTAATTTCATTTTGTGGCTGGTGTGGGAAGTTGTCGGCGGCGGTGGAAGCAACCGTCCGCCCATCCGCGGGAATGTCGAAATGTTTTTTGGAAAATCAATCCGGCACGTTGCGAGAGAGGGTCAGCAGGTATGGGAAGAAATTTGGACCGCAAAGGCGCGAAGATCGCCAAGGAACGCAAAGTCAGATGTTGGAGTTTTGAGGCCTCCTTCTCTTCATTTCTCTTCACTTCGACGTTCGATG
The DNA here is from genome assembly GCA_039925065.1 of Luteolibacter sp. GTDB lineage: Bacteria > Verrucomicrobiota > Verrucomicrobiia > Verrucomicrobiales > Akkermansiaceae > Luteolibacter. Next base: position 4,164 of record JBDSZP010000219.1, read on the forward strand.
TTGGGCGTTCGACGTTCGACGTTCGACGTTCGACGTTCGACGTTCGACGTTCGACGTTCGATGTTCGATGTTCAAAGAGGTTCGCCAAATCAAACAGCGACGCTCCGGCTTTCCTTCATCGACATCCGATCGCGCCGGGACTATCTGACGGCTTCATGAAAAAGCTCACGGAAAACCACTTTTCATTCAAATGCCCGATGGACTGGGACGGGATGGCACTTTCGGACAACGGACGGTTTTGCTCCAAATGTCAGAAGGAGGTTTTCGATCTGACGAATTGCTCGATCGATGAAGTGATCGCCCTGCAAAGGAAGCACGGACCGATCTGCGGTTCGATCCGGGTCATGCAGGCCGCAACCGTGGCCATCTCGCTGTCGGCGGCGGCATGTCAGAATGGGACATCAGGACCGGCTATGGGAAAGATGGGAACGTCAAAAGAAAATTGCGACTACACCGTCAGCGGAGGAGATGTGTTGTCGCCCGATCAGTTGGAGAGATTGAAGTAGTATCGGCTCCGTCTGTCAGCTTGGCGCAAACGAACGAAACTATCCCCCGTCCGATTCACGGCACGTAAAGCGTGTCTTCCCGCAGGTTGTTCTGCGGGGTGACGTCCAGGCCAGCGGTGCCGAGGGTGATCTTGGAATTGATCTGGATCGGCTCGTTTTTCGGCAAGCCACTGAGCCGGACGGGCATGGAAAAGGTCTGGATGGCACCGGGAGCGATGGTGGTCGCATTGAACTGGCGGGAGCCGAGCGTAGTGCTGATTTCCACCAGCGTGTTGATGAGAACCGTGGTGCCCCGGTTTTGCACGGTGACTTTGATCGAGCCGTTCGAACCGGCATCATCGACGATCCGCTGGTCGGTGATGGCGGCATCGACAATTCCGGAAATCCCGCGATTCAGCACCCGCGCCATGTTGATGATGCCGACTCCGTATTCGGAATCGGGCCCCGGTAAGCCGGCCTCATCGGAATTTTTCATGATGAGATCCGCCGCTTGGCTGGCATTCATTTGGATTCCGGAGCCGTTCGACATGACGGCAGCGATGGCTCCGGTGACGATCGGAGCACTGGCCGATGTGCCACTGATTTTCGCGTAACGGTCTCCCGGCCATGCCGCGTTGATCGCATAGCCGGGTGCGGTGACGGACAAATATGTGCCGTAGTTTGAGAAATCGAGGTGCACACCCCGCGCATCTACGGCTCCGACGCTGATCACACTCGGATAAGCAGCAGGGAAGCAGGCGTCGGCTTGTTCGGAGTTTCCCGAAGCGGCGACGATCAGCACGCCCTGATCCCGCGCCAACAACACGGCATCCTCGATGAGCGGATTGTTTTCAGTAGTGCCCATCGAAATATTGATGAGCTGCACGTTCGCATCGAGAGCGGCGATGATTCCGGCGGCGAGGGCGAAAGAGTCGGCTTTCCCGGATTCGTTGCCGACACGGATGGAGACCAGTTCCGCAGCCGGGGCAATGCCAGGGGCCATCGGATTATTTCCCGCGATCAAGGAAGCGACCGCCGTGCCGTGGCCTGCGGTCCTGCTCAAATCCTGAGGAAACGGCGTGATCGCGATGGAATCCGTCAGCCCCGGCAAGTCAGGATGCGGGACGACACCGCTATCGATGACGGCGATTCTCACACCGGCTCCCCAGCTCGAATTATCGGAGGTGATACCGAGCCATGACAGCACCGAGTCGCCGAATCCGACGAGCCCTTCCTGCTCGCTGGCCTTGCGCGAGACGGGCGCGGGGACGGAAGGCAGGGAATCGTAAGCCATGAGGTGCTCGCCATCGAGCAAACTGGAGAGTTCTTCCCAATCATCGTAGCGCAGCCGCATCGCGCGCAGACGGTCCAATTGATCCACCAAGCGGATCTTGCTGTTCTCCAAGGCAAAGAAAAACGCCTGATACGTCTCCTCCGAGGGAAAGCGCAAAATCACTTCATCCGGCTTGATACTGGAGAAAATCTCGACCGTCGTGCCGTCCCGGAATTCATCGCGGTAGATCGGTTTCCCGGGACGGTGTCTTTCGACCGCCGGTTTCACGGGTGTTTCCGGAGCGCTGAAAACCTGCGGCTTCTTCACTTCCGCCGGGCTCAAATCGTGCATCATCCACCCACCGAAGAGCCCGCACAAGGCGATGATCGCCAGAGCCAAGATGTGCCGGAAATTTCGTTTCATGAATGATGATGAGTCCGGTGCACAGAGTCGGTCGCCCCTCCGAACCCCGCCGGACCGTGAAAGTCGCGCGGCTGGAATCTTTTCCATCACAGATGGGCTGGCGGGAATATAGGACCAGAATCAGGCATTTGGAAAGCGGGAATCACAGCCCGCTCTGCCGTGATTTCCATCGACAATCAGCCCCGAAAACATCTTTCCTATCAGCGTGAAAATCTGTTTTCCCCTGCAAAAACCCGAAAATCCATGAAAGGGTATTACGAACTCAAGAAAACCGAGACCGGAAAATTCCACTTCACACTCAACGCCGGCAACCACGAGGTGATCCTCAGCAGCCAGCTCTACCCGGAAAAAGGCAGCGCCGAAAATGGCACCGAATCCACCCGCACCAACGGCACCCATGAAGCCCGCTACGAGCGGAAACTCTCCGCCATGGGCGAACCCTACTTTCTCCTCAAAGCCCCGAACGGCCAAGTTATCGGCACCAGCGAGATGTATGGCTCGGAAGCCTCACGAGACAACGGCGTCCGGGCTGTGACAGCCCATAGTAGCAGCATGATCGATCGTGAAGGACCAGTCCCTGTGAGGTGCTTCCAGGCTTTCTCGGCGAGCCGATTGGGCGCTCTGATTATTGTTGCCCCCAACGTTTTATTCGAACGATTCCGCCGCATGACATAAGAGCGCCAACTAACGTGGCCATCCATGCCTCTGACTTCTCATTGGGCAACCGAACCTCCGTGGGATCAGAGGGGAGATACACAACATGCAAGGGCTTCTGTTGAGAGACTTCCGTCGATTGCTCATCGTAAACCGTGAGAAAAGCTTCGCACCGCTTCGAATCATCAGGAGCAACGAATGAGACCCGGAACTGAACCTGACCCGGCCCTCTTCTAGCGGAAATCACTTTGGAAGCAACAATGGCAGCCTCTCACCATAAGTGGCCCCAAAACGATACAGGCGATCGTTGCAATTTTCTTCTTCATATTAAATTTGCAGAATGTTCAGAGTCATACAACGGCTGACCGAGCGCACCCGTCGACTTCGAGTTGATTATTGAATGGCCATGAGAGTTCGCATTCCTTCTTTGGCTCAAATTTAGCGATTTCAGCCAAGCCAGCCCCGTCCTATTCGGGATTCGTGGTTGTTGACTCTATTGGAGATTTAAAAGTAGCGGTGACCCTTTTGTCTTTAGCTCCGGGCGTGTGCTTGAGTAGTCGCATCGATACATTATCCCCAGCCCATCCGACGAATTCCCAACGGACGTCGTAAGTCCAAATGTCTGGAGTGTGATACCAAAGTTCGGCATGTATCCCTGATGCATTCGCTGACTTTACGATATCTCCGAAAGCTGGGAACGTGATGCGTTCGACTTTGGTATCACGCATTTCGCTTCGAATGACGCGGTATACAAAAATATCAGTTACATGCCCGTCCGAGCCATCGGTGACTTCGAGAAACTTGGAATCCGGCGACCAGCTTGCTCTAATCCATCGGTCATTCTCCCGCACCATGATTCCACCGTCTGGCGGCCCTGCCGTTGATAGAACCAACCGACTCCCGGTTCCATCGCTGTTTCGGGATAAACAAGTTGCAACGAACTGCTTATCAGGCGAGAGCCAGCTTGCGCGCTCTGCCGCCACGGAATGGAGAATGGTTCCCAAAAAGATGAGGAAGACGGACTGAACTTTCATTTGGATCTTTTTCTGCCGAAGCTGATTATCCGCCCAGTGGTAGGATGCGCGTGATCCGCCGAGTTTGGCGAGACGAATTTCAGTTGGATTTCCCGAACGACGGGCCTGCCAACGGATTGTGAAACTTGGTTTCGCGAGTCTGAAAGTGGTCCGCACAGTCCTCTGTGCGGAATCTTTGTTTTCGGGACTGTCCTG
>JBDSZP010000220.1:0-19428 GCA_039925065.1 Luteolibacter sp.
GGCTCCAAGCAATTGGAGCCGGGCTCTTTTTTTGCGGGGGGGAGGATGATCTAACAATTGGCGGGGGAGGAAAGGCCGCAAGGCGGATCCGACAGGACAGTCATGGGCGGAGGGCGTATCGGCCCGACTGGCAGGGGGTTAGGGTTTCCTGAAAAGAAGGAACTAAAAATCAGGTGCCGAGCCGCATCTTTGGATCGGAGCGGGATGGCGGATTGGCGGCAGGAATACGCCTGGAGGTGTGACGCGTGCGAACTTTGTCTGTCATGATGATCCGCCATGCGCACTCTCTCGTGAAAACCTCAACCCTTGATCGGGATCCAATGCGATCAGACCGATGGCAACCACGGTCTTGCTGATGACCGCCAGTTTGGCCAGGACCCGCTGCAGTGTTCCTTGCGTTTGGCGTTGCCGTCGATATGGCCGAGGTTGCGTCTGTGTAGCTCAGTTGTTTTGCCAATGGCGGAGCAGATTTTCGAGCCTTGGACTTTTAGGAAAGGACCACAGTCTGGAAGTCGCGGAGGCCTTGCGGCGGTAGCTGCGGGTTTTTGCCACGCCGACTCGCCAACGATGCGTGGAGATCGTCGATGATGCGCTCGGTGTCGGCTTGGATCAGTCGGACCGGTTAAAACTCGCAGTTACCGGGTGTCCGGGCGAAGGGGATCACGTCGCGGATGTTCGCCATACCGGTCACGAACATGAGCATCCGCTCGAATCCGAGGCCGAAACCGGCGTGGGGGACACTGCCGTATTTCCGCAGATCGGCATACCAGCCGTAGGTTTGTGGATCGAGGTTATGCTTGGCAAAGTTATCCAACAGAACATCGAGCCTTTCCTCGCGCTGACTTCCTCCGACGATCTCGCCGATGCCAGGAACGAGTACATCCATGGCAGTTACGGTTTTGCCATCGTCGTTAAGGCGCATGTAAAACGGTTTGATTTCTTTGGGGTAATTGAAAACCGTGGTTGGCTTTTTGAAATATTCTTCGGTGAGCCAGCGTTCGTGTTCGGATTGTAAGTTCAACCCGTATTCCACTGGATAGGCGAAGGTTCTTCCGCTTGCTTGAAGCAGCCTGACTGCCTCGGTGTAGGTGATTCGCTCGAACGGCCTGCTTGCCACGAATTCGAGCCGCTCCCGTAGTCCCTTATCCACGAATTTTTCGAAAATCGACAGATCTCCTTCATTCTTATCAAGGGCTTCCTGCACGAGATATTTCACCAGAGCCTCGGCAAGGTCCATATCGCCCTCCAGCTCACAAAATGCAACTTCCGGCTCGATCATCCAGAATTCGGCGGCATGGCGCGAGGTGTTGGAGTTTTCGGCCCGAAAAGTAGGCCCGAAGGTGTAAATATTGGAAAGCGCGCAGGCGAAGGTTTCACCTTCCAACTGACCGCTCACGGTGAGAAATGCGCGTTTTCCGAAGAAATCGTCTGCATCCTGTGAGACTTTGTCATCTGGTAGCGTCGTAACGCGAAACATTTCGCCCGCCCCTTCGCAATCGCTGGCCGTGATGATCGGCGTGTGGACGTAGATGAAATCGCGCTCCTGGAAAAACTGATGCACGGCATAAGCCATCCGGCTGCGCATGCGAAAGACGGCTCCATAAAGATTCGTGCGCGGCCGAAGATGGGCGATAGAACGGAGAAACTCAGTGCTATGACCTTTTTTCTGAAGCGGGTAATCGTCGGGCGCTTCGCCTAGTAATTTCAGCGAAGATGCCTGCATTTCCCACGTTTGTCCGGCGGCGGGTGATGGAATCAGCTTTCCCCGGACCTCGATGGATGCTCCGGTGCTCATTTTGGAAATTTCCGCGTATCCGGGAATTCCCGCGTCGGCGACAATCTGGAGATTTCCAAGGCAGGTGCCGTCATTCAGTTCGAGGAAAGAAAAAGCCTTCGCGTCCCGCCGGGTGCGAATCCAACCTGCCACATGGAGATCGTCGGTTGGCTCGGTGCGCTTGAGAACGTGTTTGATCAGCGATCGCATGGGCTTGGATAACCAGCGGTCTGCGGGTTGTCAAAGCAGCTCCCCGGTTTTATTGATAGTTGCACGGAAATTACGCGTAATAGCCTGCTCACAAGCTCGACATTACCCATGAAATTTCTTCCCGGACTGACGCTTTTAACGATTTTATCCTCCGCGCATGCCTGGTCACCGAGCCAGGAACCGCCAGCGATGGCGCTCAATTCTTTCGTGTTGCCAGAGGGTTTGGAAATCACTCCGTGGGCGGTTTCTCCTGCGCTTTTCAACCCGACCAACATGGATATCGACCACCATGGTCGGATCTGGGTCACGGAAGGCGTGAATTATCGGGGAAAAGCAGGTCGCCAGCCGGGCGGTGACCGGATCGTCGTTCTGGAAGATACGGATGGGGACGGAAAATCGGACAGCTCCAAGACGTTTTGGCAGGATCCCGAACTCGTGTCGCCGTTAGGCATCGCGGTTTTCGACAACGTGGTCATCGTTTCCCAACCGCCGAATCTGATCAAACTCACTGACGTCAACCGCGACTTGAAATTCAATCCGGCGGACGGCGATACGCGGGAGGTGATGCTCACCGGTTTCAACGGGAAAAACCACGACCACTCGCTGCATTCGCTCACCGCAGGGCCCGACGGAAAATTCTATTTCAACCAAGGAAATACCTGTGGAGTCTTCACCGATAAGTCCGGCAAAACATTCCGCATCGGCAGCGACTATTATCAAAGCGGTGGCGGAGAATGGCCCGTGGACACCAAGGCGATTTCCGGTCAAGCCAGCGATGATGGCTTTGTCTATGTTGGCGGGTTCACCATCCGCATGAATCCGGACGCGACGCATGCCGAGTGCGTCGGCTACGGCTATCGAAATTCCTACGAGCAAACGATCAACTCGCGCGGATATGTTTTTCAAAACGACAACGACGATCCGCCAGCCTGCCGGACCAGCCACGTGCTCGAATATGGAAATGCCGGCTATTTCTCAAACGACGGCACGCGATTTTGGAATGCCGATCAACGCCCCGGACAAAACATCCCCATTGCCCACTGGCGTCAGGAAGACCCGGACAGCATGCCGGCAGGTGACGTTTATGGCGGCGGTTCTCCCACCGGAATTGCATTTTATGAGAACGGCGCATTCGGCGAAAAATTCGCAGGAACGCTGCTGTCCTGCGAAGCCGCACGGAACGTCATTTTCAGTTATCAACCGACCTTGGAAGGAGCGGGTTTCAAACTCGACCGCACGGATTTCCTGACCACCAATCCCGAGAAAAAATTTGTCGGCGCTGACTTCACCGGCGAAGGCAAAAATTCCGAAAACGCTGTTAAGGATGACAAGACCCGTTTCAATTTCCGCCCTTCCGATGTTTGTGTCGGCGCTGACGGCGCGATTTATGTGAGTGATTGGACCGATCCACGCGTAGGCGGCCACGATACCCAGGATGATGCCGCATCCGGAGTGATCTATCGAATTGCGCCGAAAGGATTCAAGCCCGTCGTTCCAAAAATCGATCCAAACACGATCGAAGGAGCGGTGCTCGCCTTGAAATCCCCGGCAGTGAATGTCCGTTATCTCGGTTATCAAAAGCTCAAATCCTCAGGTCCCGCCGCGTTCGATGCGGTAGTCCGCGTATTGAAAGATCCGAATCCCTACATCTCCGCGCGGGCCATCTGGTTATTGCCATATCTTGGTGAAAAAGGTCGGGCCGAACTCAATTCCCTGCTCACGGACAAGAACCCATCCACGCGACTAACCGCATTCCGTGCGATCCGGCGGACTGATGGGGCAATCGACGATCTGCCCTACGCCCGCAAGCTTTCCAGTGATCCGGCACCGGAAGTCAGAGCGGAAGCTGCCAGTGCCATGCGTTATAGGAACTTCGAAGAATCCAGGGTAATTCTGGTGAATGTCGCGAAGGGTTACGATGGCAAGGACCGTTCCTATTTGGATACGTTAGGCATCGGAGCCGGGCACCATGCCGAAGAGCTTTGGAAGGCGCTTGTCGAAGCGATGAAGCCTGGCGAACCGTCGGCATGGTCGGATGCGTTCGCCCGTCTCACATGGCGATTGAAGCCGGAGGCTGCTATTGGTGCGTTGAAAGTCCGTGCATCGAATGGTTCTCTGAGCGATGAACAACGCAAGCTCGCTGTGGATTCAATCGCTTTCATCAAGTCCCGCGCCTCGGCTGAAGCCCTGATGGATCTGGCGGCGGAGGGATCGCCCGTCAGGGGCCAATCGCTCTGGTGGCTGATGAACCGTAGCGATGGCGAATGGTCATCGTTTGGCTTGAAGTCGGAGTTGGAAAAACGTGGGTTGATGGAAAAATCCGACCCGCTTGTGGAAGTGATGGTTCCTTTGAAACCGGCTGGCACCAAATTCACCGTCGCCGATGTTGCCGCGTTGAAGGGCGATGCCGCTCGCGGAAAAATTGCCGCCGGACGTTGCATCATGTGCCACAAGTTTGATGGAGTTGGACCGGACTACGCGCCGGACCTGAAGGGCTTCGGCAGCCGCCAACCTGCTGATGTCATTGCCAAGGCGATCATCGATCCTTCTGCGGACATCGCCCACGGTTATGACGGTACCGCCATCCAATTGCAGAACGGGAAATGGATCGACGGCCGAATTCTCGCGGATGGCGATCCGATTATCATTCGATCCACCGGAGGAATTACCCAGAAAGTTCCGAAGAATGAAATTGCCGCACGCAACAACATGGATCGTTCCCTGATGCTCGGTGCGGATCAGCTCGGTCTTGTCCCACAAGACGTGGCCGACATCATCGAGTGGTTGAAAACGTATTGAAACCAACCCTTCTTATAAGCCGTCCCGGTGAATGCCGGGGCGATTTTTCATTGTTCTGTGGCAGGCAGGTTCTTGTGCGAACCATCGCAGAGTGGTGGATTTGCCGTGTGTTTGCACTGGCACCACCAAACGGTTTTTTTCTCGGCCACTTCGTATTTCACCGGTTGCAAGCCTGTGCCCTTGTGCGAACCGTCACAAAACGGCGGATGTCCGGAACGGCCGCAGGAACACCACCAATGCACGCCAGCCTCGACTTCGAGTGCCAGCGGCTTTTTATCGCAAACGATAGGTTTTTCCGCCATGACGTGCCGAGGTTTAATGCGCGACCGAACTCGTTAAGCCTGAGGGTTTTGTGTCCGTCACGGACGCAATTTTCTCATCGATCCGTGGAATCGCGGAAGAAGCTTTATCGAGCTTCGGATATCGTTGGGCAGGCACTTCGTTGAGGAACGTTGCCCCGAGCCATCCAGCAAGAATGACCGAGGAACCACTGACAAAATTGCGGATGTTCATCAAATGATACGGGAATGTTTACTATTCCTGTGGGCTAGAAGTGCTCGAATTTGCCGTTAATGGCAATTCAAAATATTCCATTTTCAGGGCGCTCCATTTAAAAGGGGATTGTCCTCATCCCTCCCGGCCACTAAATTCGCCGCCACGGAAGTCCTCTGCGGCAGATCCAGCTTCCGATTCGTTAGCAACTTTCCAAATTCATGGGCATTTTCAGCAAACCCCGACTGCGCAGTATCGATCGACGTGAGGACATGCCCGAGGGCCTTTGGGTAAAGTGCCCCGAGTGCGGTGCCTTGATCCACGTGCTCGAGCTGAAACAAAATCTCCATGTTTGCGTGCATTGCACCCATCATTTTCTCATCGATTCCCGTGAGCGGATCGAGATTCTGGCGGATCCGGGAACTTTCGAGGAAACTGAAATCGGTTTGGTGTCCGGGAACCCCCTCGGTTTCAACGGATATGCGGAAAAGACCGCTGCCTTGCGGGAAAAAACCGGTCTTGATGACGCCGTGATTTCCGGACGGCTTTCGATTGATGGCCAGCGTGCGATGATTGCGGTGATGGATTTCAAATTCTTCGCCGGTTCCATGGGTTCCGTCGTTGGTGAAAAAATCACCCGCGCCATCGAAATGGCGATCGCCGAAAAGCGTGGAGTCATCATCGTTTCCGCCTCGTCCGGCGCACGGATGCAGGAAGGTATGCTTTCGCTGATGCAAATGGCGAAAACCTGCGGAGCCCTGGCTCGGCTCTCGGAGGCAAAACTTCCTTACATTTCCGTGCTGACCCATCCAACGACCGGCGGCGTCACCGCATCATTCGCCACCATCGGGGATATCAACATCGCCGAGCCCAAGTGCATGATTGGCTTCGCAGGCCCGCGCGTGGTGAAGGAAACGACGCACCAGAACCTTCCACCCGGTTTCCAAACGGCCGAGTTCATGCTCGAACACGGTTTGATCGACGCTATTGTCCCGCGCTCCAAGCTGCGCGACAAGCTCGGCAGCCTGCTTTCCTACATGATGCCGGTGGAAGTTGAGGGTTGATGGTTGATAGCAAGAGAAGAGCGGGGCTCTGACTCTCTTTCCATCAACGATAACCAATCGCTATCAACCTCTTCACCCCTCGCAAGGTGGAGTCACCACAACGACTCGCTCCACGCCGCGTTTGGAAAATTCCTCCCAGTAGCGTTTTTCCCACGTCACCGTGCGTGCGCGGCGATCTTCTTCGCTCAGTTTCTCCCACTCGGCGAAACCGATGGCACGCGCGAGGTCACGATCCGCCATCCTAACGGCAAGCTCGTCCCAGAAACTTTCGTTGCGGAATTCATCGTAGCATTCGTGGTAGAAGAGGCGCTCTTCCATTTCCTGTTTTACGCGGAAACGCTGGCTCTCCTCGTCGAATTCGATCCAGTCACCCAAACCGGAGTGACCCGCTTTTTCCAGAATCTTGCTCTCAAGATCCTCGAAGGCCGACACCTGATCATTGGCCGTTTCCTTCTGATTCCATGATGCGACGTTGGCTGCGAGGCTGACCATTTCCACCAAAGTCGCGAGTTCCTGATCTGATAAGCGCAAATGCATTCGTGGGGGGAAGAAACCACCGCCGCGGCCCGCCCGCAAGCCCGCAACACTCTTGGCTTGATCTTGTTGAAATCCTCCGGCAGTTTCCCGCCCTGCCCCTGCACGAGTAGCTCAGCGGTAGAGCGGTCCGCTTACACCGGATTGGTCGGCGGTTCGATCCCGTCCTCGTGTACCATCTTTTTCCGCGCGGATTTCACCAGCGCCACACGTCGAGCGTCCGGCCTTTCCGGCAGCCTTCCGGGGTTTCATCGATCACACCGCGGCTGAGCAGGCCGCCATTCCATTCCACCCAATGGGCGCGACCAGGGCTGGTGAAGGAACCGGTGTTGATGATGCGCCGGTTGTTTTTCTCCCAACTCCCCTCGCGGTGGAAATGCCCGATGACGAGGACTTCCGCGTTTGGAAAGTAGTTTTCGCAAAATTTCGCACCCGTGGAGTCCTGGGTGAACCACGCTTCGATCATTTTGAGCGCCCGGCGAGGGGGAATGACCGCATCCCAAGCCCGCTGGATGAAATAACGGCCGTTCGGATATTCCACGCTGCACAATTCCCGGGCAATCTGCCGGGCCACCCGCAAGCGTTCCTCTGCATCGTGATCGGCTAGAGGATGTTGTTGCCAGACTTCCGTGACGCGTTGGCCGTTGACGAGGATTTCGCGCTTCCAGGGCGAGCCATCGAACAACAGAGCATCGCCATGCATGATGACAATCTTCCCTCCTGCGAGCTCCACCCATCCGGGCCCGGGCCATCCGGGGTCGTGGTTTCCTGATAGGAAAACGGCTTCCGCGCCCTCTTCCGCGCAGAGCGCTTTCAATTCGTCCAACATGACTGTCGAGCGGGCGAGAAACGGCCGCGCGAGTTCCTGCCAAGTATCGCCATTGAAGATGACCGTTCCCGCGCCGGCGATGAGCGGACGCAAGGCGGAGACTTTTTCGATCCGCGAGATTTTGTGCCCGAGATGAAGATCGGACAGCACCCGCACGGGCTCATTCATGGGAAGCCCGACGCTGCCGCACCGCCTCGAACAAACAGACGCCGGTGGCTACGGAAACGTTCAGGCATTCGATTCTTCCTGCCATCGGAATGGAGGCGAGGAAATCACAACTTTCAGCAGTCAGACGGCGCATGCCTTTTTCCTCGGCACCGAGCACGAGGGCGATGGGGCCTTTCAAATCCAGCTCATAAATCGATTTTGAATTCGCGTGATCCGAGGTGCCGACGATCCACAATCCTGCGGCTTTGAGTTTTTCCATCGTCCGGGCGAGGTTCGTGACTTGGGCAAACGGCACATGATCGGCCGCTCCCACGGAAATGCGGCGCACGGTTTCCGTGATGCCCACGGCCTTGTCTTTCGGCGCGACCACGACATGGACGCCCGCTCCGTCCGCCGTGCGCAGGATCGCTCCGAGGTTGTGAGGATCCTGCACGCAATCAAGGATCAGAACGAACGGCGTCGCCTGTTGGGAAACGATGGCCATTACGTCGTCCTCATCCAGTGAGGGCACGATGTGTTCCACCGTCTGGACATGGCGGTTTTCGCGTGCCTGTTTGTTTTGCCCGCCGTGGGGAGGAGAAAAGCGTGGTTTCATGCGGGAATTTTGATCAAGCAATCCTGCGGAGTCGAGCGCGATGGTGCTGGATTTTGGCCGATAAAAGGGCGGCCCCGTGGTGGATCGAGGAACGCATCCAAGCGAAACAAAGAACATTTCTACTTGTGATTTCTGAGTTTTCAGTATTTATTGAAAACGTGAGCGAGGAAGATGACAAGCTGAAGCACGCCAGGGACGAATTCGTCGCCCAATGGGGAGCGCTTGGCACCCAGTGGGGGATCAACCGGACGATGGCGCAAATTCACGCGCTGCTGATGACCGCACCCCAGCCAATGACGACGGATGATGTGATGGAAAATCTGGAGATCAGCAGGGGCAACGCTCACACCAACCTTAAGGAGTTGGTCGCGTGGGGCTTGCTGCGGGTGGTGGTGAAAAAAGGCGAACGTCGTGAGTTTTTCGAGGCGGAGAAGGACGTGTGGCAGATTTTCACGATCGTCGCTCGCGAGAGGAAGCGCCGGGAGATCGAGCCTGCGATGGCAATTTTGAGCAAGTGCGCGGAGGAGAGCCGGGAAATCGATACGCCCGAGGGAAAAGCTTTTTACGATCAGATGCGGCAGCTTGAGGATTTTGTCGGGTTCGCGTCGAAAATGTCGGATCGGATCTCTTCGATGAAATATGGGCCGGCCGTGCAACTGGCCGCGAAATTTTTCAGCTAATTTTTTTGCAGGGATCTTTCAGAAATTCCTGAAAGATCGAAATACACGAAAAACAAAAAGGAATACGAAATGAATGCGACCACCGCCGCGCTCGATTCCACCCGCGACCGATCTGCGAGGACGGCTGCCCTATTTAATTTAAATAGAAAATTTCAACCAACACTTTGATGAACCCCGTGATCGTAATTTTTGGAGCCAATGGATTCCTTGGCCGCTATTTGACCCGCCATTTTGCCCGTCATGGGAAAGAGGTGGTCGCCATTGCCCGCAGTCGTGAGGGCTGGAGCGGCGACGGAATGTTTTTGGAATGGGACGGAAAAACGCTCGGTCCTTGGGCGCTCGCTCTGGAAGGCGCGGAGGCTGTCATCAATCTCGCGGGCCGCAGCGTGAACTGCCGTTACACGGAGGAGAACCGCCGCGAGATCATCGAGTCTCGCGTGGATGCCACGCGGGTGATCGGCCAGGCGATCGCCGGTTGCAAAACTCCGCCGAAGACCTGGCTGAATGCGAGCACCGCGACATGGTATCGCCACGCGGAAGACAAACCGCAGAATGATTGGCTGGGGGAACCGGGAACGGGTTTTTCATGCGACGTGGCGCAGGCGTGGGAAGATGCGTTTTTCAATGCGAACGTCCCTGCGGAAACGCGGAAGCTGGCATTGAGGATCGGCATGGTTTTGGCCAACGAAGAGGACACGGTTTATGATGTGTTGCGCAAGCTCACTGCCCGCGGCCTCGGCGGGGCGATGGGCGGCGGGAACCAGCGGATCAGTTGGATCCACATGGAGGATTTTTTGAGAGCGGTGGATTTTGCGATCAACGATCCGTTTCTCGATGGAGCGATCAATGTCACCGCGCCGGAATTTCCGACGAACCGCGAGTGGATGCGCACGTTCCGTGAAGCGGTGGGCATGCCGCTCGGTCTGCCTGCGGCGCAATGGATGTTGAAAATCGGTGCCTGCCTGATGGGGACCGAGACGGAACTTGTTTTAAAAAGTCGCTGGGCGGAATCGGTGAGATTGCGTGATGCCGGCTTCCGTTGGCGCTGGGCCCGGGCAGTGGATGCGGTGGCGGATCTCCATGCCCGGCGCGGGTTGGATGGCTTTTTCAGGGCTGCTTCCGACCGTAGTACCGGAGCCCGCGCATGGCTCCCAGCCGCGATGCGTTAGTAAACTTTTTACGGAAATGTTGATTTTTAATTAAAATATATTTCGGTAAAGAAATGCGTAACTGCCTTAAAACCAACGCGCATACATTGTGAATGCCCTAACATTGGGTTTTTCGGTTTGCTGAAATGCGGAATGTCGCCTATGAGATGCGCGCGTTTGTTGAACGCTTCCCTAAAGCTTATCCCTATCCCGAAAGCATGATTTTCCGACTCATTTCCCTCTCTTCCCTCGCGCTCCTCGCGGCATTCTTCACTAGTTGTGGAAATTCCGGTTTGAACGTGGTCTCCAAATCTTCCATTGGCTCCGGCATCTATGCGAAACGTGAAAGCTTCGCGCTGCCTCCCGCCTCCTCCATTGCGGTCGCCGCTGCGGCCGGAAAGCCCCGCGACAAACACTCGATGCCTGTTTATGCATTCAGTGACCGCACCCGCATCGTCCGCACCACTGCCTACACTTCCACCGAGTCCGATCACCTGATCTACGGCGACAAGAACGCCACTGGCACCCAGCTCCGCTACAATGATCACGTCCGGAGTGCTGCTGCTGACTGGTCGTTCTACCCGGTTGGTACGACTTTCCGGATCAAAGGCCTGCCTTACCTCTATGTCGTTGATGACTACGGTTCAGCGCTTCTCGGCACCGGAACAGTCGATATCTACACTCCTACCAAGGAAGTCATGGATCTCTGGGCGACCCGCACGATTGAAATGAATGTCGTCCAGTGGGGCTCGATGACCCGCAGTGCCGAGCTTCTGAGCCAGCGCACCAGTTACGATCACTGCCGCAAGATGTTGGCAAACATCGTCCGCCAGCGCCCGGATCTCGGCAGCGTTGCGAAGAACTGATCGTTCGAAAATTTTTTAAAAAAGCCCGGTCGCTTCCCGCGTCCGGGCTTTTTTTGTGCTTACTGAATCGGTGCCAGCAGTCGCGCGGCCCGGCAAGCGGCTCGAAATAGGAACGGCTTCTCGGTGAATTCCTCGACCTTCACTTCGCGGGCGAAGGTGAAATCCGTCATCAGCATTTTCTCCACCTCCGCCACGAATTTGCCATCCGTCGTAAATCCGGTGATTTCGAAATTCAGCCGGAACGAGCGATTGTCCAAATTCGCCGTGCCGACCGCCGCCAGACGATCATCGATCAGCATGACCTTCTGGTGCAGGAATCCCTTGTGGTAACGGAAAAGCTTCACCCCGAACGGGATCGATTGTTCGTAATACGAAAACGCCGAAAGCCACACCAGCAGGTGATCGGCCCGCTCCGGGATCAGAATCCGCACGTCCACTCCGCGGATGGCCGCTGCTTGGAGCGCCGTGAGCACGCCCTCATCCGGAACGAAATAAGGCGAGGCGATCCACAGTTTCTTCCGCGAGGAGTTCGCCGCTTCCGCCACGATCAACTGCCAGGAATCCGCCGGATCGGCCGGCCCGGTTGGAATCACGGCCGCGATTTGATCGGCGGCTTCGGGCTCGGTTGCCCAGTGAAGATCCGGAACCTCGTTGCAGGCCCAAAACCAGTCTTCCAGAAACACCAATTGAATGGCCTGGACCGCAGGGCCGCGCATTTTCAAATGAGTGTCCCGCCATTCGCCGAATTTCTGATCCCGGCCCATGTATTCGTCGCCGACGTTGAGTCCCCCGATGAAGGCGGTTTTGCCGTCGCTCACCACGATCTTTCGATGATTTCTGAAATTGAGCTGAAGTCTCGACCACCAGAAACGGTTGATTCCGAAGGAGTGGCATTCCACGCCTGCCTCCTTCAGTGACTTCAGGAAACGGCGCGGAAGTTTGTGCGAGCCGATTTCATCAAACAAAAAGTAAACCTTCACGCCTGCTCTGGCCCGCTCGATCAAGGCCTCCTGAAACCGAATGCCGAGCCGATCATTTTGGACGATGAAAAAATTCACACACAGATAGCTCTTCGCCTCCAGGATGGCTTCGAACATCCGCTCGAACGTTTTTTCTCCGTCGATCAGCAGCTCCAAATCGTTTCCGCGCGTGAACGGCAATCCGCCCAGCAATTGCGCGGCCCGTTCGAACCCATCGTCTTCCGGAATGTCCACTTCGTATTTCCGCAAACGCTCGTGCATGGCGACTGCGAGCTTGTTCAGATTACTATCGTTTTCGCGCCTGCCGCCGACGTTTTTGGCAAACCGCGTCCGCCCCAAAATCCAATACATCGGAATTGCGATGAAAGGCACCGTGAGCAGTGAGATCACCCACGCGATCGTTCCTTGCGAGGTTCTCACATGCATCAGGGCATGGAGGATGTGTAGAATTCCAACGACGTAAAACGTCACCAACATCGCCAATCCCAACCATGTATTGAATGCGAAATCGGGGAAAAACATCGGCTCAAGCTAACCGTGGCATTTCCTCGCAACAAGCTTTCAGACAAGTGATTTCAGTCGCTCGCTAGGGGGCAGGGACGTCTCGTCCATGCGCCGGGACGAGACGTCCCGGCCTCTTATGTTTCTAGCGCTTGCGGATGAGCATGAACTCATTTCCATCCGTATCAAAACACATCGCCAGATGCGGAGGCTCGCCGTCCTCATCCTGTGGCTCGTGGGTCAGTCCGCCACCGGCTGCGACCACCTCGGCGGCACCGGCCACCACGTCTGCGACTTGGAAGCTGATGCCTGTCCAAGTTCTTTTTCCTTCTCCTCCGCCGTGGATGCCGATGATCGCACCAGCCACTTCCACTTCGGACATGACGCTGTTGGTCTTGGTGACCTCAGCGCCGAAAACATTTTGATAAAACTGCGTCGCCCGCGCCAAGTCGGCTGCCCAAATGACATACTTGACGCGTTCGACGGTCATTTTTCAGTAATTGAAGATTTCGCCTTCGTTGAAGAAGCGCTTGATCTCGGCTTGTGCGGCTTCGACGGAATCGGAAGCGTGGCAAACATTGCGCATCTTCGCATCGGCGTCCTTGAAGCCGAAGTCGCCACGGATGGTTCCGGCAGCTGCGACCATCGAATCGGTAGGTCCGAGGAGATCGCGGACGGCGGCGATGACGTTTTCACCTTCGAGGGCGAGGGCGATCACCGGAGTTTCCTGCATGAAGTTGCGGACGGAAGGAAAGAACGGTTTGTCGGCGATGTGCGAGTAGTGCTCGGCGAGGATTTCGTCGCTGAGCTGCATCATCTTGATACCACGGATCACGAAGCCAGCGGCTTGGAAACGGGCGAGAACTTGGCCGGTGAGATTTTTAGCAATCGCATCGGGCTTGAACAAAATGAGGGTCGTTTCAGGAGTCATGACGCGTGGACGTAGTGCGAGCCCTGACTTAGCGCAAGACTTTTGCTGCTTGGGATTTGCTAGGAAATATTAACGGTCGAGGGCATCCGCACGTTGGCGGAGAGACTTGGCGGCGTCGGCATTCCTTTTTTCTGAGTCCCAGAGATCGGCCAGCCGACGGAGTGCTGCGGCGGTTTCCTTTTTCGCCTCCGGTGGATAGGCCCGGATCGCGTCGCGCAGCCGTTCATCGGCGGCCTTGCTTTGGCCTTGGGCGATGAGCGTTTCGGCGGACTCAATGAGGAAAGCTGGCTCGTTTTTGACGTCGGCGGGTTTGGCTGCCTCGGCCTCGCGGAAAAGCCGGGCGGCATTTTCCCGTGTTTCCGGATCGCGGCGGGTGGCGATGGCGAGTTTTTGAAGCAGCTCGAAATGATCCGGGTGATTGAAAACCGCGCGTTCCAGCAGGAGGCGGGCCGAACGTGGATCTTCGGCGGCCAGCCATTCGTCGGCGAGTTTGAGAAATTCGTCGGGGGAACCGCTGCGGATTTTCAGAAGTTCGCTGGCGTGGTAGCGGGCGAGTTCCGGTTTGTCATGGGAGCGGTAGAATTTTGCCAAAGCCTGATGGGCGAGGGCTTGGTTCGGGTTGATTTCGAGAATCTGTTTGAGCACCGCTTCTCCCTTTTCGTCCTGCTTCGCGGCGAAAAGCAGCACCCCCAAGCGGGTCCGGAGATCGAGCGAAGATGGGGCCGCTTTGACGTGGCGCTCCAACACATCGATGGCCAAATCCAACCGCTCGCTTTCGCGAAAATACTCGGAGGCGGTGCGGGCCAGCGAGGCAATTTCCGGATGAGCGGCGAGGGCGAGAAGGTAGTGTTGATCGAGCTTTTCGCGTTTCGCGGCTTCGTTGGCCTCCTCCGCGCTGTGGCTGAGAGAGGCATAGAGTAGTGCTGACTCCGGATCGGCCGGGGCGAGTTGGTCAAGCAATGCGGTGGCTTGGGATTCCCGATCGCTGGTCCGGTAGAATTGATAGAGCCGCCGGATGATCTGGGGATTTCCCGGGTGTTTTTTCAACGAGGATTCCAACGCATCCGTGGCGAGTTTCGTCGCCATCGAGTCGTCCTGGCCTTGCTGGGCGAGGAAATCCGCGAAGAGCAACTGCACCTTCAGGTCGTCCGGCCGGGCCGCGCTCAAGTCGTGGAAAAGTTTCACCGCTCCGCCACGATCGTCGTGTTCGAGCCGCTGCTTCACTGCCCGCTGGACGAGCGGCAGCGCAAGGGGATCGGCGAGCCGGGCTTTCTCGAAATGATCCTGCGCCGTGTTCACGTTCCGCGCTTCTTCCAGGACGCCGATGGCATATTCCAGCCGCGCTTCGTCCGCCGCCAGCAACGGCGTGCTCAGAAGGCAAAGACATCCGAGGGCGGCTTTCACGTGAGCGATCCTAAGCGCTCACGTGCCCCGATGTCCACGGTCCAATTTTCAAGCTCCGCGCGAGGCGATGTGCTCGAATTTGTCGTCGATGAATTTCAGGACGAGTTCTTCGACGGCATCGTTTTTCAACCGCTCGACCACATCCACGGAGAAACCGCGGGCGATGAGTTGGCGGGCGCTGGCAGGTTGGATGCCGCGGGCGCAGAGATAGAAAATTTCCTCATCGCTGATCTGGGAGGAAGTGCTGCCGTGGGAGCACTTCACCTGATCGGCGTTGATTTCGAGGCCGGGCATGGAGTTCGCCTCGCAGGTATCGCTCATCAGGAGATTGCGGCAGGTCTGATAGGCATCCGTGTGGTGTGCGCCTTCATCGACGAAAATGAGCCCGGAGAAAATCGTGCGGGAATCGTCGTAGAGGGAGTTCTTGTATAACAGATCCGAGTAGGCGCCTTCGGAAACGTGATGTTGGAACGTGCGCTGGTCGTATTCCTGTTCGTGGGCCGGGATGCTGACGGAGAGCATGTCCGAACGTGAGCCGGAACCTTCGAGGCGGGACAGCGATTCGTTGCGTGCCCATGAAGCGCCTGTGTTGAGGATGAATCCGGTGGTGGATGCATCGCGGGCAGCGGCGGTTTCGTTGATCTGGATGACGCGGGTGACTTCGTTGAAGGCCTGGATGGCGACGTAATCGAGCTTCGAGTTTTTGCCAGCGCTCAGGTCGTTGACGGCGATGGCGAGGCCCGGTTGAGCATCCTCCGCCGAGCGGAAAATATCGACGACGCGGACTTTCGAACTCGTGCCGGTGACGATCAATGTGTGTGGGAAGACGACCGTGTTTTCACCGCTGATCCAGTGGTGGACTTCGATCGTGCCTTCGACCTCGACCTTGTCGGAAACGTGGACGAACAAGCCGTTCGTTAGCGAGGCTTCGTGCAGCGCCGCAAATTTAGCGGAGCCGAGACGTGTTTCCTGTTTCATGAAATGCGCCTGCACCAGATCGCTGTGGGAAACCAGCGCTTCGGCGAGCGGCAGGCAGATGACGCCTTCCGGCAAATGCGATTCCACGTGCACGAGTTCGTCATTCACGAAAATCAGTTTCGCTGCCGGAGCCTCGAGGCCGGTGGAGCGGGCGATGAGTTCGTTCACGCCGGATGCCGGAGCCTTTTGGAAGCTGGAGAAATCGAGCTGCTTGATGGTGGAGAAGCGCCAGGTTTCATCGCCGCGTTTCGGAGCGGGAGTGGCGAGGAAACGTTGCCAAGCGGCTTGCTGGCGGCTGGCGAACCAAGCTGGCAGATAGGCGGGAGTTTCCGGAGCGGATTCGAGTAGGGACGAAGTTTGTTCGAGCACGGCGGGCATGGGAAAAGATAGAATAGGAGGTTCGCTGGACGGGCGCGGCATCAGCCGACGCTGCCTTCCATTTCCAAATCGATGAGGCGCTTGAGTTCGACGGAGTATTCCATCGGGAATTCGCGGACGAGGTCGTTGATGAAGCCGTTGACGGCGAGCGACATGGCCTGGCCTTCGTTGAGGCCGCGTTGTTGCATGTAGAAGAGCATGTCGTCGGACACCTGGCTAACGGAAGCTTCGTGCTGGGTGGCGTGCTTGTTGCCCTTCACGGTGATCGCCGGATAGGTGTCGGTGCGGCTCTTGCTGTTGATGAGCAGCGCGTCGCATTCGGTGTTGTTTTTGCAACCCTTCAGATGCTTCGGAATGTGGACTTGGCCGCGATAGGTGGAGCGTCCTTCGCCGACGGAGATGGATTTCGAAACGACGTTGGAAGTCGTGTCATCGGCGGCGTGAATCATTTTCGCTCCGGTGTCCTGATGTTGTCCGGTGTTGGCGAGAGCGATGGAAATGACCTCACCGCGGGCGCGCTTGCCCTTCATGATCACGCCGGGATATTTCATCGTGAGACGCGAGCCGATGTTGCAATCGATCCATCGGACTTCCGCGTCCTCCATCGCGATGCCGCGTTTGGTAACCAGGTTGAAGACGTTGGACGACCAGTTTTGCACGGTGACGTATTGGATCTTCGCGCCTTTGAGTGCGACGAGCTCGACAACGGCGGAGTGCAGCGTGGCGGTCTCGAATTTCGGCGCGGTGCAGCCTTCCATATACATCAGCTCGGCACCTTCGTCCGCGATGATGAGCGTGCGCTCGAACTGGCCGAAGTTTTCCGAGTTGATGCGGAAATAAGCCTGCAGCGGTTGCTTCAGCTTCACGCCTTTCGGGATGTAGATGAACGAACCACCGGAGAAAACCGCGGAGTTCAACGCGGAGAATTTGTTGTCACCAGTCGGGATGACCTTGCCGAACCACGGGCGGAAAATTTCCTCATGCTCCTTCAGGCCTTCGGTGGAGTTGCAGAAAATGACGCCTTGTTTCGTCAGCTCTTCCTTCACGTTCGAGTAGGCGGCTTCCGAGTCGAACTGTGCTTCGACGCCGGCGAGGAACGCACGCTCTTGTTGGGGAATGCCGAGGCGTTCGAAAGTTTCCAAAACGTCGGCAGGCACATCGTCCCACGAACGCTTGGGCTTTTCACCGTCGGATAGATAATAACGAATGACGTCGAAATCGATGTTCTCCAGATCCTTCGTTGCCCAGTTGGTGGGCATCGGCTTTTCCAAGAACGTCTTCAACGCCTTGTGACGGAATTCGCGAACCCAATCAGGGTCGTTCTTGACGTCGGAAATGTAATCGACCGTTGCGGAAGTGAGGCCACGTCCGGCGTCGAATTTGTTGCGCTCCGGAAACGTGAAATCTCCCTTCGTGCGGTCGATGTCGATCGCTTCGCGGGTTTCCGTATCGAGAACGTCTGTGGTGTCGTAGGACATGGCGGAAAGTTTGTTAGTGAGAAGTTTTCAGTTTTCAGGGAAGAAAACCAAGATCAGGCGAGGGCGGGCTCCTTCAGGAACTCGTAGCCGTCTTTTTCCAATTCCAAGGCGAGCTCGGGGCCGCCGGAGCGGACGATTTTTCCTTCGGCCATCACGTGGACGTAGTCCGGTTTGATGTAGTCGAGCAGGCGCTGATAGTGGGTGATGAGGAGGATGCCGCGGTCGGGCGAGCGCATGGCGTTCACGCCTTTGGCGACGATTTTGAGCGCGTCGATATCGAGGCCGGAGTCGGTTTCATCGAGGATGCAGTATTCCGGTTCGAGCATCATCATCTGGAGGATCTCGTTGCGCTTTTTCTCACCACCGGAGAAACCTTCATTCACGGCGCGGGCGGTGAACTTGCGGTCCATTTCGAGATGGTCCATTTTCGAGTAGAGATTCTTGTAATAGGCGACGGCGTCGATTTCCTCGCCTTTTGGAAGGCGCGCTTGGAGGGCGGCGCGGATGAAGTTGGCGTTCGAAACTCCGGGAACTTCGGAAGGATATTGGAACGCGAGGAAAATGCCGCCGCGTGAGCGTTCGTCGATGGACTTCTCGAGGATTTCCTCACCGTCCTGAGTCACCGAACCTGCGGTGACGACGTAGCTTTCGTGGCCGGCGATGACCTTTGACAGAGTGGACTTGCCGGAGCCGTTAGGTCCCATGATCGCGTGGACTTCGCCCTTCGGGATGTCGAGGTTGACGCCCTTGAGGATTTCGGTGCCATCTTCAAGGGTGGCGTGGAGGTTGTTGATGTGCAGGCTCATTTTGGAAGAAGATCGTGGATCGGGGATAGGGGATGGAAGAGGATGGGAATTATGAGACGGCGATTTTGCCGCGCAGGGTGATTTCGACGTCTTCGATGAGTGCGCCGGGTGGGAGTTGGAGGACGTCGGCCAAGCTGATGCCCGGCTTGAAATCCACATCGTGGATGATGCCGGTGGTCGCGTCGTGGAAATGGCCGTGCTCGCTGAGATTCGGGCAGTAGCGGGATGACTCGCGCTCGAAATTCACCTGGCGGATAATGCCGTGTTGCACGAGCGCTTCGAGACAGTTGTAAACCGTAGCGAGGGAAATATTTGGCAAGCGGTCCTTTACGCGCATGAAGACATCATTCGCGGTCGGGTGATTCCGATCTTGCTGGAGGATCCGGTAAACCTCCTGCCGCTGACGCGTCATGCGGAGCCCGGAGATTTCCTCGGGGATCTCGATTTCGGCCGGTTGATCTGGGGTTTTGCTGACCATTGCGGCGGCAAAATACTTGCGAAGCAGTCTCAATCAAGAATTATTCCAATTATAATTCTTTAAAGGTTCAGCTCTCCGAAGGACTCCGCACCGGGCGCTTGAGCCTGTGATTGCCGGGCTGTTCTTCCTGGAAATCCTGGAAATCTGCCAATGGGAGAGGGGACTTCCGAAGCTCAAAGGCGATCCAGCGGACTCACTACCCCCAATCCATTCGTGCCCGTCGCCACATGCAGGTAAATCTCTGTCGTGGTGATGTCCTCGTGCCCCAGGACCTCCTGGATCGTCCGCAAATCCGTCCCATCCTCCAACAAGTGGGTGGCGAACGAATGTCTCAG
>JBDSZP010000221.1:0-9833 GCA_039925065.1 Luteolibacter sp.
CCCAAACCATCGCTTTCATCGACTACCATGAGCAACGAGATCGACTCCTATGATTACCAGCGCTATGCCATCCTGTTCGTGGATGACGAGGCGAATACACGTAAATATTTCCGCCGATTGTTCGGTGAGAAATTCAGAATTCTTGAAGCCGAGGATGGTATTCAGGCCCTCGCGGTGTTCCGCCAGCATGCCAATGAAATCGGCATCATCGTGACGGACCAACGCATGCCGAATGAAACGGGTGTCGGATTCCTCTCGAAAATTGCCGATGATTATCCGGACATCATCAAGATTTTGTCGACCGCCTATTCGGACATCGATGCCGCCATCGGCTCGGTCAACCAAGGTGGTATTTTCCGCTACATGACGAAGCCTTGGGACATTCCGCAATTGGAAGTCACCCTGCGCCGTGCCATGGAATTCTTCACAGTGAAGCGTGAGCGCGACGCCCTTTTGGGTGCCAAGATGCAGGCCATGGGGAATGTTCTACTTTCCAGCCGTCTTGCCGCATTTGCTCTCGCCCCGGTTTGCTCGGGCATCCCTTGCAAGCGTGCGGCAGAAGCCATCGCTTCCTTCGTGCAAACAGGAGTGGCGGGTCGCCGCACCGGTTCCGATGGCGATTCCGCGCTTCGTTCACCGGACTGGGCGCGTCTTCACGCCCGTCAGGTCGCCCTTGCGTCCGCCCTTGAGGCCCGCATTCCGACGGCACTTGCTGTTTCCGGACTTGCCGGGCGGATGGAGGCACTTGCTTCCGAACTGAAAGCCGCCGGTGCATCCGACCTCAGCAGCACTCCAAATGGGGTGGGGACCCGTCTTGCGAGTTCTGTCGATCCAACGCCAGTTCTGTTGGACGCCTTGCTCGGCCGCAATGACGAAGCCGCCACCACCCAAACTTCGGTCAATGTGTTGGCCGCTTTCATCGCTCTGTATGATGCCGGTGGAGTCGCCCGTCGGATTCGTGGCGAGGGTCTCACCATCGACGTTTCGGAATCCACGGCACCTCCAAAGACCTCCAGTCCGGGTGGGGAAGCGGCGAAATGGTTGATCGATGACGATCTTCTGATTTCCGCAGCGCTTGGCCTTCTGTAAAAAAATTCGGTCCCTTCAAAAAGCGCTGGAACGAATTCCGTTCTAGCGCTTTTTGGTGCCCGGTGGACGGGTTGTTCCCGGCTCATCAGGCACGATCGTGGCACGAGGAGGTACTGAAGGTGCTTTGGAACCCGCTCCGTCGTTGCTCGCTAACTGGTCTTTAATCAGAGACCAGATCGTTATCGCCAGAAGGAGAGAGAGGATCTTTGCGGTCCAGTTGTTCAGAATTTTCAGTTTCATTTGAGAGCTTGCTGGAGAAAAAGAGTTTGGCGATTTTTTCGCGGAATTGCTTTTCGGTCAGATTGCGCTGGAGCACGCCATTTTCACAGATGGAAATTCCGCCGGTTTCCTCGCTGACGACCACCGCGATCGCATCAGTCCGTTCGGTAAGCCCGATGGCCGCACGATGCCGGAGCCCGGTCGAGCGATCCTGCATCTCGCGTTCGGTGACCGGGAATACGCAGGCTGCCCCCGCTACCCGGTCATCGGCGATGATCATGCCACCGTCGTGGAGCGGAGCTTTCGGATAAAAGACGGCCAATGCGAGTTCAGGAGAAAACTGCGCATCCAAAATTACTCCGCTGTCGAGGTGTTCCTTCAAGCTGACGTCCCGCTGAATGGCGAAGAGTGCACCGATGCGTTTTTTGGAAAGATTGATAACGGCGTCCGCAAAACGTTCAAGAAAGGCGATGCGCTGCTTGCTGGAGAAGAAAAAGAGCCTCTTGCTGCCGAGTCGGGCGAGGCCATTGCGCAGCTCGGGTTGGAAAATCACGATCAGGGCAAACGCCAGAACCGCAGCGGCTCGGGTGATGATCCATTTGATAACCACCAATCGGAAAATGGTGGAAACGAGTGCGAGAACTACCAGGATCGTGCCAAGTCCCACAAGGATTTGAGCAGCACGGGTGGCGCGGAAAGCCCGGTAAATTTGATAAATGCAAGTGGCGAGAAGCAGTATCTCGATGCCATTACGCCAAGGATCTTGAAGGAATTCCGACATGTTATTACGACGGTCGGGATTATACGCCACGCGGCTTGCTGCTGGCAATCCTCGAAACAGGGCAGTGACTGCAAATCAGCGGTCACATGTATGGCATCAGCAGCGAGAAGACGCCCTTTTCTCCACCGGGTGTGTCCTCGACGAGAAACATCTGGCCGTTCACTCTCACCACAAGAGAGCGGGATTTTCCAATGCAATCGGGCTCCTTGGACAGAGGGAAAAAATCGGCCTTGCTACACAGAAGCGCGCGGGTCTCGTCATCCCCTTCAAAAAAGCCAGTGGCGAGGGCCAGAATTTTAGCCTTGGTCTCGTAATATGCCATTTCCATCGCCCTAAAATAGGGCGGATTTCCCGCAAACTCACTGAGTGAAATGCCTCTTTTGCCGTAGGAGAAAAACCCGACATGGCAAGTAGGGGTTCACGAAATCGAAGGGAGTTCATCGGAACCCCTCACCGATTCAGCCATCCCGAAAAGCGACAGCAGGGGACCGGTGAGCATGGTGGTGACTAGAGCCATGATGACCAACATGGTGAAGATCCGCGGGGAGAGGATTCCGAGATCGAAGCCGATGTTCAGGGCGATGAGTTCCATCAGACCGCGGGTGTTCATGAGGGCTCCAAGTTTCAGCGATTCCCTCCAGCTCATTCCCACGAAACGCGCGGAAATGGCAGTCCCTCCGAGTTTTCCTGCAGTGGCGACGGCGATGATGAGCAGGCAGGTCAGCCAACCTTGAAGATCGTTCAACAATCCGACCTGTGTGCGCAGTCCGGTGAAGGCAAAGAACAGCGGTAGCAGCAAAACCGAGCTGAAATTTTCAATGCGGACGTTCAATTTATGCCGGAACCCCCCGATTTCCGGCATGATCGCGCCTGCAAGAAACGCTCCGAATAGCGCATGAATCCCGATGATTTCGGTGAAAAGTGCGGCACCCAGGACCACGCAGATGATGACGGCCAGGACGCCTTTGGACGGCTGATCCTGTTCGAGCCGATGGGCTCCGAGGAGAAGGGGAAGCGCGACCCTAACGCCGTAAATCATGAGTAGAACGAACGCGACCACTAGCGTGAGATTCAAGGCGGACGCTGCCAGACTGGTCGCCTGCACGATGGCGACGACAAAGGCGAGAATACTCCATGCCGTGACGTCGTCTACGGCGGCGCAAGTGATCGCCGTGCTGCCCAGGAAAGTTTTCGAAAGTCCACGGTCCTGCAGGATTCTCGCCAGCACCGGAAAGGCGGTGATGCTCATCGAAATCCCCAGAAACAGGGCGAAAGCAAGGAAACTGGTTCCCGGTTGGGCGAGACTGCTGAAAAGAAAATAGGCCAGAACCACTCCGAGAAAATAAGGGATCACAATACTGGCGTGACTGACGACGACGGCGGTGTGCGCTTTTTTCCTTACATGATTCACGTTGAGATCCATTCCCACGGAAAACATGAACAGGCAGACTCCGACCTGACTGAGCAGCTTCAATGTGCCCATGCCGGCGGCTGGAAATACAAAAAGGAAGGCCCCCGGAGCCAGTATTTTGAAAAGTGAGGGCCCGAGAATGATCCCGGCAGCCATCTCGCCGACCACCGAAGGTTGTCCCAATTTGGCAAACAGGCCACCCATCAAACGTGATGCGGAAATGATGACCAGCAATTGCAGGAAAAGATTACCGAGCGGCTCACCCAGATGCTCCTTGAGACCGGAAAATAGTGCTGCGGAAATGGAAACCGCGCCGGCTGTGGGGGCGTGACGAGCTTCCGGGATAGGCAGGTTTGTCGACGGAGCAGGCAGTCCGGCGCCGAGTTTTAGGATGAGGATAATTCCGACGCTAACGATGCCGAGAAGCAGGATGTAAAAGGCGGCGGTTCGTTTCATAACGCACCCTCGCAAGCACCAGTGACGGGCGGCAAGCCTTTTCCGGAGGGCGATCGCCACCCATGATGTCCTCTGGAAAACCCACTTTCCAAGGAGTGGAAGAGAAACAGGCTGCGGCTTGCTTTTTGTAGAGCATAGGCTGGTTCCGGGGACAGGTGGCTGGAGGAAATAATCCTGAATTGACGACATTTGACCATTGCCCGGCCTTTGATGGAAAAGCTGCGGCAATAGAACCTTGAAATGCTGGAAACGGCGTGCATCCTCGCCGCCCGCCCATGGCAGGACCTACTTTCCAAGCACTTCCCGGTTTCCGCGATTTCACTCCCCGTGAATGCGCGGTCCGCAATTATTTGTTCGATACATGGCGCTCCGTCGCCCGCCGCTGCGGCTATGTCGAATATGAAACACCCATTCTCGAAGACACCGGGCTCTATTTGAAAAAGTCCGGCGGCGAGCTTTCCGCGCAGCTTTTTCGCTTCGAGGACCAGGGCGGACGCGATGTCACGCTGCGCCCTGAGGTGACCGCCTCGCTGGCGCGGATCGTGGCGCAGCATCAACGGGATTTCCCGAAACCGCTCAAGTGGTTTGAAATCGGCCAATGTTTCCGCTACGAAAAACCCCAAAAGGGCAGGGGACGCGAGTTCCACCAGTTCAACGTGGACATCCTCGGCGAGGGCGGACCTGCGGCAGATGCGGAATTGATCGCGTTGGCGATTGAGACGATGTTGGCATTTGGCTTTCTGGAAGGCGATTTCGTCGTAAGAGTTTCCGATCGCAAGGCATGGATCGATTTCGCGGAAGCGAATGGCATCGCAGAAGAACGCATCCCGGATTTCCTCGGCATCATCGATAAGATCGAGCGGGAAAAACCAGAAGTGCTGGAGCAAAAACTCGCTGCTTTTTCGCTCACTCCTGAAGGGGTTCGCTCCTTCATCGCTGATCCCGCAAACGCTTCCGCCGCCTACCTCGCGATCCGCGAAGATCTGGCAGCGCGCGGTTTCGCCGAATTCGTCGAGCTGGATCTCTCGATCGTCCGCGGCCTCGCGTATTACACAGGCGTGGTTTTCGAAGTGTTTGATGCGAAGAAATCCATGCGCGCTGTCGCTGGTGGTGGTCGTTACGACACGCTCATTTCCACCATTTCCGACGGGGCGACCGACATGCCTGCCACGGGATTCGCGATGGGCGATTACGTCATCCGCAACCTCATCGAGGAAACGACCCACACCGCCATGCAGATGGAAGTCTGGCTCCAGCGCAACGCCGCGGCCTGCGACATTTATGTGGTCGTCGCCGATGAAACGAAGCGTCCTGAATCGCTCCGTCTCGTTACCAATCTTCGCCGGGCGGGGATTTCCGCAGACCTTCCGCTAGGTTCCACCAAAGTGGGTAAGCAATTCCAAAGCGCCGAGAAATCGGGTGCCCGCTTCGCCCTCGTCGTCGGGGCCGAATATCCCGAACTCAAGCTCAAGGTCCTCGCCAGCCGCACGGAAGAAACCGGCAACGCCGCCACCGCTATCGACTGGCTCACCGACCGCCTCCTCCAACCTGACGGGCCACTTCTGGCCTGAACCCTTCGTTTAGAATTTAGAATTTAAGAGTTAGAATTTTTTCCATGCGCACTCATCATTGCAACGAACTCCGCGAGTCACACATCGGCCAAATCGTCACACTCATCGGCTGGGTCAATTCCGCCCGTGACCACGGCGGTGTGATTTTCATCGACCTCCGCGACCGCGAGGGGCTTACCCAATGTGTGTTCCATCCCGAGGAAAATCCGGAGGTTTCCGCGCTTTCACACACCCTCCGTGAGGAAGACGTCGTCCAGGTGATCGGCCGCGTTTCCAAGCGCCTCGAAGGATCGGAAAACGCCAAGATCGCCACCGGCGCGATCGAAATCGTCGCGACCGAGCTGAAGATCGTCAACAAGGCGGACGTGCTTCCATTCCAACTCGACAAGGAACTTTCCAACGAGGACATGCGGATGAAATACCGCTATCTCGACCTGCGCCGCGCGCGCATGAGTAAGAATATCCGCCAGCGCAGCGTGATCACCTCCGCTGCCCGCCGCTATCTCGACGATTCCGGTTTCTTTGAAATCGAAACACCGATCCTTTCCAACCCGACGCCGGAAGGTGCCCGCGATTTCCTCGTGCCGTCGCGTCTCAACCCCGGCCGTTTCTACGCGCTGCCGCAAGCACCACAGCAATACAAGCAACTGCTCATGGTCGCGGGCATGGAAAAATATTTCCAAATCGCCCGTTGTTTCCGCGATGAGGATCTGCGTGCCGACCGCCAGCCAGAGTTCACCCAGATCGACATCGAAGCCAGCTTCGTCGGCCAGGATGACATCATCAAACTCGTCGAAGGCCTGTTGGCCAACATGTTCAAGGCAGGGCTCGGAGTGGACGTGCCGGCGGAGTTTCCCCGCATGACTTACGCCGATGCGATGGACATCTACGGTTCCGACAAACCGGACACCCGTTTTGAAATGAAGATCACCGATCTCGGCGACGTCTTCGCGACCACCGAGTTCAAAATTTTCCGCAGCATCATTGATGGTGGTGGTGTCGTCCGCGCGATCAATGCGAAGGGCTTCGCTGGCATCACGACCGGCCAGATGAACCGTCTCAACGAGATCGCCGTGCAGGCCGGACTACCGGTGAAAAACCTGGCCTTCATCAAGCTCGAAAACGGCGAATACAAGAGCCCTCTCTGGAAAATTTTCACCGATGGAGAAAAGGCAAACGTCGTTTCCAAGCTCGACCTCGCGGAAGGCGACATCGTCTTCTTCGCTGCCGGATCGCGCGAAAGCGTCAGCACCATTCTCGGCCGTGTCCGCTCGGAGTGCGCCGTGATGATGGAGCTCAACAAGGACTCCAATAAATTCAATTTCCTCTGGGTCGTCGATTTTCCACTGCTTGCCCATGATGAGGAAACCGGTCACTGGGCCGCCGTTCACCATCCATTCACCCGTCCTCACCCGGATGACATTGCGAAATTGGATGCTGGCGATTATGCCAATGTCCGCGCTGTGGCTTACGACGTCGTTCTCAACGGCTATGAACTCGGCGGTGGCTCCATCCGGATTCACGAAAAGGATCTCCAAGCGAAAATGTTCAGCGTGCTCGGCGTTGGTCCAGAAGAACAGCAGATCAAATTCGGCCACCTTCTTGACGCGTTCCGCTTCGGCGCACCGCCGCACGGTGGGCTTGCTCTGGGCCTGGACCGTATCGCGATGCTTGTCGCCGGTGAGGACAGCATCCGCGAGGTGATCGCTTTCCCGAAAAACAACAAGGGAGCTGACCTCATGGCCCAAAGCCCGTGCCAGATCGAGCACAAGCTCTTGCGCGAGGTTTACGTGCAATCCACCTACAAGGATCCGAAACTCGCGGCCGAAGCTAAGGCCGAGGTGAAGGCGTAAAGGCTTCACGATCAGGCTTTCACGATTCAAAGAAAAACTCCGCCATGGAAACGTGGCGGAGTTTTTTCGTCTGCGCGAACCCGGGAATTCCCTCCATGGTCAAAAAAGAAGCGGCCCGATCGATAATCCCCGGGAAAAACCCAAAACCCAAAGGGAAACTCAATCGGGCCGCCTAATTTGTCGCGACGCGCGAAAATAAGCATGTCGCGGATTTTGGGTCAACTGATACTTTGATTTTTTTTCACCTCTTTCCGGTGGACCATCCTTCACTCAATTGGTGCGTTGAAAATCAGAGGAATCGTTCACAAATCCGGATTTTTCTCCTAGCCCGTCACGCAAAGCCAACTACTCTCGCGACGTGACCCAACGCGGTATCCAAGCCGTAATTATCTCTCTCAAAACGCATCGCATTCCCCATGAACCTGACACTCAAAGTATGGCGGCAGTCCGGGCCGAAAGCCCAAGGCAAAATCGAAACCTACGACGCGAAAGACATTCCGTCTGAGGCATCGTTCCTCGAAATGCTTGATATCGTCAACGAAGGCCTCATCGAAAAAGGTCAGGAGCCGATCCAATTCGACCACGACTGCCGCGAAGGTATCTGCGGAACCTGCTCGCTCACGATCAATGGAATTCCTCACAGCAAGGAACGCGGAATCACCACTTGCCAGGTTCACATGCGTAAATTCAAGGATGGCGACACCATTTGGATCGAACCATTCCGTGCCAATCCATTTCCGGTGATCCGGGACCTGATCGTCGATCGCGAGGCCTTTGATCGGATCGTCGCCGCTGGCGGCTATGTTGACGTTCGGACCGGATCGAGTGTCGATGCGAACTCGATTCCCATTTCCAAGGAAGATGCGGATTCCGCGTTCGATGCCGCTGCCTGCATTGGTTGCGGAGCTTGTGTGGCCGCTTGTAAAAACTCGTCGGCCATGTTGTTCGTCTCCGCAAAAGTTTCTCACTTGGGGCACTTGCCACAAGGCCAGCCGGAGCGTCACAAACGCGTGCTCGCCATGGTCCGCCAGATGGATTCCGAAGGTTTCGGAAACTGCACCAACCAATATGAATGCGAGGCCGCGTGTCCGAAGGAAATCAGCGTCGATCATATCGCACGGATGAACCGGGATTACGCCGCCGCCGTATTGCACGAGCAGCTTGCCTGATTCGGTTTACGAAAGATGGGAATAGAAACGGACTACGACACTCTTCCATACAGATTGTCATCAACCCGTTCCCATCATGATCACCACCCGTTCCGTCACACTTCTGATTTTCTCGCTGGCCCTTGCTTCTTGTTCCGCCGAGGATAAGAAAAAGGACGTCATGGAAACGCGCACTGAAATTCCCGCCGAGCCCACCGGAAAAGTCGTCAAGACCGATGCCGAGTGGAAAAAACAGCTCACTCCCGAGCAATACGCCATTCTCCGCCAGTCCGATACCGAGCGGCCTAACGGTGCGGTTTACAATGAGTTCAAGCATCAGGGCAAAGGCTCTTACCACTGCGCTGGCTGCAATGCCCTGCTCTTCACTTCGGAGCAGAAATTTGACTCAGGCTGCGGTTGGCCATCATTCTACGATCCGGCCAAAGCCGAAAACGTGATTCTCAAAAAAGACATCACCCTCGGCATGGCCCGGACCGAAGTGGTTTGCGCCGTTTGCGGCGGACACCTCGGCCATGTTTTCGAAGGTGAAGGATTCAAGACCCCCACCGACAAACGCTTCTGTATCAACGGCGGTGGATTGGTTTTCGTTCCAGCCAAAGAAGCTCCGGCAAAAGACGCATCGGGGAAATAGTCAGGTTAGGAAAGCGACGATCAGCTCGTCGATCACCACATCTCCCATGGGCTGCACCTCGCCGAGTGAGCGGCTGAGAATCACCGCCTCCGCAGTGGATTCAAGGACTTCCAAGCGATCAAAGGCGTCGAGGATCGTCGTGCCAATCACCAGGGCGCAGTCGTTTTCGATCAAAGCGATGGGAAATTCCGGCGTGAGCGCTTCCGCGATTTTTGCCGGGGAATCATAGACCCATGCAAATGGCAGAACCGCCACGTCTCGCAGAAAGATATAACTTTCCGGAATCGTCCGGGTGTCCAGCCGGGCGGCCGATGCCGAAAAAGCGGTGGCGTTCACTGGCGTGGCATTTACGATGGCGCGTATGCCGGGATGCTTCTGGTAGATGAGCTGGTGGAGCTGGCAGGCACGGCTCGGTCTGGTGCCACGGGACCGCTGCCCGTTGTGGATCAAGGCAAGTTGGTCCGGTTGAATCGTGGCTCGATCCACCAACTCGGTGCTGATCAAAAACGAGTCCGCATCCACCCGGACGGAGAAGCTACCCGCGTTGCTGGTGAGAAGCCGCTGTTGATAGCCACGGCGAATGAACTCGCACAGTTCCCGCCGCAACGCACGTTCCTCGCTGCTGGCAGGGCCTGGATCGAATTCAGTGAGTT
>JBDSZP010000222.1:0-11094 GCA_039925065.1 Luteolibacter sp.
GTTACGTGGAAGAGGGACTATAGGGAGTTGAGAGAGGATTTCCCCAATATGACCCACCCGATAATACCCCCGAGCAAGATTGAGATCGCCGAACTGGAGCCATTTGAAGGTCTCGGAATGGAACGGATTTTCTTGGTTACGAATGCCGAGGAAGCCGAGGCCGCGTTTGACGAACTGAAGAGGGCGGGCGACGTGGGGTTTGATACGGAGTCAAAGCCGACGTTTCGAAAGGGCGAGAAATCCGAGGGGCCGCACGTCTTCCAATTTGCGACCGCCGAGCGGGCCTATATTTTCCAATCGCACATCAGGGAATGTCAGCCGGTGATTGTGGCGCTTCTCGAGTCTGAGGAAATCATCAAGATTGGTTTCGATCTCCGGGGCGACCTGGGGCATATCTGGACGCGCTTCGGTGTTCGTCCTAATGGAATTGTGGATCTCGACCGTTCGTTCAAAAAGCTCGGATATCGCAATCCGCTAGGAGCGAAGTCGGCCGTCGCGATCTTGTTCCAGAAGCGCCTGATGAA
This sequence comes from Luteolibacter sp., assembly GCA_039925065.1. GTDB lineage: Bacteria > Verrucomicrobiota > Verrucomicrobiia > Verrucomicrobiales > Akkermansiaceae > Luteolibacter. The sequence goes on from JBDSZP010000222.1 coordinate 525, forward strand.
ATCCAAGAGCGTGACGACATCGAACTGGGCGAGCCCCAAGCTGTCCGACGGGCAATTGATCTACGCCGCGAACGATGCCTACGCGGCTCTCATGGTTTTCCGAGTGCTGTAATCACGGTTTTGCCGGCAGGTCCGCGCCTTCATCGACATCTTCCGATGCGCTGCGGACGCGTTTGTATTCAACGTCTCCCGATCCGCCGAGGGCGGGTCCGGTGTAGATGACAGCGAGTTCCGCCAGTGCTGAGGTGGGATCAATCCCGAAGCCTGATAGGGAGGTGAAGCGGAGATGGCGGGCGTGTTCTTCTTTTCCGAAATCGATCCGCACGGGCGAGAACGAAGAGCCGAGAGCTCCGGATTTGATTTCACGCCAAGTGTTTCCGTCGTCGCTGAGCTCGATCCGGTATTCGCGGATGTCACCTTCGTGATCCCGGTGATTTTGGCGGGGCATCAGAACGAGGCCGCTGATAGGAACGGAATCCTTGAACTCGATGGAGATGGACTGCGGGTGGCCTGGGCTGCTCTGCCAGAAAGTGTTTGGATCACCATCGATCAACGGTCCGGAAGCCTTCGCGCCGAGCTTTTGCATGATACGATTGTCGAAAAGGAAGCCCGTGATTTGGTTTGAGGCGACTTCCGCCGTTGGCTTGAAAGCGCCCGATGCCATGTAATCCAGTAGCGAACGGCGGAACTGGCTGGCGGTCGGACGTTTGGCCAGATCCTTTTCAATATCGATGGAGCATACCATCAGCTTGCCGGGGCCGACCTTGGCTTCGAAGAGCATGCCGAGTTTCCAATTGCGGTTCCAGTCGTCGACGGGTTGGACGATGGGCTGAAAATCTCTGGGGAGACTGCTGAGATTGATCGCGCGGCTCCGGCCGACGAGATCGATCCATTGCCAGTCGCCGAAGTCTTCTGTCGGGAATCCCGCGAGTGCCGGATGTTTCGCTTCGACCGCCATGCCGAGCATGCGCGACCAACCGGGGCTCATCTGGCGGTTCCAGAAAAGCGGGACGCGATCGAGCGGCGGGCAATCCCATGCGAGATCGGCGGCGCGCGGAAGGAACAGCACGCGTTTTCCGTCGGCGAGGGATTTTTCCGCAGCGGCCCAGGTGGTGTGAATCTCAACGTTTTCCGGCATCGTCGATTTCTGCGCCGATGGATAGACCCAGAAATTCCAATCGTTGGCGAATCCCGGGCCTGAGACTTCGAGCCGGCACGCGCAAGGAAACGGAAACTGCGATAAATCGGCGGTGATGGTGCCGAGGGCCGTGCCTTTGCCGAGCGGGATTTCGCGCTCGTCGAACTTGCCGTCAATGAGGGTCTTTCCAGTGGCATCCGTGATCTTCCAAACTGCGGCGGCTTTGATAGAAACTTTGCCGTAGTGGCTGATCTCGACGGGGATTTCAAACTTGTCGCTGCTGGAAAAGATGCGCGTCCTGAGTCTCGCGAGGGGAACCGTGGGTGAGCAGAAGCGACTGAATTCCTTGGCGGACGCATAGCCTTTCTCCTCGAAAAATGGATCTAGCAAACCGACCGGCGCGGTTCCTTGTCCCATGTAATCGTGGAGATCGAGGAGCTGGAATCCGCCGAGGCCGGGCGTGCGGAGGTTCGCTTCGATTTCCTCCTTATAACAGGCGAGCTGGAGCTTTCCCGAAGCCATGACGAAGGCTTTGTCGCGATCCAGCACGCCGTTCTTTTCGGCGGAGGCGCGGAAGATCTCATAGTTGCCGCCTTTGAGAAATCCGGTGAATTTGGCGATCACATCGAAGTCCGGATAGGCGCACCATTGGCCGAGTTCGTGAGAGACGACGGGCTTGTCGATGCCTTGCGTGGCTTCCGAATAATCCTTGCCGAACCACGCGGAATTTCCCCGCATCATGTGGGTGCCGAAGCGGTGGGTGGCGTGGTAATCCAACAGATCGGTGGGGCCCGGCTTGTCGAGAATCGCCCAGCCAGTGCCAGTCGTCCAGAGGCGGCGTGGGTCTTCCGCCCGCCAATGTTTCACCCATTCTGCCAGAACTTCCTGCCAGCGGCCTTTGGGTTCGTTGCTCGGGGAAAACATGACGAAGCTCGGATGATTTCCATAGGCGCGGATGATGCGTTCGGTTTCGGTGTAGAGCATTTTCGTAATCTCCGATCCCTCGAAAAACGGGTTCCACATGCCCGGCTCGATTTGCAGATAGATGCCGAGTTCATCGGCGGCGGTGAAGGCTGCCTCCGGCGGGCACCATGAGTGGAAGCGGACGTGATTGATTCCCCATGCCCGGTAGGTTGTTAGGAGTTTTCGCCATGTGCCCTCGTCCATCGGAGGATGCCCGGTGAGTGGGAATCCGCCGCCGTCGTGATTGCCTCTGAGGTGGGTGGGGCGGCCGTTGATCGTGAATTCCGTGCCCTTCGTGGCGAATTTTCGGAGCCCGAAACTGACGTCCTGTGTGTCGTCTGCCGCGGGTCCTGTTAGTGAAATTTTAAGGTGCTGGGTTTGAGGTGAGAATTCGTCCCAAGCCGCGGCATCGCCCATGGGAACGCTGATTGAGGAGCGCCCGCCTTTTTCATCCCAAGTGACGTCGTGGCGGGTGGTTCCAATGGTGATCGTGCCTTTGCCTGCCTTGCCGGAAATATTGCCAATGCGGATGTCGAGTTTCGCCTCGTGGCTGAAGGGATCTCCATCGACGCGCGTTTCATCGATCCAGACGGGGCTGGTGGTGCGGAGTTCGATTTTCCCAACAATGCCATTCCAGGTGCTGCCTTGGGAATCCGAGACGGCGTGGCTGTCCGGTCGATAGGGGAGCAGCATCCGGTTATCGAGGCGGATGGTGAGGCGGTGGTGACCGGGTTTCAGAATACCGAGCTCGAATTCATGGGGAGCGACCAGACTGTCCTGCATGCCGATTTCACGATCATCGAGCCATGTGTTGGATTTCCAACGGGTGCGTTCCAGATAGAGCTGGCCGCGCTGGCCGGCGGCATCGGTGGGAATTTCGATATCGCGTTGATACCAAGCGACGCCGAGGTAGTGACGCGCGGGTTGGCAGAGGAAGGGGACTTTGATGTCATTTCCGCTGGCGAAATCCTTGTAGTCGTCGCGTTCCGCCCAGTTCCGATCATAGAGCGACATGACCCAGGGAGTGTCTTTGGTGATCGGGTCGCCGAAGCCTTGAGCCTGGAGGATGCCAGGAAGGTGGATTTTTTCGGTGAGATCGCGCTCGAACCATTTCGCCGTGAGTCCGGAATCCTCGCGATCCATCTGGAACTGCCATTCGCCATCGAGCGGGAGGGTTTTGGCTGAAACCGCAGCGACGAGGGCGAAAAAGAATGCGGAAAATTTCATGAGCGAGCAGATGGGTACATTCAAACGGAGGGATCGGAAACTGGGAAGTTACCCGATCGGGTGTGCGGGTCATTTTAGAGGATGGAACTCTGGACGCGGGCGTTTCCGGTGCATACACCTCGGGCATGACCGTTCGCACACGATTCGCACCCTCTCCCACCGGCTACCTGCACGTCGGCGGGGCACGTACCGCTTTGTTCAACTGGCTCTTCGCCCGCAAGCATGGCGGCGTTTTCGTCCTGCGGGTGGAAGATACGGACGAGGCGCGGAACACCGAGGAAGCGCGTCAGGCGATTTTCGATGGGATGAGCTGGCTGGGGCTCGACTGGGATGAAGGTCCGGAAAAAGGCGGCAACTGCGGCCCCTATTATCAGAGCGAGCGGAAGGCAATCTACGACGCGTGGTTCCAGAAACTCGTCGATGCCGGACGTGTCTATGAAGACGGCGGCGCGTGGCGTTTCCGTTTCGAGCGCAAGCCGGTGACGATGAATGATCTGGTGTGCGGCGAGGTGACGATCGATTACCGCGACGAATCCAACACTCCCGACATGGTGGTGAAACGTTCGGACGGATCGTATGTTTTCCACTTCGTCAACGTGGTGGACGATCTCGAAATGGACATCACCCACGTCATCCGTGGCGAGGATCATTTGATGAACACGCCGAAGCATTTGCAACTGATCGAAGCTTTCGGCTGCAAGGCTCCGCAATACGCGCACATCCCGCTGATCCTGAATGCAGACGGTTCGAAGATGTCGAAGCGCGATGCGGGTGCGGCGGTGGGGGACTATCCAAGACAAGGATTTCTATCGAGCGCGGTGGTCAATTTCATCGCGTTGCTAGGTTGGAATCCGAAGACCGAGCGGGAGATTTTCACTCTGGCGGAACTTGCTGAACTTTTCTCGTTGGAAAACGTGAACCGCGCTCCGGGTCGCTTCGATCTGGAAAAATGTAAGTGGGTGAATCAACAGCATTTGCTCGGCGTGAGCGTCGAGGATTTCGCAGCGGCGGCGCGGCCATTCGTGGAAGCCGCAGGACTGCCGATTCCGGAGAACTACGTGGCGGTGATCGCTGCCGTGAAGGAAAAAGTCCGGTTGTTCGGTGATGTTCCGGCGGCGGTGGATTTCCTGCTGAATGATGATTTCGACTACGACGATGAGGCTGTCACCAAAGTCCGAGGAAACACCACTGCCGGTGGTCTTCTCAGCGATGTGTCCACCGCGTTCGAAACGATTTCCGAATGGTCGGCGGATGCGGCGAAGGCTGCGCTCAGCGAGACTGCCGTTGCCGCAGGCGCGAAGCCAGGACAACTGATGTTCCCGCTGCGAGTCGCGCTATCAGGTCGCGGCCATGGACCGGATCTCGGGGATATTCTGAATCTGCTGGGGAAGGATCGCTGCGTGAGACGGGTTCGTAAATTCGTTGCGAAGCTGTAATTCAAAAGGCCTCAGGGAGCGGCGATATCGGATCGCCGATGCCCATGGGGTGCCAATGAATTGCGGTTTGCCTCACCTCATTGGCTTTTCGTGGGCGTGGGCGGACAGATTCCGCCCCTCCTTGAGTTAGAGCTTGCGCAGGGGAGATGGCCGATCCTTAAACGCACTGGAATCTATTCCGCCCGGCACTCAATGTGCGCCCAATTTTATCTGAATCGACTCATATGAAGGAAGTTTACACGCTGGAGGATTTGAAATCCCGTGATCTGCTGGATGCCGGACACACGAAGCCCGCGAAGCTGGCGGTGATCGGCCATCCGATCGCGCACTCGGCATCGCCGAAGATGCATCAGGCGGCTCTGGATGCGGCGGGAATCGATGCGCGCTACATCCGACTGGACATCGAGCCGGGACAAGTGGGCGAAGCGTTCGAACGGATGCGGGCGCTTGGCTTTGGGGGTTGCAATGTCACCGTGCCGCATAAGCTGGAGGCGATGGAGCATTGTGAGGTTTCGGATCAAGCGCGCGCGCTGGGGGCGGTGAATACGATTTGCTTCGATGGGGATCGGACCCGTGGATTCAACACGGATGGCCCGGGATTCATGAGTGCGATCGAAGATGATTTCGGAGTCATCCTTGCTTCCCTGAACGTCGCCATCGTCGGAGCGGGGGGCGGGGCTGGTCAGGCGATCGCCACCCAGTGCGCGATGTCAGGGGTGGGAAAACTCGTGGTGGTGAATCGCAGTTTGGAAAAGCTGGGTCCACTGGTGGAGCGTTTGGAAAGCCACGGGCCGGGTACGGAAATCGTCGCGCTTTCTTTCGATAATTCCGCGCTGGCTGAACTTTGCCGGAGCTGTGATCTGATCGTGAATACTTCATCGGTTGGACTAAAAACCGATGATCCATCGATTCTGCCGACGGACTGTTTGAAGCCGGATCATTTCGTTTACGATACTATCTATCAGCCGCCGGTGACGCCCTTGCTGGCGGCTGCGAATTCACTCGGATGCCAGACTGCGAACGGTCTATCCATGCTCATCCATCAGGGAGCGTTGGCTTTCCAACACTGGTTTCCGGGAACCAATCCGCTGCCCGTCATGCGGGAAGCGATGGGTCACTTCTCAAGAGGCTGAGCGGCGGGCGCTTCGGTGGGTTTTACGTCCGGATCATCGATGGAATACCAGTGGCAGGCGACGACCTTTTCGAGTTCGAAATGGCGCTCCCTGTTTTCTTCAATCCGGCGGATTTTCACACGAACGCGGATGAGTCCTTCGGGATCGGTGTTGGACACTTTGACGCCGAAAACGCGTTCACCCTTTTTCGCCAACTTGAATGCCGCATCGAGAAGGCGGCCGTCCTCGCTGTCACGTTTGACGAGAAATTCCGGGGATTGGCTTCCGGTTTCGGTGATGCTTCCGAAACGCGGCGCATAGAGCACGATGCTGATAGTGTCCTGGTTTTTTCGTTCTTCCGCCAAACGTTCGCGGGCGAACAGTCGAAACTCGCCCTGGGGATCGCCACTGCCTGCCTGAAACAGTGCCCATGGGTAATCGCTGAAGCGGACGAAGTGATCCCAATCCAGCCGCCATTCGCCGCCTTCCTTGACGAACACCGCGTCAAACTGACGGTCATCCGATGATTTCCAAAATGTTTCGACGGCTTTGCCACTTGGCAGATCCAGCTCGGCGCTTTGAGACAGGGACAGCTTGCTTGGATCGATTTTTGCGAGCGGATTCAGACCGTAGAAGCGGGCCATGCGGGACGCCGTAGTGATGGGAGCGAGCACGAACTGGTTGCGCTCTTCAGGCGTCGTTGCATTGAGGAATCCGGACAATGTCTGGTTGCAGAGGGGGGCGGCTTCGTTGAGAAAGGCGATTTCCTCTTCGGTGCGCTGGGTTTTTGATGGAGATGTCGCGACTGGATTGATCGGTTCCCGCGGCGTTTCATTCCAAAGTCGGCGTGCGCAGAGCACGATCAAAATGAGAAACACGGACCAGCCGAGAAACAGCTTCGGCATCAGGTAGCCTCTTTTGCGGTTGCGCAGCGAGTGCTTTTCACGTTCCGCTGCGAGTTCGGATTGTGCCTCGAATTCCTCCGCAGTGGCGGGCGATACCGTCTTGCGATCCGATGAAATAGCTTCCACGCCCAACGATGGATCGCGCCCGCATTCCGTGCAGACACGGCTGTCGATATCTCCGATAGAAGATTGGAACATCGAGCCACAGCGCCCGCAATGGAACCAAGAATTGTTATTTCCGCTCACGGCTGTTGTTTACGGGGTTATCCACTCGATGTGAAGCATCTCTCCAATCAGCCACTGATTAGGGAGAGCTCCGGGTGCTCCATGTTCAAGTCTCAGCGTGACTCTTTGGGAGCTTTTCGCCTCGTTCAGGATTTCGCCGGCTTGGAAAACCTCGGCAAGCGCGGCATCGGACGGATCGTTTCTTTTCGTATAACACCAGATGCTCGTGACTCCTGCGGGACCGATGAATTGGAAGCTGTTGTATTCGGTTTCAGGCCATGTGGTGGTATAAAAATTGGACGGCTGGATGAGGCCGCGGATCTCGCTGGCATCGCCCTGGCCCTTCGAAAGCTCTTCGAACGTGGCCGTGCCGAATACGGAAGTCGCCTTCCAATCCAATAATAGGTGATTGTCCTTGTTCAGGAAATAAGCGGAAAAGTTTGAAAAGTCCGGGAGTGTTCCCGCCAATATCCCGTATAGATGTTTGTTGACCTTGTTGATCTGCCAAGTGGTTTCCTTACCGGGTGTCCAACTGTTTGAGACTCCTTGCGGATGCCAATTTTTGCGCACGTTTTCGCTCACGGAATCGGCATTTGCCAGCAACGCAAGGACTTCCCCCGAGACCTGGGCTTTGACATAGGCGCTGAAAATCTGCTCAGCTTCGGGCTGTTTCGATTGCAACAGATTCACCGCATCCATTCCTTCGATTTTTTCTTCCTCAATCACCTTCGTGACCCGATCCGGCGAAGGTGTTCGCGCGGCGTTGGATTTGTTGATCATTGGCAGAAGCACCAAAGGCAATATGATCAGAGCGGTGACTCCGACACTGGTTCCCAAGATCCAGCGAAGCGAAAATTTTTGCGCGCTACCCCAGTCGCGACCTTCGCTCGGTCGCTTTTCCTCTGGAAGCCGTTCGTGGAAGACCACGGATCTGACGACTTTCGGCGGGGCCGGCTCCGTCTGCTCCAGCCGCAACACACTGCCGCTGATTTCCTGGACTTCCAGCCTGGAGACATCATCGCCCGTCTCCCGGCGTGCGACATTGGGCTCGATGCGGAACCCAACAGTGAGATTTTCCGAAGGATCGGCCGCAGCCCGTTCGGCGACGGTCCGCCGTGGAGGCAAAACCACGGGCGTCGCGTTGCCGTTAGCCCCGAAGCCATCTGCGTCGTCCCAGCCGTCATTCGGAGAAACTTCCGGTGCGTGGTTGTTGGGATCGATTAGGCTGGGATTCATTAGGTGGGACTGAAGATCAGAGAATGGCGTTGATTTCCGTTCCTTGCAAGCGGCTTTGGCTGCTATTCGCCGCTCAACCGTCGATCCAGCGCCGCATCCATCGCCTGCTCAACGAGCCGGGCGGCGAGCGCTTCGGTCGCGGCGTCCAAACGCTGGACTGCGGATTTGAGCGGATTTGCGGCACCATTTGCCAGAGCTTCCCTCACCGCTGCGGTGGCGGCTTCGATTTCCTGCCGCTCCCCCTCTTCCGCAAGTCCTTGTGCCAAAACGGCTTCCACCGCCGGCAAGAGTTCCTCCGCCTTCATCCTCGCCTCGGTGAAAACACGCTCTGCCATGTCTTCGAACGCATGCTCCACCGACTCGCTGACCATCGCCTCCACCGCCGCATCATCGACATTCACCGCCGCACTTTCGATGCGCACCACGATGTCGGTTCCCGTGGAAACATCGCGGGCCAACGCCTCCAAAATGCCGTTTTCATCGATCTTGAATTGCACTCCCACCCGAGCCTGGCCCTTTGGCGATGGGGAAAATGGAACGTCGAAGCTTCCCAACTCCCAGTTGTCCTTCGCCATTTCCCGCTCGCCTTGCAGCACTCGCACCCGCATCGCCGCCTGGCCATCGGCGGCGTTGGTAAACATCTCGCCCGCCTTGCACGGGATCGTCGTATTGCGTGGGATCAACACGTTCATCAACCCGCCGAACGTCTCAATGCCGAGGCTCAGCGGCGTCACGTCCAGCAAAATCATCTGCCGCAACGAGCCGCTCATCACGCCGCCTTGGATCGTCGCCCCGAGCGCGATCGCCTCATCCGGATGCTGGGAAATATCCGGCTCGCGCGCGAAAAGTTCCGCCACCGCCCGCCGCACCGCAGGCATCCGGGTGCTGCCTCCCACCAGCACGATCGCATTCAAATCCTCAGGCTTCAGTGCCGCATCCGCCATCGCCTGCTTGCAAAGCCGCAGCGTCCTAGCGATCCACGGAGCCGCCCATTTTTCCAATTCCTCCCGCGTGATTGTCTCCTCCAAGCTCTGGCTGCCATCATAAAACGGCACGCGGAAGACCGCCTGCTCATCCGTGGACAGCGCCAGCTTCACCCGCTCCGATTCCTCCATCAGACGCACGCGCGTCGCTCCGGAAATTTCGCTAACTCCCGCCCTCTCGATGACTTTGGTGAGGATCAGCGCGTCCAGATCATCGCCGCCCAGCCGGGTATCACCATGCGTCGCCAATACTTGGAAAACGCCGTCCTGCATTTCGAGAATCGATAGATCAAAAGTTCCGCCGCCCAGATCATAGACCGCCACCCGCGCCCGGTCGGCCAGCTTGTCGAGCCCGTAGGCCAGCGCCGCAGCGGTCGGTTCATTGAGGATCCTGACCACATCCAGCCCGGCCAACTCGCCCGCACGCTTCGTCGCCGCGCGTTGGGCATCGTGGAAATAAGCAGGCACCGTGATCACCGCCTTGGTGATTTCGCAGCCCATCCGCCACTCGGCGATGCGCTTCATTTCTTTCAGAATCTCCGCGCTCAATTCTTCCGGTGTCTTTCCTAACACACGTGGAAACCCATCGTCGCCCGCCACCACCGGCACCGGGAAATTTTCCTCAACCTCGTTCATCCGCCGTCCCATCAACCGCTTGATGCTCGTCACCACCCGCTCCGGTTCGAGCGCCCGCCGGCGTAGCGCCTTGGCTCCGATTTCCACCGTGCCGTCCTTGGTCACGTAAACCGCGCTCGGCGTGATCCGGCGGCCGTCCTCATTCGCCAGCAGGATCGGAAACCCCGAATCCACAATGCCTACGGCCGAATTCGTCGTTCCCAAATCAATTCCAAGGATCATTTCGCTCATCGCCGCCACTTTCGCGGACCCATCCCACCACGTCAACGCCGCCGATTCGGCGGCAGGCGCTTTTCATGCTCGATAAAAACCTCAATCAAACGCTCTAGGATTTTCCTGCAAGCGGCGCAGAGCCATCGCATCAAACTGATCCTTTTCCCTTACGGACTTCGACTTCCACCCAATCAATGAAGCCTTCGATGCCACCGACGACGATGAAATCGACACCCGCCTCAGCGAGCAAGACCAACAACTTTTCGAACGACGGTTCCATCATCGGCGGGCGGGGTCCAAGGTTTCTGCCGGATCATCCACGCATTGCGGCGTAGCATTTCCAGACGTTGCAGCGGCGGCAGTTTGGACAAGCTGCCTCCCACTCTCCTTTTCAGCGGTTCTTGGAATTCATCAACCACGCCGCAAGCTAGCGGTAATTCAAATTTCCAACAAGCGCAAACATGCGCCACCAGCCCTCCTCAGACCCTTAGCGAGC
>JBDSZP010000223.1:0-43919 GCA_039925065.1 Luteolibacter sp.
TTGTCAGAAAATCGAAAGCCAACGATGGGACTGATATTATCAAGGCGGGCGATTCCGAGTTGGAGGTAAAGCCCAACGGCTTGGCCACCTTTCGCGAATATTTGAAGAGTGGTGACGTTGTGACCAAAACCACCACGACAGGATATGTGGATCTTTCGAGCCAGACTGGAGGCCCGGTGGCGGGATACACCTTCCAAGTCATCCCCAACCGTAGCGAACGGACGGTCCAAGTGTATGGGCTGCAAGGTCTGGTGAGCACCGAACGCCTTTACCATACGGGATCGGGATTCACCCACGCCTACACCGATACGGAGCATTGTTCGGACACGGCGTCCTGGACGGTCCGCGATGGTGTGACCATCCATCGCAGCGAGAGAGTGGCCCCCTACACGGTGGTGGAAACGGATGCCGAAGGTCGGCAAACCACCACTGTGACTGACGGACTGGGCGAGGTTTTGACGGTGACGGTTGGTGGAGGCGGCGGCGTCCCTCCCCAAACCACCACTTATGTTTATAATGGCAGGACCACGACCGTGACGGCGGGAGGACAGCTCCTCCCAGCGTCCACGGTCGACGGACTTGGGAGAACCGTGTCGCAGACCGACCAACTGGGCGTGCAGACGACCACGGTTTATCCGAACGGCGGACGGATTGTGACCAGCACTGCCGCCAATGGAATTTCCCGGACGCAGGAAATGCACTTGGATGGTCGTCCCAAGCTCACTTTCGGTGACGACACGATCCGGACCTCATACTCTTATGACGTGGAGCAGTATGTGGATCAGGATGGACACATACGTGATTACGAGCTGATCACCCGCCGGATGGGCCCCGACGACGGAACCGCCGGGCGCTGGACGACGAGCACTTACGACGATGGAAAACTCATCCGCGAAACCAGCCCGTCACCGGATCCGCAGTATGCGGAGATCGTCAAGAAGTATTCCTACAACGGTCTTGACAAAAACCAACTCGAGGCGGTCGACGCATACGGAGACACAGAACTGGTCTCCACTTGGCGGCGGGCACCTTATGATTCGGCAGTGTCACCAGCCATCGCGTCCATGGACGCGGATGTGGTCTCTGGTTTGGACTTGGATCAGGATGGCTCGCTCTCGCTGGGAGGACTGGAAGGAGACCGAGTTTCCCGGGACGAGTGGTCCTACGAAATCTGGAATGGCGTGCCCTGCCGTGTGACCCGCAGACATTTATACCCTCAGGGCTCGGACACCGCTGGACTCACCACCATCACGCGCCAGACGCTCGGATTCGTTACTGTCGGCAACGGTTATTCCGAAGTCAGCCAGGTGGAGCAACCGTCTGGCCGGAGCACCACCACCACCCGCACGGTTGATCCGTCCAGTGCGACAGTGGTCGAGACCATGGACGACTCCGCCACGACGGGAATCGACAAGACCGCCGCCAAGGTCAACAGCTATGTGCAGTCAGTGGCGAAGGCCGGGGCGGAAGCTGGAAAGGCGGAATCCTACGCGTATGACGCATTCGGTCGGGTCGAGCGTTTCACCGACATCCGGGGCGCCTCCACTTGGTCGTTCTTCTACAACGACTCATTCCAGTTGGAAAAGGTGACCAACCATCTGGGGCAAACCACGTCGTATCAATATTATCCTGCCACGCACCGGAATGCAGGAAAGCTGCACATCACCACCCTCCCCGGTGGACGGACGACTGAGACCTCCTACAACACCCGCGGGCAGATGACTGACATCACCGGCACCGGAACCTACCACCTGACCTACGGTTACAACGGTTATGGCGATCGTAACTCGCTGACCACCTACCGCGCCGGAAGCGAGTCCGACGTCACGCAATGGTATTACAACCCTGCCACAGGATTGCTCGAACAAAAGATCTTTGCCGACAACAAGCACGTGGATTACACCTACACTTGGGACGGAAAACCGGCCACCCGCACCTCCGCCCGTAACGTGGTGACGACCTGGGCTTACGAACCGCTGAGCCGCGACCTCACCCATATCGATTACACGGGTGATGGAAACCTCACGCCGGACATCACATTCAGCGGACACGACCAACTCGGACGCCCGGCGCAGGTTGCGGAGAACTTGAATGGAGTCATTCGCAATCAAGCGCTTTCCTATCAGCCTTCCAGTGGTGCCGTCTCCGTCACCTACGCGGCGGACCATCCATGGCTTGCCGGTGTCTCGGTGGCGCAGACCGCCGATGACTTGTTCGGGCGTCCCACCGGCTTTGCCGTGAACAACAGCGCTAGCACTGTCAGCAGCCAAGCCTACACTTACGACGCGCTCAGTCGTCTCTACACGGTGTCCTCGGCGGACTTTTCTGCGGAGATGACCTACTGGCCGGGCACCGAAACGTTTCACACGCTCACGGTGCGGGACGTGCAAAACAGCAATCAACTCGCCCTCCAGCGCGTCCAGTCCATCGACATGTTGGGGCGCGTCCTCGGGATGGTGAACCGCGCGCCCGGAAGTGGAGCCGGTTCCGCTCTCGCCACTGTTTCTTCCGTCGGCCACACCTACGATGCCGCAGGCAGGCGCGGTGACGCGAAACGTGAGGACGGTACCTGGTGGGACTACAGCTACAACAACCGTTCCGAAGTTGAGGGAGCCATCAAGAAGACCTCCACGGATGCCCTCGTGCCGGGACTCAGCTTCGGCTACCAGTATGACGGCATCGGCAACCGCACCTCGGCCACATTCGGCACCGCGCCCAATGTCTCAACCCTGAGCTACACGCCCAACAACCTGAACCAATACAGCCAGCTCACCCATCCCGGCACTTTTGACATCCTGACGCGGGCCAATGATGCCATCGCCGCCACGGCGGACCAAGCGACGGTTCAGGCAACGACTACGGAGGGAAACCTCCAAAGCACGCGGCTGGCTGCGGCCAATTCCGCCACCGGCAAGCTCGTCACCACCACCCTTTCCCTCAATGGCACTTCGTCCGCAGTGAAAACCTGGGTGCCCAAGGCGAGCGTGACGCCGACGTACGATAACGATGGAAACCTCACCAACGATGGCCGCTGGTCCTACATCTGGGACGGTGAGAACCGGCTTGTCGGAATGACTCCCATCACGGCCAACCGAGCGCCAAATGTCGCGTTGGAATTCGCCTACGATTACATGGGGCGGCGCATCGGCAAAAAGGTCGTGGACAATACCCAAGGGAGCACGAAACTTCTCATAGTGTCCTACGCCTACGACCACTGGAACCCGGTTGCGGAGTGGCATGCCTCCACCGAGGGTGGCACCACCACGGACACGCTGCGGACCCACCTCTGGGGGCTTGACCTTTCCTCGCCTGCCAACCCTCCGCCCGGAACCGCGGGCTTCCAGTCCGCAGGCGGAGTCGGCGGTCTGGTGGCAAGTTCCTGGCACAATGGTTCCACCCATGAGCATTTCCTGCCCGGCTACGACGCCAACGGCAACATCATCTCGTGGACCAAACCAGACGGAACGATCCTCCAGCGCACGGACTACGACCCCTTCGGCAATCCGGTGTTCGCGGAGAAACTTGCTTCTGCGGCCGAACTCGCTCACCTGCCCGACTATGGGTTCTCCACCAAGCCGCGCGACACCGAATCCGGACTGCTCTACTACGGCTTCCGCTACTACGACCCGGCGACGGGCAGATGGCCCTCAAGGGATCCGATTGAGGAAGTGGGAGGGTTGAGCCTGTATGGGTTTGTCGGGAATGATGGCGTAAATAAGCCGGACTTCCTCGGGATGTGGGCAAATTTGAAAAGGGACGGTAAAGCATGGGCGAAAATTTGTGCGGAAGATGATGATTCTTGGGATGGGTTGGCAAAATTGGTAAAACTCGAATCGGCCGATGTGTCGAAGTGGGTTAAGAACTATGAATCCGAGCCGCAAGAAGGGAAAGCATACCTAGTGCCGAATGTTTCAGTTTTCTATTCAACCAGCTCGTGGGACGATGAGAATTTTATGATATATAGAATTACGAATAATTTGCTTCGGGACGAAAGTGAAGATCTTGATCGGGGATTTAAGTGTATTCCGATCAATTCGGACGATCCTGAAGCGTTCAAAAGTAAATGGCAACAAGATGGCTTGTATAGATTTCATTTTGCAGGGCATGGAGCCCCTCGCACCCTAAGTCATTGGTATGGTGATGAAATTGTAGGCTGGTTGGGGCTTATAATCGATCAGCAAGGCTCACAAGGCTCGCAAGGTAGGAAGAGAGCCATAAATGCGGTTGTTGCATCCAATGAGGTTTTTCCTAATTTTAAGCCTCAGTTGGTTGTGTTATATGCATGCGGTAGTGCTTCAATGGATTGGCAAAATCACGTTTCGAAGAACGGCGGTTTATTTATTGGTTATCGTGGGCTAACAAATGTTTTGAATGATAAGTCGCAACTTGTTATCGAACAATACTAGCGCTTTATTATGGGTGTGAAATTCTGTGCATTGATTCTTATCTGGTCTTTTTCTATACTTGTTGCTATCTTCACATGGAGTGGCTCGGTGTGGGTAATTGACGATCTTACTGGGGATGGTAAGGTGAGTTGGAGCTTGACCCTGCAAAACAACATTGTGCCCGCCTCGCTGATTTTTTTGTGTTTTATCGTTAGCGCTGTAATTTCAAAGAGAGGGCGGTCAGGTAGCGGGACATAATGGACCCATGCATCAACCAATAGTAGTAAGCGTCTCCAGATTCAGTCCAGATAACAGACGTTGACGGTCGGTTGATCTGAGGCAGCGCAACGAAACAGATTTCATCATCATTGCATCCGTTCTGAAGCCGGCTCAGAATCGCACCAATCGATGGCCAAATTATCACTGAACCAAGCATACGAATACGCGCGCGAATGTCATCGTCGTGGTGCGTTGGATGAAGCTGTCGGGGTCGCCCGGCAAATTCTTTCCATCGATTCCAAGCATTGGCAGGCGCTTGTCCTGATGGGAACCATCGCGGGTCAGAAGGGAAGGGACGAGATTGCCCTCAAACATTTCAAAACCGCCGTGAAGATCCAACCCGGGCTCTCCGGTCGTCCAACTGAATCTAGGCGAGGCATACCGGCGTCTTGGCCAAACCAAGGCCGCGATTTCAGCATTTAAACGGGCAATCTCCCTTCAACCCCAGAACCACCGGGGATACAACAATCTGGGTGTCGCATTGAGAGAGTTGAATGAGGTCGAATCCGCTATCAAGCACTTCCGCAAGGCGGTCGAACTTGCCCCCGCGGATATCGACAGTCAGGCCAATCTTGCCAACGCGCTTCTCGAACACGGAGTTTTTGAGGAGGCCAGCACCCTTTTTGGGAGGCTAGCTCGGCTTGACCCATCAAATGCCGGAATCCAAGCGAGATACGGTGCCGCCCTTCTTGCCCACGGGGACAGGGCGGCGGCCAAGTGCGCGTTGCAGGAAGCGATTCGGCTGGATTCCAGGCTTTCACGCGGCCACGACATGCTGGCCAGCATCATCCAGCAGGAAGGCGACGTGGAACTCGCCATTAGGCACTACCAAACCGCGATTGATCTTGATCCAGCCATTGCCCGCGCGCACAGCAACCTCGGCAACGCCTATATCACGTGTGGTTTACTCGATGACGCGATTTCCTGTTTCGTCCGCGCACTTGAGCTCGATTCGTCCCTTGCCTTGACGCATGACCTGCTTCTCTACTGGCTGAACTACTCCAGCAAGGTCACCATGGATGAGATCGCTGGGGTCCACGCTGTCTGGCGGAAACACATTGTCGGTACCATTCCGGTCATGTCCCACCCGAAGACTGGTCATACGCACGGGACCCGGCGGTTGCGTGTGGGCTACATGTCACCTGATTTCCGGGATCACGTGATGGCCCGTTTCATCCTTCCGATTCTCGAAAATCACGACCGTCACGATTTCGAGATATTCTGTTATTCCAATGCCGGGGCAACCGATGAAGTCACTGAACGTTGTCGAGGTTTGGCGGACCACTGGACGGATATCACACGGCTTTCCGACGAGCAGGCCGCCCGGCACATCCGTGAGGCCCGGATCGATATCCTCGTCGATCTCGCGATGCACAGCTCAGGAAACCGCCTGGGAGTGTTCGCCAGAAAACCCGCGCCGATACAGGTCACCTACCTGTCAAACGTCTCCACCACCGGACTCCGTACGGTGGACTACCGCATTGGTGATCCGTTTCTCGATCCTCCGGATTGGCGGGATCCTTCCTACACGGAGGAAACGCTGCGGATGCCACACACCACCCTGTGCTACACGCCACCCGACGAACTGGAAATTGCGGCCTCGCCGTTCTTCGCCACCGGCAGGATCACCTTCGGAAACTTCAACAATTTCTGCAAAGTCAACGAGGCGGTACTCGAACTTTGGGCCCGCATCCTCAGAGCCGTCCCGGATTCCCGATTGATGATGCTCGTGCCCAAGGGACATGCGCAAATCCACACCCGGCGTTTCATGGAGGGTTCTGGAATCCTCGCGGAACGGTTGCTTTTGGTCGAACGCGTTCCCAAGGAAGAATATCTTTCGGTTTACAATCAAATCGACATCGCACTCGATCCGTTTCCCTACCAAGGCAGCACCACCACCTGCGACGCTCTTTGGATGTCCTGCCCGGTCGTAACGTATGCTGGAGAGAGAGGTGTGGAACGGGTTGGCCAGAGCATCCTCGAGAACATCGGTCATCCGGAGCTTGTGGGTAAGAACCTCGACGAATATGCCGAAATCGCGATCCGGCTGGCCAATGATCCAGCGCGGCTTGCCAATCTCCGCTCTTCACTTCGTCAGGCCTTAGCATCCTCCCCCCTGATGGATGCCGCGGGCTTCACGTCGGACCTCGAAAATCTCTACCGTGATATGTGGCACCGCTGAGTAGATGGTTGTTGAGGGCTAACATGGTGCCAACAGAATTCCGGGTTACTTCAGCGAGGCCGTTTTCGGCTCGAGCTTTTTCCAATCCTCGGCGGTGAGGCAGCAGGGGTCTGCGGCGACCCAGTGGTCCTTGGTGATTTCCTTGATGGATAGATCCGCGCCGATGGTTTCGTTGTAGAGCAGGTGGTTCATGCGATGGCCGAAGGCGCTGCCTGCGGGGGGATCGATGGGGGAGGGGACGTCGCCTTCCAACAGGATTTTCTCGCGGCGCTCGTGAGGATTGGTCGAGGGGATGGCGGAGAGAAGGGCTTTGGTGTAGGCGTGGCGCGGGTCCTTGTAGATGGCTTCGGACGAGGCGAGTTCGACAATTTTCCCGAGATACATCACTGCCACCCGGTCGCTGACGTGTTTGACGACGGATAGATCGTGGGCAATGAACAGATAGGAAAGTCCGAAGTCGCGTTGGAGCTCAACGAGGAGGTTGAGGATCTGGGATTGGACCGAGACATCGAGCGCGGAGACGGGTTCATCGCAAACGATCAGTTTCGGCTTCAGGGCGAGCGCGCGGGCGATGCCGATGCGCTGGCGCTGGCCGCCGGAAAACTCAAACGAATAACGCTCTGCCGAGGATGCGGGCAGGCCGACTCGGTCCAGCATTTCGTTGACCCACTGGATGCGTTCGCCCCGGGTTCCGAGGCCGTGGATGACGTAGGGCTCTTCAATGATCGAGCGGACGCTCATCCGCGGATCGAGCGATTCGGCGGGATCCTGGAAAATCATCTGGATGTCACGGCGCAACGGGCGGAGTGCGCTTTGGCTGGCGTGGGTGATATCGGTATTTTGGAAAACAATGCTGCCGGATGTTGGCTTGAGTAATCTAACGAGCGCCTTGCCGATGGTGGATTTCCCACAACCGGATTCACCGACGAGGCCGAGGGTTTCACCGGGCTGGATGCTCAGCGAGACGCCGTCCACGGCACGCACGGCTCCGGTTTGGCGCAGCATGACTCCACCGCGCACCGGGAAGTGGACGCGGAGGTTTTCGCAAGTTAGGAGAGGGGTCATATAGGTCCTATAAGACTTATGAGGGTTTATAGCATTCCGCACACGTTTCCACCCAGTGGCCGGGGGATGCTTCGGCGAATTTCGGGCGCTCGCGGGTGATCGGGGTGGTGCGGCCCATGCGTTGGCAAAAGCGGCAGCCGTGGGAGTAATCCGCTAGGGAGGCGACCATGCCGGGGATGGTGTTGAGAATGGATTTGGATGGGGTGTCGAGCGTGGGGATCGAACGGAGAAGGCCTTTGGTGTAGGCGTGGAGGGGATTTGAAAAAAGCTCCTCCGCACTCGCTCGCTCGACGACGCGGCCGGCGTACATCACGACGACGTCATCGCAAGTTTCCGCGATCACGCCGAGGTCGTGGGTGATGAGGATGGTGGACATGCCCATCTCGTGTTGAAGACGCTTCATTAGATCGAGGATCTGCGCTTGGACGGTGACGTCGAGCGCGGTGGTTGGCTCGTCCGCGATCAGCAGCGACGGCCGGCAAGCAAGCGCGATGGCGATCACCACCCGCTGGCGCATGCCGCCAGATAGATGGTGCGGGTAGTCCATCATGCGCTTTTCCGGAGCCGGCATGCGGACGAGTTCGAGCATCTCGGTGGCGGCGGCCCAAGCGTCCTTCTGCGAGAGTTTCTTGTGGATCCGGAAAACCTCGGCGACCTGGCGGCCGATGCGGTGCACCGGGTTGAGCGCGGCCATCGGCTCTTGGAAAATCACGCCGATTTCGCCGCCGCGGATCCGGCGGATTTCCTTGTCGCTGGCGTGTACGAGATCGCGGCCGAGGAAATTCACATGACCGCCGAGGATTTTTCCCGCGGGCTGGGGGAGCAGCCGCACGATCGACATGGCGGTGACGCTTTTCCCGCAGCCGGACTCGCCGACGATGCCGAGGGTTTTGCCGGCGGCCACCGAGAACGACACGTGGTCCACAGCGCGGAGCAGGCCGCGGTCGGTTTCGAACGAGGTGATTAGATTTTCGACCTCAAGGATGGTTTCGCCGGGATCGTTCATGGGGTGGAGGGCGATGGTTGCTCGCGATAGGCGTCGGCCACGCGGTTGACCTCGGGAAACTTTTTGCCTTCGCGGATCGCGTCGAGGGTTTCGCGATGCATGTTTTCGTCGATCCAATAAACGAATGACTCGTGGGGGTCGGACACCAGTGGCGGGGCAAAGCGGGTGGTCTCCGTATCCGGCCAGCGGACCCAGCGCCATGTGCCAATGCGTTTGAATTCCACGGCGTAGCTGGGAATGAAAAGTGCCTCGTCGTGCATGATCCGCTGGAGTTTCCAACAGGCATCGCGGAGTTCTTCCTCGGTCCGGGCGTTGCGGGATTGATCGCAGAGAACGTCGGTGTCGGGCCGCGCCCAACTGAAGAAGTTGTTGGTATCGGGTTTCGGCCTTCCCTTGTCGTCGAAGGCGGAGGAGGAATGAAGGAATTCGTAAAAGGCGGGAGTGGGGGGAATTGCCTGGAAATTCGCCATCGCCATTTCGGTTTGTTTCTGGTCGAACTTTTTCCAGAACACCGCTCCGTCCAGGCCATCGAGCCGCAATTCAAAACCGCAGGCTTTGGCATCTTCGGCAAGGATGGCGAAAATCTGGTCGATGAGCGGGTAGGATTGGTAGCTGGCGGCTACCGAAAGCCGGGTTCCGTCCGGTTTCATGAGGATTCCGTCCCGACCTTCGGTGGTGAATCCCGCTGCCCGGAAAGAAGCGCGGGCAGCCTCGATGGAGTACGGCCGTGCCCGGATCGATGGATCGCTGAAGATTCCGAAGCCTTCGCTGAAAGCGTTCAGCCTCGGGTAATCGCCGCGGAAAAGCACTTCGATGACCTTCTGGAAGTTCATCGCCTGGCTGATGCCGAGCCGGACATTTTTGTCGTTGAGGGGCGGCTTGATGGTGTTCAGGTAGAGCCCGCGGGGACCTTTCGGATAGCGGTTATAGCAGGTGGTCCGCTCGATGTAGCCGTCGTAAATCGGCGGGATTTCCGATTTCTCATACCAGACCTGAGGAATGCTCATGACAAAGCTGTCGAGTTCGCCTGCGCGGAAAAGCTCGAAGGCCTTCGATTCGTCGCGGACCAGCACGTGGACGAGTTTGTCGACGTTGAAGCGATAGCGGTAATACTTACGATCCTTGGCCCACCAATTTTTGACGCGGCTCTGGGTGATGGACACGCCTTTGACGATATCCTCGGGCTTCACTTCATATGCTCCGGTGGTCGGAGGAAATCGCCATTGATAGCGGTCCTTATAGTCGGGGCCGTATTCGGCGTAGAATTTTTCCGAGTAAGGAACGAGTTGGCCTGCGGTCCCGGCGGCGTCCACCTGGGCTTCTGGCAGAGTCACCGCGACCACGTCATCTCCGTAAGTGGTCACCTGGGCGAAGGTTTCACGGAAGAATTGTTTGGGATAAGGGTCCACCAGATTGTCCGACACATGGACGTAAATCGACGTGTGGAAATCGCGCGCTTTGACCCGCTCTCCGTCCGAGTAGGTGGCATCCGGATCGAGGCGCATGAAGACGGTGCGGCCATCCGCGGAGGTCGCCCACTCTTTGGCAACGCCCGGGATATCTTTCATCGTGCCGGGGTGGCGGTTCATCAGCGGGATGTCGATAAAGTCGTAGAGATCGCCGCGGAAGCCGTTGCCCGAATTCTCACCGATCGGACGGATTGTCGGCGGGAAGGTCAATATTTCGAAATACCGACGGAGCGCTCCGCCTTTTTGCGCCTTGGGATCGCCAATTTCTTCCTGGTCCATTCCATCTTTCCAGACGAGATCACTTGGAATGTCCTTGGGACCGCCGATTTTGAAATAGTCACCGAGGGAAAGGCGGAAGTTCCATTTGTCGAGGTCGCGCTGGAGCGCCTTGGCTTTGATTTCCAAGGTCGTCTTCGCATCGCCCTGCGCCGTGGCGAGTGCGATGTTGTTAGCCGCGATCTGGGCGGTGGTGCCGGTGACTTGTTCGTGCAGCCATTTCGTGATGTAGCGGTTGTAAACCGGCATGAAGCCGTCGAGGTCGAAGGTATGCCTGGCTTCCTCGGCCTGCTTGCGGCAACCGGTCGCCGGAAGCGCGCAGGCGAGTGCGGTTAGGAATGCGAGCGATGAAAAGAAGCGGCGCATCAGCGGTAGTAGGTGAATTTTTTCGGATCGAATGCCTCGCGCACCGCTTCACCGACAAAGGTGATCAGGACGAGCAGGCCGACGAGCGCGACGAAGGTTGATGAGACAAGCCAGGGCGCCGAAAGGTTGGCTAGGCCGTCGTTGAGCAGGCGGCCCCAGGTGGCATATTCGGGAGGCAAGCCGAAGCCGAGGTAATCCAGGGCGGTGAGCGAGAAGATCAGGTTCGACATCGAGAACGGGATCAAGGTCACGATGATGGCGATCGTGTTAGGCAAGAGGTGTCGGAGAATGATCCGCGGGGTGCCAGCACCCAGCACGCGGGCCGCTGCGATGTAGTCGCGCGCCTTGTCGCGGTAGGCAGCGGTGCGCATCAGCGAGGTGATGCCCATCCAACTGAAGAGAATCATGATGACCATGATCACCGGCAGTCCCTTGAACTGCTCCGGCACGAGACTTGCCAGAATGATCACGATGAAAAGGAACGGCATGTTCGAGAAAATTTCGATCAAGCGGTCCACCGTGGTGTCGAACCAACCGCCGAAATAGCCCATCAGCATCCCGATGGTGATACCGATCAGATAGACGGCCGGCAGAAATATCAGCGCGGCTTTCAAATTGATCTGCAAGCCACCGAAAAGATAGGCGACCAGATCGTAGCCCTGCGACGTGGTGCCCAGCCAGTTTCCCGATTCAGGAATCGGTGGCGCGGGATGGTACCGGACCGCCCGGAGATCGCTGCTCTTCAGTGCGAGGAAGTCCGCCTTTTCGCCGACGCCATTGAATTTCTCGGTCACGAGCACGTCCTCCCGATATTCGGCGCTATACACGGGGCTGCCTTTTTCGTCCCACCCGTCAGCGGGTCCGTTGAAACGGCCGCGGCGCATGGTGTAGCGGATGTGCATTTTGGATTGCTCGACATCGTAGTATCGCGCGCCCAGGCCGAAGAAGGGCTTGTCACCGTGGCCCTCGCAATAGATGCCTGTCCGCTCGGTGAGAGTCTGCGAACGCGGCGGTAGCGTGTCGTTGGTGGGATCGAACGGAATGAGCGGCATGATGACCCGGCCTTTGCCGCTGGCTTTCATCTGGCGTTGGATCTCTCGATAGTCGGCGGCGGCTTCGGCGCGCTCGCCGGTGATCCCGAAGTCCTTGTTCTTCAAGTCGTGGGGCAGGAAAGCGGGAAATTTCCACTGGCCATCCTGTTGGACCGCGAGGGCGCGTTTGCCGACTACGACCTGGTCAAGCGAGGCCAAACCGAAAAGCGCGAGAAGGATCAGCAGCGAGTAGTATCCGCGTTTGATTTCCCGGAAGCGCCTGACCCGCCGCGCGGCGATCGGGTCCGGCGGGTGTCCCGTCAGCGTTCGGGCGACCATGGTGATTCCGGCAACCAATATAAATGCCGACAGCAGCCAGCCGAACCACGGAAACGCCCCGCTGTGCAACCAGGGGATTTCCCGGCTGGTGGCGAAAAACCAGCGCACGGTGGGGAAGGCAATGCCTTTGATTTCGCCGGCGACCGCGAGTCCGCCGATTGCGGCTAATAGAGTTCCAAGGGCTCGCATCGTTGTGTTACTCGAATTTGATCCGCGGGTCCACCAGCGCAACGGTCAGGTCGGAAATGACATTTCCCAGAAGGATCAGAAAGGTCGCGATCGTCAGTGTTCCCATGATGACAGGGACGTCGCGCTCGATCACCGAATGATACTCCAGCAGACCGAATCCCTGTATATCGAACACCGTTTCGATTAACATCGAGCCACTGACAAAGATCGTGATCAGCCCGCCGACGCTGGTGGCGACCGGAATCATCGAATTGCGGAAAGCGTGGCGGAATACCGCGCCACGGAAGCTGATTCCCTTGGCGATGGCGGTCCGCACGTAGTCGGACGCGAGATTGTCCATCAGATTGTTTTTCGTTAGCATCGTCAGCATTGCGAAGCCCGAAATGACGTAACAAATCAGCGGCAGGACCGTGTGATGCGCGATGTCCTTGATTTGGCTCCACCGGTCGAGCTGCCCGAAGTTGGCGCTGGTTAGTCCGAAGAGCGGGAAGTAGTTCGCCCGCGCCCCGAGGTGGACGAGAAGGATCGCGCCGAGCGCGAACCCTGGGATGGAATAGCCGATGAAAATGAACACAGAGCTGGCGGAATCGATGAAGGTCCTGTGCTTCAATGCTTTCAATACCCCGAGCGGCAGCGACACCGAGTAGGTGATGATCGCCGTGAGCAGGCCGAAGTAGAATGCCACCGGAATGCGGTCCATGATCATTTCGAGCACCGGGTCGTTGTAAACCATGGAGCGGCCGAAATCGCCCTGGAGCAGGCCGGCGAAGTTCGATTGGTAAACGACAGCCCGGGGTGAGTAGTTGGGCTTGGTGGTCGCACCAGTGTTGCGACGGAGATAACGTGCCTGGCGGTCGGCCTCGGATTCGAAACGGACTTTCCAGTTCTCGCTGGCAATGGGCTTCCCAGTTTTGACGAAAATGGCGGACTCCACCGTGTCACCCGAACGCTTTACATGGACCATCCGGCCGTCGCCTTTCAAGACCACGGGGGCGATTTTTTCGATGTCGATGTCCTCGCCGATTTTTTCGCCGGGATCGATGCCGTATTCGCCTTTTGAGATCCGGACTTCGCGCGGCACCACGCCCAACCACTGGCCGTAGGCGACCAGGGTCGTCTTATCGAGGCCGAATTGCTCTTCGAGCTCCTCGAGTTGCTCTTCGTTCAGCCCGCCTTGCGCGTTGCTTGCCGAACGGCCGCTGCTGCCTTTTTCAGAGGCTTGCGCCGCTTGTTGCAGTATCCGCTCCAACGGTCCGCCCGGGACGAACCGGGTGACCGTGAACACCAGCAGCGTGATCCCGAGTAAAGTCGGCGGAATCAACAGCAGGCGGCGGAGAAAGTAGCTTTTCACGAGGATGTGGCGGTATTTCTAGCGTGCTGGTGAGTTCTGGCAAGCCCTCAGGCGGGGAGGGGTATGAGCAAATCCCTTGCCGTTGCTTGGGATATTCCCAGAAAACTCCCGGTTTTTGGAAAATGAAATCTCCAGACTGGCCCCTGACGATCTCCGGAGGTGCGCTGTGGATATCATGAGAGTGAAATTGCAGTTCCCGAGATCCGGTGTCTTTTTTGACCAGAAACGGGAGTCCTCCGCCGATTTGGCACGGAGCAGGGAAATCCCCCGTGCCTTGCCGCTCAGAGCCTGTCTGAAAAAGGACCGTTCTCCCAACGGTCCGGCGAATGGCACGAGAACGGACCGCCCATGAAATGCCTGAAAATCCGCCCATGCTCAGGCCGTTCGCTTTCCATTCCCTGATGCCCCCCCGAAGGTCGATCTTTGCGTTCGCCCACTCTTCAGACAGGCTCTCTGGGAGCAGGCGGCACGCACCCCATGCTCGGCTTTGGAAAATTCCCTCTCTTCGAAAATTTCCGCTGCATTCCTTTCCCGAAAAGGCATGCTCCGTGCCGATGCTTCGACGCCTAGCTTTCCTTTTCATTCCCTGCGTGCTTTTGCTCGGTTCCTGCCAGAAGGAATCGCAGGTCGATAAGGCGACTCGCGAGGGGATTCTGATCGTCGGAAATTCCAACGAACCGAAGGGCCTCGACCCCCACATTGTCTCCGGCGTCTTGGAGGCCAATATCCTGCGCGCCTTGTTCGAGGGCTTGATTACCAGCGATCCGGAGAGCGATACCGCTGCTCCCGGAGGCGCGGGGCTCGAAGTCACGCCGGATGCCACGGCCACCGTTTGGACCGCCAAGCTCCGGCCGGACGGGAAATGGTCCGACGGCATGCCTGTCACTGCCCAGGATTTCGCATTTTCCTACGAACGCATTCTCACTCCCGAACTCGGGGCGAAATATGCGGAAATGCTCTATTTCCTCAAGGGCGCGGAGGATTTCAACAAGGGCGTCACCAAGGATTTCTCCACCGTCGGTGTGAAGGTCATCGATGATGACACTCTCCAGCTCACCCTGCGCGGCCCCACTCCGTATTTCCGCGAAGTCCTCAAGCACTACACTTGGACCGCCGTGCCCCGGCACGTCGTCCTGAAATTCGGGAAAATTGGCCAGCGCGGAAACCCGTGGACCCGCCCGGAAAACATCGTCGGCAACGGCCCCTACAAGATGAAATCCTGGCGGCGCACCGACCACATCGAGGTCGAGCGGAATCCCTACTATTGGAACGCGGCCAACGTCACGCTCAATGGCGTCCGCTTCCTTCCTATCACGAATCTCTACACCGAGGGCCGCATGTTTCGCGACGGGCAGCTCCACGTGACCTACGCCGCGACTCCGGAAGTCGTCGATCTGATGAAAAAGGAGCACCCGGAGGAACTACGGCAGGAACCGTACGTCGGCACCGCGTTCTATCGGTTAAATACGAAACGCAAGCCGCTCGACGATCCACGGGTCCGCAAGGCGCTCAGTTTTGCGGTGGATCGAAAACTGCTCTGCGACAACGTTTTTCGGGGCTACATCCCTGCCTATGGAATGACCCCGCCAATGGGAACTTACGATCCTCCGCACCTCGCGGGCTTCGATAAGGAAAAGGCGCGCAAACTTCTGGCAGAAGCTGGCTATCCCGGCGGCAAAGGATTTCCCCGCCTGAAAATCCTCATCGCGAGCAAGGAAACCGCCGCCACGCTGGCCCAGGCCGTGCAGGCGATGTTCCGTGAAACGCTGGGTATCGAAGTCGAGATCGAGAACAAGGAATGGAACGCCTACCTCGTCGCCATGCAGGACCTCGATTACGACATCGCTTACGGCGGCTGGATCGGCGACTACCTTGATCCTCTGACGTTCCTCGAAATGTGGACGCCCGACAACGGCAATAACAACACCGGCTGGGACAGTCCCGCATTCGTGAAACTCCTCCAGCAATCGTTTCAGGAATCCGATGCCACCCGCCGCTTCGAGCAGCTCCATCAGGCGGAAACCCTCCTCGTCGAGGACGCGCCCATCCTGCTCGTCGCCTGGCAGGCGCGGAACTATCTCGTCCATCCGTCAGTCGTTGGCTGGCACCCGTTGCTGCTCGCCAACAATCCCTATCAATTCATGAGGCTCGTGCCCGGACGGAAGGTGCCGGACGCCGGTGAAACTCCGAATTCCCTGAAAAAATGATCCGCCTCATTCTCAGCCGCCTTGGCCAGGGTATCATCACCTTGTTCGTCCTCGTCACCCTGACTTTCTTCCTGGTCCACGCGATGCCCGGCAGTCCCTACACGGATGAAAAGGCGATTCCCGCCCATGCGCTCGCCCGCATGAAAGCCTACACCGGCCTCGATCAACCGGTGCCCGTGCAATACTTCCGCTATCTGAAAAACCTCATCGTCAATCAGGACCTCGGCGATCTCATCAAGAAGGATGGAGTCAAGGTTTCCGAGATCATTGGCGAGTCGTTTCCCGTCTCGCTCGCACTCGGCGTGCTCTCCATCGGCATCGCCATGACGATCGGTATTCCGGCGGGAGTCATCGCTGCGGTGAAGAAAAATACCGTCATCGATTTCGCCTGCCTCGCCGCCGCCATGACCGGGATCTGCTTGCCGAGTTTCGTCATCGGTCCGTTGTTAGCGGTCGGCGCGGGGCTCGGTTTGAAATCCCTCAACGTCGCTGGTTGGTCGTCGCCGACGGATTGGATTCTTCCCGCAGTCACGCTCGGCCTCATCAACGCCGCCTACCTCGCCCGTCTTGCCCGAGGCGGGATGCTCGATGTGCTCAATCAGGACTATATCCGCACTGCCCGCGCCAAGGGCGTTTCTGAATCCCGCATCGTCATCCGCCACGCCTTGCGCGGTGGCCTCATTCCCGCCGTCGCCTTCGTCGGTCCCGCCTTCGCCGGAATGATCTCGGGCTCGTTTGTGATCGAAACCATCTTCCAGGTTCCCGGCATGGGCCAGCATTTCGTCAACGCCGCCACCGACCGTGAGTTCTTCCTCATCCAGGGCCTTGTCCTTTTCTACGGCTTTCTCATCGTCGGCGCGAACCTCCTCGCGGACCTCGCCCAGATTGCCCTCAACCCGAGACTTCGGAAGAGTTGATGGTTGAGAGTTGATGGTTGATGGAAAGAAAATCCATCCCCGTCTCTCTCTTCCCATCAACAATCAACCATCTACTATCAACCTCCTCCTCCATGGAAAAAGGCACCTCACTCTGGAAAGACGCCTGGCACCGTCTCGCTCACAACCGCGCGGCGATTGTCAGCCTCTTCGTGCTCATCGTCATCCTGCTGCTTTGTTTCATCGGCCCGTTGCTGCCGATCGTGAAAAGCCCGACGGTCATCGATCTCACGAATTCCTCCGCCGCGCCGTCCGCCGCGCATTGGTTCGGGACCGACCAACTCGGCCGCGATCTTTTCTCCCGGGTGCTCTATGGTGGGCGGGTTTCGTTATTGGTCGGCATCGTCGCCACTGCCGTCGCCGTGTTCATCGGTGTCATCTACGGTGCGATCGCCGGATATGTAGGAGGAAAAATCGACGACCTGCTCATGCGCTTCGTCGATATCCTTTTCGCTCTCCCCTTCCTTGTGCTGGTCATTCTCTTCGCCCTCGTCGTGGATAAACCCGCAGGTGAATTTACCGAATGGGTGATCCGGACCACCGGCTGGGGGCGTGACAGCGTGGCCCCTATCACCACGCTCATTCCGTTGTTCATTGCCATCGGCTCCATTGGCTGGCTGACGATCGCCCGCATCGTCCGCGCGCAGGTGATGGCCGTGAAAAAGCAGGAATTCGTCGAAGCCGCCGTGTCGTTAGGACTCGGTCGCGGCCGCATCCTTTTCCGCCACATCCTGCCGAACGTCATCGGTCCCATCATCATCTACACCACCCTCGCCGTCCCCGGGATCATGTTGTTGGAAAGCGTGCTCTCCTTCCTCGGGCTTGGCGTGAAACCGCCGGGAAGTTCCTGGGGCATCCTCATCAAGGAAGGTGCCGACCGCATGGAAATCAACTGGCTCCTGCTCTTTTTTCCCTCCCTCTTCTTCGCCGGCACCCTCTTCGCCCTCAATTTCCTAGGCGACGGCCTCCGCGACGCCCTCGACCCGAAATCCGCCAAGGATTGAAACGTTCAGGGGCTGGGCGTTGATCCAGTTCTCACCCATGTCTGTCAGTTTGACAGAAAGTGTTCAGGGCGCTGCGACGGTCAGCCGGACGAAGCGCTGGCCCGCAGAGGAAATGGGGGTGTTATCGTGGGCTTGGAAAACGCTGGAGGTGTCCTGATCCACGGTGGTCCCCCCGGAGGTCCAGCTATGCAACGCTCCGCAAACCTCAATACCTAACGTGATATCGGTCGCGGCGGGGTCCCGGTTGACCAAGAGTGATAGATGACCGCCGGAAAGGGTTCCCACGACCTTTCCGCCGAGCGTGCCCGGAGTTAGCGGATCAAGGCCCAGTGCATATTTGACCAGATTGGCAATGCCATCATGGGCGGGGGTGGCGGTATTGCCCGAGATCGCGGGATTATTGGCATCGGCCCCGAATTTCAGCACTTTCCATGCCTGCAAGGGAGTCTGGGCCACCGCCGCCTGAGTGGTGAATGTTTGATCGAGGCCTCGGATGGTTACCCCGTTGAAGCTGCCGATCAGCCGGAAGTGATAGAGCGTATCCGCAGCCAGCCCGCTGATCGCGAAGTTGACCGGGCCATTGGCCGCGCCGGTGACATCTTGCGGGGCGGTGAAGTTACCGTATGCCGTGGAGGTTCCGTATTCAAAACGGATCGCCGCGGCGTTTCCCGCAGGGTAGACGGATCCGCGCATTGTGGCCGCATTGGTGGAAATGTTGTCCGCCGCCGTGGTTTTGACCGGGGGCATATAATACTCCGTAGTCGATACGGCGGCTCCCGAAGCATATCCGCAGAAGGCATAGAGAACCCCATTCAAACTAACCGACTCAAGGTCAATGGCGGCCGCGTTCATCGGCGCAACCGTAGTCCAAAGGTCTTGCGCGGGATCATAAGCCTCGACGGTGTTATAGCTGATGGAACCGGATGAATTGCTGCCGCCGAGCGCATACAGCGTGTCGTTGACCACCACGACGGAGATTCCCTGACGCGCTGTCGGCATGGGGGCCTTCGCCGTCCAGGTGTTGGTGGAAGGATTGTAAGCCTCGACGGTATTGACCGCCTGCCCCGTCACCGAGTTGATGCCGCCAACGGCATAGAGAATACCATTCGCCACGGCGGCTCCAAGGCCTCCCCGCGCTGTCGGCATGGATGCCTTGGTGCTCCATGAATTCGCCACCGGGTCATAAGCTTCCATGACGCCCGAGGAGCCGGCGGATCCCCCGCCGCCGACGACATAAAGCAGGCCGTCGATCACACCGCCCGCCGCCTGGCTGCGGAGTATGCCCGCCGATGCTCTGGTGGACCACGAATTCGCCACGGGATCGTAAGCGCGCACCGTGGTGATGTAAGTGCTGTTATTGGTGCCGCCCGCTAGATAGAGAATTCCATTGATCACGCCATAAGCCGCGCTGGTTTGCACGCCCGGAAGGGCGGTTTTCGGAGTCCAGGTATTCGTGCCCGGATTATAGGCATCGACCGTCTGGGTATGGCCGCCGTTATAGCCGCCCGCGACGTATAACACGCCGTTGATGACGCCCGCCGATGATCCCCATCTCGGATTACTCATCGGAGCGACGGAGGTCCAGGCATCCAAATTCGACGAAAGGGCCAACGCGATCACAAGCATGTCCGTCGCTGTGCCGGCATGGTTCGGATCGACGATGGTTCCAACGACGGTGTAGGTGCCAGCTTCGGTCGGCGGGGTGGCGGAACCGTTATAGGTGAAACTCACGGCCAAACCGGCGGGAGTGGTGGTGGCGGTCGCACTTTTGGGCGTGCCATCGTAGGTCCGGCTCAAACTGCCCAAAGTCACTGTGGCGGCCGCTTTTCCAACCACCAGTGTGCCGGTCGCCGTGCCCGTGTAATCCGGGTCATCGATCGTTCCGATGACGGTATAGCTGCCCGGGATGATCGGCGCTGCGGCCGACCCGTCGTAGGTTAGACTTACCGCGAGACCCGGAGGGTCGGTGGTGATGGTGACATTTTTGGGTGTGCCATCGTAAGTCTGGCTCAAGTTGCCCAGAGTCACGGTGGCGGGAATGGGGCCCGGCCGGATTTCCAGAATGTGCGCCGCGCTGGGGATGCCGTTGACAAACATTGTCGCCATAGCCCAGCCCGGAGGAAAACCGCTAACCGCAGTGGAGGTGTATGAGGTGGCTGACCAGTGGGTAGCGCGGAGGAACAGCGTTTGCCCGTTTTCCAAGCCCCGCAGTTGCACCACCGGACAATCAGCCGGCGAGTCCTGTGAATTTCCTCCCGATCCGCCGGAGATGCCGCGGAAGCCAGAACCTGCAAGCTCCAGGTTTCCGCCCAATTTCAGCGGCGGGATGAGGCTGGAAATCTGCGGCTGCCAGCTCGCACTGAAATCCAGACCGACATTATACAATTCAGCGCTCAAAGATACGTTGCCGTTACCGACGCCGCCGGTGATGAGCATTTTCCCATTTGCCAGGAAGGTCGAGGTATGGGCGTAGCGGGCATTGCCGAGGGAGCCTGTCGTGGTCCAAGCGCCGGTGGTTAGATCATACAATTCGGCACCCGACTGATTGTTGCTATTGAATCCTGCCGAGATCAGCACCCTTCCGTCGGGCAGCAGTGTCGCCGCGTGTTCATAGCGGGCGGTTGCCAGCGCTCCCGCCGGTGTCCAAGATCCGGCGGACGGATCGTAAAGCTCGGCGGAGGAGATCGGAAACACGCTGCCCACGCCGGCGGCGACCAGCACCTTGCCGTTGAGCAGGAGCGTCGCGGTGTGGCTGTGGCGGGCGCTGTAAAGCGATCCAGTTCCTGTCCAGATTCCGGTCGCCGGGTCATAGAGTTCCGCACTCGAAAGATTGGCACCATTGGAACCTGCGACGACCAGCACTTTGCCATCGGCCAGCAAAGTCGCGGTATGAATATAGCGGGCGGTGACCATTGCTCCGGTCGTGGTCCACTGACCGGTGGCGGGATCATACAGCTCGGAGCTGGAGAGGTTGCCGCTGCCGTTGAGACCACCGGTGATCAGGACTTTTCCACCGGGCAGCAATGTGGCGGTGTGAAGGCGGCGGGGCGTGATCAACCCTCCCGTTGCCGTCCAAGTGCCCGTCGCCGGATCATACAACTCCGCACTGGATAGGAAGCCGCTGGCATTCGCTCCCCCGGCGACCAGAACTTTCCCATCCCGGAGCAACGTCGCGGTGGGGCCATAACGGCTGGTATTCAGGTCACCGGTCGGCGTCCACGCTCCGGTCACCGGATCGTAAAGCTCTGCGGTGGGAAGTTCGTTAAAGGTATTGTTTTGCCCGGCCGCGACCAGGACTTTTCCGTCAGGTAACAGCGTCGCGGTATGAAGGTAGCGGCGCGTGTTCATGGAACCGGTGGACGTCCATGTCCCGCTGGCCGGGGTATACTGCTGCGCGCTGGAAAGGACGGCGCTGCCGTTCCACCCTCCCGCCACCAGGACTTTTCCATTGGACAGCAACGTTGCCACATGGCCGTAGCGGCCAATGGCCAATCCGCTTGTCGCGGTCCAGATTCCGGCGACCGGGTCGTACAGCTCCGCGCTGGAAAAAATACTGCTGCCATTGGTGCCGCCGGTCACCAGAAGTTTTCCGCTAGGTAGCAATGTCGCCGTGTGGACAAAGCGGGCGGCGGCCAGGCTGCCAGTCGCTGTCCAGGTCCCGCCTACCGGATCATATAGCTCGGTGCTGGAAACGGGGCCGCCATTGAAGCCTGCCACCACGAGCACCTTGCCATTGGCCAGCAGCGTCGCGGTGTGATTTCCTCGGGGAGTGCCGAGCGCACCCGTCGGAGCCCACGTCCCCGTGCCCGGATCATACAGTTCCGCGCTCGCGAGAAAGCCACTATTTCCTGATCCCCCGGCTGCGAGTACCTGGCCATTGGCCAGCAATGTCGTCGCGTGCCGATAACGTGGGGTAGCGAGCGATCCGGCTGCGCTCCATAAGCCGGTGATCGGATCATACAGCTCGGCACTGGAAAGCGCGACACCGCTGTTGTTCAATCCTCCGGTGACCAGCACTTTCCCATTGGCCAGCAAAGTCGCCGTGTGCTGGTAACGGGGCGTTCCCAGCGCACCGGTCGTCGTCCAAGTCCCGGTGTCTGGATCATACAGCTCGGCGCTGCCCAGCGAGTTGCCGTTGTTATGTCCGCCGACGACGAGCACCTTTCCATTGGACAGCAAAGTCGCCGTGTGGGATTCGCGGGCGGTGCCGAGCGCCGCCGTCACAGTCCACGTCCCGCCGGCCGGATCATACACTTCCGCACTGGAAAGGCTGCTGCCGCTATTGCCCCCGGCTGCCAGCACCCTGCCATTGGATAGCAAAGTCGCTGTGTGATAGCGGCGGGGGGCTGCCATTGGGCTGGCATTGGCGAAATCAGCGGCTACCGACGGGAGGACGATCCAATTCATCCCCAAAGCCAACATCATCACCATCAACAGCCGATTCGAAAAAGATTTCATAAGATTTGGGAGACAAGATTTTTCAAGCTTGATCGTAGTGGACCGCGCCAAATCGCCAAGACGTATTAGGTGTTGGCAAGCGGCTGACTGCGAAGGGCTTGCATCGGCCCTTGCTGCCCGGGTTTCTTGCCGCTTCCGGCAAATACATCACAGGTCTCGAAATCTAGTTCCCGATGTCATCTAACGAACTATAGTATCCATTGAAAAACCCAACGATTTTCCACCCCACGAAACCCAGGATGAAGAAATATAAGACCTTGGGGATCATCACCGCCAGCGTTTTGGCGCTGGCTTCGGCTTCGGTCTGAAACAACTTGGCCCAGCGGGCGAGGTCCTTGTCGAGGGTGCCGGCCTCCTCTCCGGTGGTATAGGATCTGGCAAATGCCTTTGGAAACGCATCGTCCGCCACGAATTGCGGGCCGAGCGCGTTTCCGGCTTGGGCGGCTTTCTCCAGCTTTCTTCCGGCTTCACGAATCACGCCGCTTTGTGATGCTGAGGAGGCGACTTGGACGGTTTCTCTCATCGTGATTCCGGCGAGCACACATGAGTGGTAAACCTTGCAGAATCTTGCCATCGCCATGTTCTGCCGCGCCTTGCCGACGAGCGGGATGCGGTGGAGAAAGCGATCGATCTTCACATTTTCCGGAGCCGCATTCAGCACGGCACGGATCAGAATGAAGATAAAGAAAGCGATCACGTAGACCACGATCAAAGTCACCGCGAGTTGGCCGAGGACGTGCGCCATGGTGTCTCCCTTCATCATGGCGGTCGGAACGATGCCGACGAAAATTCCCATGTGTAAGACGATGATCGGATAAATCATGCTCTTCACTGCTTCACTGTGGGCGGCGGCCAGCATGCCGAAATAGTCCGCAAGATGTTGGAACGCCGGGGCGAGATTTCCGCCGCGTTCACCCGCCCCGATCATGCTTCGCTCGATTTCCGAAACAGTGGCGGTGTCTTTGGCGAAGGCGTCGGTGATCGAGTGACCAGCTTCGAGGCCTTGATTGAGATCCTTGAGCAAACTCGCCTGTCCGGGAGGAAGTTTCGTATCCAAGAGCACCGCTGCCGCTTCTCGAATGCCGAAACCCGCTTCCAGAAGCTTGGCCATTTCCGAATAAAAGAGATGCTTGTGCGCGGCTTTCGATGTCATGAATTAGGCAATTCATAGCAGCGGCGCGGCACGCACCAAGTTCCATTTCAGTGAATTATCAATCAGTCGTTCAGATCTTTTTGTGAAGCACCCGGGACCTGTTCCATCGATATTCCCAGACGTGAAGCCAGGGATGCATTCCATGCTCGTCCGAAGCGAGATAAGCGGAATAGGCAACTCCTGCGATCCACGCCGCCGGGACGATGATCAGGGCAAAACCCAGAGTGGCAATCGCCAGCCAGAGCGTGATGAAGACCATCAGTACATTTCCTGCGGTCATGATTCCGATCCCGGAAAGGTAGTGGTGTTTATAGACATGCCCCAGGCCGGGAATCACACTCAGGAGCATTGCGATCTTATTGCGGTCAACCGATTTCCAAGCATCAAAGAGTTCTTTCATGGCGGTATCATGGTTTTATCCATTAACATAGTGCCCGAAGGATCACATGGGCGCAAGTTCGGAATTTCCGGAGGATGCCGCGTTCTGGTAACAAACTATCAAGAAACGTACTTGGCATTGGGGCGGGGAATTTGTTTAATGATCAAATGGATATCAAACTGTTCCACATCGCGTTGGCGTTGACGCTCGCTCCGATCGGACTCGCGCAGGAGTCAACCGTCCCCGCCGTGATCGACATGGAGGCCCGCAAGGCTTCGGTCGTCACTCTCGAGTCCCACATCGCCCAGCGTGAGCAGCGTTTGGGCGAGCTGGGGCAGGACATCGTCACTCTCGACGCGCGCATCGAAAAGCGGGTGGACGAATTGGTCAAAATGCTCGCCAACCTGCGTGATTCCCAGGATTCCAAAACCCGGATTTCCAAGGTCAAGCAGGAGGCGATGGATGCCCTCAAGCGCGGCATCAGCGTCTATGTGAACAAGCGCAAGGAGATCCGCGAACGCGTGCGGACCGGCGATGAAACTTCCCTCGCCGATCTCGGGAAATTCGACGAACGCATCTCCAAGCGCGTCGATCAGATCGTGGAACTCAGCAAGTCGTTTCCCGCCAGCCAGGACGTGGACAAATACAAGTCCGAGGGTGGGTCCTACTGGAACGGCTATTATTATGAAAACTCCAGCATCAGCGAAGAGTGGAAACAAAACCGCCGCGATAGCAACCAGAGCAAGGTGCAGCGCGATGAAACCACCGCCGCGATCCGCGAAACTCTCGATCGCCTCGACCAGCGTCGTCGCTCTCTGAAAGACCTGCTCGCCAACCGCAATCCGACCGAATCGGCCCGCAAGTTATATGTTCAGGAACTCGGTGAAATTGATGCCTATACGGAACGCCTCAATACCCAGCTCTTGGAAGTCACCACGCCCACCACAGAAGGCGGGACCGTAACGGCCAGTCTCGATGAGGCAAAGGATCTCGAAGAACTGCTGGATGATTCTCGAAAAGACGTTCGCCAGGATGTTTCCAACCTTTTCCGTCACTACGACGAGTTCGCCCGCGGCCGGGCCCAGCTCGAAGGTCTGAAAGTGAACCTGGCAGCCCGCAAGGAGTGGCTCGAAAAGAACGCCCCCGCAGGTAAATAAATTGGAGCGGTGGTTAGGATGGTTGCAAATCACTTCATTCATTTGTCGCGCCGATCTCCGCATAAAGCGTTCCTTTCAGGACGCGGTATAGATCTCATTGATGACCCGGCACTTTGTGCCGGGCTGGTATGAATCGTCCCGTTAGGACGGAAGAGTGGCTCACGCCACCGGCTAATTTCCGTTACCTCTCCGGGGCAGGCAGAATTTTGCTAAACAGAGTTTTGGGTAAAGGTATATGTTATCACAAACGTCCCATGTCAGCCGCTCCGCGCTTGATCGAGACGTTGAAGCAGGGATTTGCGAGCGCTTGAATATCGGTAGCTTTGAACTCGATAGAGCTCGGCCTTGTCGCAGCCTCTCTTCATGCCGAAGAGAGCTATGCCGATGAATAATAATCCGACGAGCGCGAAGGGGGATCCTCCATTTGAGGTCCAGAAGACGATCCAGAGTATCCCAACGACCAAGCCGATAATCCCGGCTAGAATCGAGCCTGCGCTGGAAGGCTCGGAGACCTGGCCGTTTTCAGTACGAGTCAGCACGCTATTTCGGAATTTTTCCCACTCTCTGTCGAGATGTTCGATGTCGTTCTGGAGCTCCAGAACCTTGAGCTTGCCGGCCAGTTGATCGGTGGTGTGCTGGATCTTGTCGAGCTGTCTCGAGTGCGTGATCGTTTCATCATGCACGATTTCCAACCGCGCATGGCAGTAGTTGCACGTCACGTAACGAATCGTTTCGTCGATCTGCAA
Organism: Luteolibacter sp.; assembly: GCA_039925065.1. Classification (GTDB taxonomy): domain Bacteria; phylum Verrucomicrobiota; class Verrucomicrobiia; order Verrucomicrobiales; family Akkermansiaceae; genus Luteolibacter. Next base: position 25,978 of record JBDSZP010000223.1, read on the forward strand.
GTCAGCGCCGCAGCCTTGGCAGCACACTTTCGTGATTTTCATTTCGGGCGATCAGGCTTTTTTCGCGAACACCAGGCCCGAGCGGGATGGGGTGTAAACCTGCATCACTCCGTCTGGGGTGACCGGGTAATCGAAGGCATGGTCCACGCGCCCGTGACCACCGGTCTTTGATAGATCGGTGTCCAGCACAAGCTCGCGGCTTTCCAAGCCTTGCACATGGATCGGATAACCGAAGACCGAGTTGCCGACGGAGAAATTGAACACGAAAATCAGATTGCCGCGTTCGGCGACGAGGATCTTCTGGTCGTGATCGATAAAGAGGCACTGAGCCGGTGGCTTCGAGAGGATTTCGTATTTTTTGGCGAAATCCATCAGCTCCTTGTCGAACTCGGCAAGCCAGCCGTATTTCAAATCCGGATTATCCACGAGCGACCATTGGCGTCGGCAATAGTGATAGGACCAGCCGTTGCCTTCACGTGGGAAATCCAGCCACTCGGGGTGCCCGAATTCGTTGCCCATGAAGGTGAGGAAACCCTCGCCGCCTAACACCAGTGTGACGAGCCGGATCAGCTTGTGCATGGCGATGCCGCGCTCGATGACCGGGTGGGGGTCATTTTTGCCCATGTGCCAATACATCTCCTTATCCATCAGCCAGAAGGCCAGCGTCTTGTCACCGACGAGCGCCTGATCGTGACTTTCCGCGTAGGCAATGGTTGCTTCTCCGTAGCGGCGGTTGGCGAGCACGCCCCAGAGTTCATCGATGTTCCAATCCTCATCGCGGCTGTGCTTGAGCAGCTTGATCCAGTAATCTGGAATGCCCATCGCCAGTCGGTAGGAAAAGCCGATGCCGCCCTCGGCGATCGGCCTGCACAAGCCGGGCATGCCGGACATGTCTTCCCCGATGGAAATGGCGCCGGGTTTGATTTCCTGAATGAGTTGGTTGGCGAGTTTCAGATAGAGAATGGCCGAGTCATCCGCATCGCCGCCGAAGTAGTCATCGTAACTACCGAAGGCCTTGTTGCCGCGCGAGTAATAGAGCATCGAGGTGACGCCATCGAAACGGAATCCATCGAAACGGAATTCCTCCAGCCAATAGCGGATGTTGGAGAGCAGAAATTGGCGCACTTCCGGGCGGCCGTAGTCGAAACATTTCGAGTCCCAGCCCGGATGATCGCCGAGCGGGCCGTCATGGAAATACTGGTGGTTGGAGCCGTCGAAATTGTTGAGGCCTTCCGAGATGTTTTTCACTGCGTGCGAGTGGACCACATCCAGCAGAACCGCCAGCCCGAGGCCGTGCGCGGTATCGATCAGGTATTTCAAATCCTCCGGGGTTCCGAAACGTGAGCACGGGGCGAAGAACGAGGAAACATGATAGCCGAACGAGCCATAATACGGATGCTCCTGCACCGCCATGAGCTGCACGGTGTTATAACCACCCTTCACCACGCGGGGCAGCACGGTATCGGCAAATTCCCGATAGGTGTGCACGCGGGGCTCCTCGCCCCCCATGCCGACGTGGGATTCGTAAATCAATGGTGCCTTGATCGAAGCCGGATCGAACTCATGTTTCCAGACATAAGGCTTCGGCGTGTTCCAAACCTGCCCGCAGTAATCATGTGTCGTCGGATCCTGCACCGCGCGTCGGATGCACGCCGGAATCCGGTCGCGGCGTGAACCATCCGCACCGACAACGTGGAGTTTCACCTTCTGCCCGTGAGCGAGGGTGCCGGCCGGAAGTTCGAGCTGCCAGACGCCGCTGTTGGACGGAGCGAGCGGATTCGCGTCACGGTTCCAGTTGTTGAAATCACCTATTAGCGAAACCGCCTTGGCCGCCGGTGCCCACTCGCGGACGGTCCAGATATTGGCAGCCGGGTGAAAATGAATGCCGACGTATTTGTGACCGGTGGCGTAAGTGGCGAGTGATTTTGATCCCTTCTCGATTGAGGCCAGGGTTTCTGAAAACTGATTCATCCGGCGCTCGATCGCTCCCTGATGAGGTTCAAGCCATGGATCATCGCGGACAAGTTTCGGGGTCTCTGTCATTGCGCTCGCAAGATGGCGCTTTCGTCGTCCATCGGAAAGCCTAAACCTTTGCGGATCGATGTGAAATTGATTGCTCCGGCTGATGAGTCTTTCTGCCAGTCCCGTTGGAGACGCGGTGGCCAACTCTAGCCGGGCTCTTTGAATAGATCGAGGAACCGATCTTCGTAATCGTGGAAAATTTTAAGTCGGTCGAGTTCCTGTTTGAGTTTGTAGGCTTGGGAGCGGTTCGTGCGTGCGGCGCTGAAGAGTTCCTCTATCCGTTGTTTGTCGCGCGAGCTCGTTCGGGGTCCGGTTTCCTCTTGTTCCGCTTCTTCTGTTTCGGCGGTCTCGGCCTGCGAAACCACTGATTTTTCCAAGCGATGGAGCAATTCCTCCAAGCCCGCTTCCACTTGACGTCCTTGTTCTTCCAACTCTTTGAGATCCAGCGAAATCCCGGCCATGCTGGCGAAGATATTCAGGACCGCGAGCGAGGCTTTGGGGAAAGGAAACTGTGAGAACACATGCGGAATTTCCCCGAGCAGACATCCGCCGTCCATTCCAGCTTCGGCGGCAATACCGAGCAGGACGCCGTTCAGCCCGCTGATCTGGCCCTCTTCCAAAATATGCATGCCGAGGTGCTTGAAATCATGGAGAGTGTGCTTGTCGATGGCAGCGGCGAAAACCCGCGAGTCGTGCTCGGGTCGCATTTGAGTGGCCATGGCCGCGAAGGTGAAAACGCGCTGCACCCCGATCTGTTTTGCGTGTCGGATGAGTTGTGAGCAAAACGCACTGCCCTTCGATGGCGGCTGCGCTTCGCCGATGAAGACGATGAGATCATGTTTTTTCTGCGGATCACTCCACATGAAGAGCCGGCTGCGCGGCAGACGCCCGGTGTGGATCAGGCCGTCCTTCACGTCCACCCGTTCGAGGTCGAAAAACTCGCGGGCGGGAAACTCGGCGACGAGATGCATGCCGAGTTTCGCCATCAGATAATATCCCGCACTGATGGCGACGTTTCCCATTCCGGGCCATGCGGCGACCAGCCATGGGGCATTGGCGTGTTGATGATTTTCCATGATTTTGGAATCGGAGGTTTCCAAGAAAGAAGCCCGTCAGGCAAAAATCTGCCTAGGGGCGTGGGGATTTCTACGAGCAGCCCGGCTCAGTGAGGGCTGAGAAAACGCTTTTCCAGTTCTGCCAGCGGCAACTTCGTCAGATCGCCATAAATGACATCCGACAAGGCCTGACTGACGGCGGGCGGCAGGGCTTGGATCATGCGTGGGGCGATCTCCGGTGGGATCACGAGACGCCATGCCGGATGACCTTCATCAGCCACGATTTCCGCGATTTTCTCCGCGATCCGCTCCAATGCCTGAGTCTCGAGTTCGGCTTCCAAATGATGTTCCTCGCCGTAGGACATGCCGCATTTGCGATCGGACGGTCCGCTTTGGGAAGCCCGGCCGGCCTGATCGGTGACGACTTCGTGAATGGCTTGGGGCCTCATTTCCACGGTGCTTCCCGGGACTTCGACCAGATGGGCTTGGTCGATCGGATCATCTCCGGCGGGCTTGAATTTGATGGGTCGGACACGGCCGAGATTGGCAACGATGATGAGCTTTTCCATGGGATAAGGGGGGGTAATATTCGCATACAAGGTGGACCTTGCCGAAACTATCCGCAAGAAGGAAATAGCGCCCGCCACAGTCAGGGAGCCAGAGCGCAAAGGTTTTGGAGGGGATGGATCGAAACGCGGAGGCGGGGAGGTCGCGGAGGGATTCGCAGGAGGAGGGGACTGGCGAAGAGTTTACCGCAAAGCCGCGAAGTTCGCGAAGGAAGCAAAGTCAGAGGTGGGTTTTTGGAGAGTTCTTCCTCATCACATCTTTCCCATTTTTCATATTCTTCCCATCACTTCGTAAAGAGAAGCTTCCCCTTCTCACAGCTTGGGGATCTCCCGGCCGTCTTTATTCAAGTAGTTGTCCAGCGGAGAGGTGGGGATGGCGCGGAGACCCGCGACGACGATTTTCGCGTTGAAGAGTGAGCCGGTGGCGTTGGTGTGGGTGCCTTTATCGGCGAAGAAGCTTTCGATCGTTGCCTTGTCGAGTTTGCCGTAGGCGCGGCCGATTTGATCCGCCAGATCAAGGAAGACGGCGTGCTCGGATTTTGCGGTCGCTTCGACGTAACCGCGCATTTCCTTCCAATCCTGGACAAATTTCCCGTCGCGATCGAATTTCATGTGCGGAATGGGCGAACAGAGAATGACCTTGGCTTTTTTCTCGCGGGCGCTGCGGGCCATTTCCCGGAGATACCAGCCGTAGCTGTGGACTTCCTCGATGCTGCCATCCGGTTTGGTGACTTTTTCGGTTTCCTCACCGATGCCTTTGATCGAGCCTCGGAATTTCCCTTTGTCGTCGAGCGGCCCGACGTCGTTGTGGCCGAACTGGATGATGACGAAATCGCCGGGCTTGAGAGCATCGAGAATTTCCTTCCAGCGGCCTTCGGTGAAAAAAGTGCGGGACGAGCGGCCGCCGATGGCCCGGTTGACGACGTTGATTTTCTTGGGATCGAAAAAACTGCCGAGATCCTGTCCCCAGCCCCGCAGCGGAGCATTCGACTTGAGCGTGGAGTCCCCGGCGATCCAAAGGCTGGGCAAATGGGCGGAAGCGGCGGTTTCCTTCGGCGCTCCTTTGTCATCGACGACGGGGCGGTCGTCCTCGCCACGCGCTGGAAGGACGCAGAGGGCGAAAATCCCGCAGAGGATGGCACCGATCCGACGGCGGGAGAACAAGGGCGTTGGATTTGGACTCATCGTTTGGCGAATGATAAATCCGTTTCACCGGCCGAGTCCATCCCACGAACGGGTTGCTTCGATGGGTGAAACTTGGGGCTTGGATCGGCGATGGGGGGCGGTAGCATGCGGCGTATGTCGCATTTGGGGTTGGATCTGTTAATCATTGGAATTTATTTTGCCATCATCATCGGTATCGGGGTGCATTTCAGCCGCCGGAATAAGGATGTGTCGGAATTCGCGCTTGGTGGGCGGTCGATTCCCTGGTGGGCGGTGCTGGCGTCGATCCTCGCTTCGGAAATCAGCGCAGGCACGTTTTTCGGCACGCCGGGGGAGGGGTTTCGGCTGCGGAATTACACCTATGCCCAGCTCATGGTCGGCTACCTGCTGGCTCGGGTGATCGTGAGCGCGGTTTTCATCCCGGCGTTTTATAAATACAATGTGGTGAGCATTTACGAGTTTCTCGAACTCCGTTTCGGCCCGCGCACCCGGCGGATGGCGAGCGTGATTTTCCTCCTGACTCGCTCGCTGGCGAGTGGCTCGCGGCTTTGGGTGCCGACTTTGCTGCTGGTCGTGATTTGGAATCATATGAACCCCGGCCATCCGCTGGGAAATTGGCAGCAATTCTGGTTCACGGGCGGTGCGCTTGTCTTAATCGCGATTCTCACTGCTGCCTACACGGCGGTCGGCGGGATCAAGGCGGTGATCTGGACCGACGTTTTGCAAATCGCGGTGCTGTTCGGTGCGCTCGGATTTTCCGTCTGGTATCTTCTGGGTCACATTCCGGGCGGCTGGGAAGGGGCGAAAACCCACCTCACCGGCCCGCACGATTTGAAGCTTTGGGAGTGGTCGGGAGATGCTCCGGCGGACACGCCGTGGGGGAAAATCAAGAGCGTCCTGGAAAGCGAGTTCACGGTCTGGGCGGCGCTGTTCGGCTCGCTGTTCGTGACGCTGGCGACGCACGGCACGGACCAGGACATGGTGCAGCGCATGCTCACGGCGAAAAACAAGCGCCAGAGCGCGGTGGCCACGATTCTATCAGGACTGGCGGATATCCCGGTGACCTTCGCCGTCCTAACCATCGGCATCCTGCTGTCGGTATATTACGGCCACGTGGTGAGCGATGCGAATCTGCCCATGACGCCAAAGGGGCCGGACAACACGCGGATTTTTCCGTATTTCGTGGTGGATGTGATGCCTGGCGGATTACGCGGGCTGGTGATCGCCGGGGTGTTGGCGACGACGATGGGCTCGCTGGGCACGGCGATGAATTCTCTCGCGACGAGTTACTCGCGTGATTTCCATTTTCGTTGGTTCAAGACGCCGGAGGACGATCATGCGCGCGTGCGAATCATCAAGCTGAGCACGGTGGCGTTTGCGTTGGTGCTGATTTTTGTCGGGCTCGCGACCGCTTTTGTAAAGGCGCACAACCCGGCCCTGAGCATCATCGGGATCATTCTCGGGAGTTTCGGCTACACGTATGGCTCTCTGTTGGGAATTTTCATCGTGGGGCTGTTCACAAAAACACGTGGCAGCGAAGTGGGGAATCTCATCGCCATGATCGCAGGGATTATCGGCGTCGCCTATCTGAGCAATTTGCCCAACGACGTGTGCAAAATGGTCACCGGATCGGCCCTTTACGAAAATTTTTCCTGGCTTCCGGTGATCGAATTCCCGTGGCGGATCATGGCAGGTACGTTGGTCACCGTAGCGGTTGCCATTTGTTTTAAAAAATCCGCAGTGCCTAACTAAATTGCGTGTGAAGGGACAATCCCGTATCTCCTTGATACAGCGTCCTCTCCGGTCCGTTGGGGAGCTCGCCGCAGTGCTTTTTGGGGAACTCCGGCAAATATAACGAAATCGTCACATCGCTAAGCCTTTGTTTACAAGGGAATGCGAGGATTCCGCCATATTCGGGTTGTTGATACTTTGGGAACCCGAAGTAAATTGACCGTCAAGTTTTTAAAAAAATGATCCGTGGAACCCTTGTGGAATACGGGCTCAGGTAGGCAAAAGTTAGATCGGTTGAAAAAGGTTTTCCAAGCGGTCCAGAAGGCGTTCATCTTTCTCACCTCGCCGCGTTGGGCCACTCATGGGAGTGGCAACAAGACGGGCAAAACCAATTTTTTTAAAATACTGTTCAAAAATGGATCCTGAGGAAGCGACAATGCAGAAGATGATGGGGGATGTGGAGGAAATGCCGGCAGATGGCCGGGGGTGGGATGATATCTGCGAGGCGCTACGTGTCATGGTGAGTCCGGATGCTTTTCAACGCTGGTTCGGCGCGGCGCGCTGGATGGGTGTGGAAGATGATGTGGGCTCCATTGCCGTTCCTGGTGAAATCCATCAGGTCTGGATCGAGACGAACTATCTACCCGAACTGACGATGGCGATCAGTGGGGTTTTCGAGGATGTCCGCGAGGTCCGCGTGATGGTTAGCGAAGCGTTGCCAAGCGCAGAAGGCGGGCAATCTTCTTCCAACAGTACTCCCTCACGGCCGACGAAGGCCGCCGCCCTCGAAGGTGAGGCACTCGAGAAGCGCGTTAAAATCGCCGGCTTGAACCCGGCGCACACGTTCGGCAGTTTTGTCGTCGGTGCTAACAGTCAGTTCGCCCATGCCGCCTGTGAGGCCGTCGCCAAGAAGACCGGCATCGGTTACAATCCGCTCTTCATTTACGGCGGCCCGGGACTTGGCAAAACCCACCTCATGCAGGCGATCGGTCATGAGATCCTCCGCCGCCAACCGGGTTCCCGCGTCATTTACCTAACTTGCGAAAAGTTCACCAACGAGTTCATCGACGCCGTCCGCCGTGGTGACATCGAGAAATTCCGCCGTCGCTACCGCAGCTCGGACGTCCTGCTCATTGATGACGTGCAGTTCCTCGCCGGCAAGGAGCGCTCGCAGGAGGAGTTTTTCCACACGTTCAACACCCTGCTCGATGGCCGCAACCAAGTCGTCCTCACGTCCGATCGTCCGGCCTGCGAAATCAAGAGCCTCGAGCCACGCCTGATCTCCCGCTTCGAGTGCGGACTCACGGTGGAAATGCAGCCGCCGCAAATGGAAACGCGGATGGCCATTCTCAAGAAAAAATCGCTCGATTGGAAAGTCCGCGTGGACGAGTCCGTCCTGCATTTCCTCGCAGACAAGATCCGCACCAACGTCCGTCGCCTCGAAGGTGCCTTGATGCGAGTTGCCACTTACGCCTCGCTCGCTGGGGAGAGCGTCACGGTGGAAAAAGTCGAGCACCTGCTCCGCGACCTCATCCGCGAGGAGGCCAGCCGCCAGGTCAGCATCGATTCCATCCAGAAGGCCGTCGCCGAGCATTTCGATGTTCGTCTGGCCGATATGACCAGCCGCCGCCGTCCGGCCAGCATCGCATTTCCCCGACAGATCGCCATGTTTCTCAGTCGCTCCCTCACCAAGGGTTCGCTCATGGAAATCGGCGAGGCATTCGGTGGTCGCGACCACGGCACGGTCATTCATGCCTGCAAAAAAGTCACCGAGCGCATCGATGATGAGCCCGGTTTGAAGGAATCCATCGCCCGCATCGAGTCGCAGCTTCGCCGCTAACGGTCACCGGGTTGAGGAAACTTCACAGAAGACTTGCCAAGGGTCATTGAAAACGGAAACTCCGTGGCAACAGCTATGAAGTTCCGCATCTCCAAGGAAGCATTTCTCGACGGCCTGCAAAAGGTCCAGCATGTGGTGAGCTCGCGCACCACACTGCCGATTCTTTCCAACGTTCTGCTGGTGGCCAAGGATGGCCGCCTGCAGTTCACGACCACAGACCTTGACGTCGGCATCACCGGTTCCGTCGAGGCCCAGATCGAGAAAGAAGGCGCCACCACTCTGCCGGCCAAGCGCCTCGTCAGCATCATCCGTGAGCTGCCTGCCAGCGAAGTGGAAGTTTCCGTCGATGCGAAAAACCACGCATCCATCCGTTGCGGCCCGTCCTTTTTCAAAATCATCGGTCTCGGTGAAGCGGAATTCCCACCACTCCCCGATTTCGAAGGAGCCAAGGTCTTCAAGATTCCGCAAGCCACCCTTCGCGACGGCCTCAAGAAAACCTCTTACGCCATTTCCACCGACGAGACACGCTACGTGCTCAACGGTATTTTCACCTCCTTCCGCGATGGGAAAATGACCCTGGTCGCCACCGACGGACGTCGCCTCGCGATGGTCGATGCCGACCTCGAATTTCCCGCCTCCCACGAAACCGACGTCATCATCCCGACCAAGGCCGTGCAGGAACTCCAACGTCTCCTCGGCGATGCCGGCGACGTCATCGTGAAACTCAGTGACAGCCAGATTTCCTTCACCGTCGGCGACAGTCTGCTCGCCAGCAAGCTCATCGAAGGCAACTACCCGAACTACCGCCAGGTCATCCCAGGCGATAGCAACGAGCGGGTCGTCATCTCCCGTGAGGCCCTCCTCGAAACCGTTCGCCGCGTTTCCCTTCTTTCTTCCGACAAGTCGAACTCCGTCAAACTCGTCTTCAGCGAAAACCACATCGAAGTCACCGCAAACTCACCGGACGTCGGTGAAGCGCAGGAATCGATGGACGTGATCTATCAAGGTCCGCCGATGCAGATCGCCTTCAACCCCGAGTTCCTCCAAGCCCCGCTCCGCGCCCTGGACACCGACGATGTCTATCTGGACCTCATCGATGAAATGAGCCCCGGCGTCCTCCGCATCGAAGGCACCTTCCTCTACGTCCTCATGCCAATGCGCGTGACGAACTAAGTAGCACAGACATTCCTGTCAGTTCTTTAAACGTAACACAGACATTGCTGTCTGTTTCCCCCTGCTAACAAGCTCACCAAAAGCCTCCGCGCCCCACGGCCCGGAGGCTTTCTTGTCGGCCCGAAATGGTCGGACCGCGAAATTCATTTCGCCAGTCAATGAACGGCGAAAGACTGACGCCACGCAAATGGCCGTTCCGTCCCACCTTGGACCTCCCTTTCCCCCAAATCCCTCTGAAGTCGGAAGAATCAACCACGAAAGACACCGAAAGACACGAAGGAAAAACCCGATTGCTATCAGCCACCCGGTTTCGTAGCCGCGATGGGGGCGGGCATGGACGGACTGACTGAACCGAGAACTTCGTTACATTACACGGATTTCTATGATCGATCCGACCTCTTCAAATCCTAATCACCCGCGTTACCCGCAATCAAAAATTCTCTTCCTTCGTGCCTCTTCGTGCATTTCGCGGTTCGTCTTCCCTCCCCGTCAATCGTCGCCATCCCTGCCAACATCGGCCTTTGTTGTCGTCATTTCCTAACTGCGGATCACAGCGAAATCCCCCTCTCACAAAAATTTCTGAAATAAAAATCCATCACTCCACTCTGACATACAGTCCGTCGTTACTGAAAACGGCGGCCCCGAAAACAACCATCCAAACTGAACAACCAAATGAAACTCGACCAATCCCTCATCGCCGCCGCCCTCGCAGGTCTCTTCGCCGCTGGCACCGTTAGCGCCAATCCCACCTTCCAGGTCGAAGGCGTCACCGCTGCCGAAAAGGAAAAAGACAGTTGCAAGGGCAAGGACGGCTGCTCCGGCAAGGACAAGGAAAAGAAAGAAGGTACCTTCTCCAACGAAGAGAAGTCCAAGGACAAGGATAGCTGCAAGGGCAAGGACGGTTGCTCTGGCAAGGATAAGGAGAAAAAAGCAGATTCCATCCTCTGATTCCACTCACCGCTTTTGATTACGGCGGACTCCAGAATGCAGGAGTCCGCCCTTTTTTCGATTCCCAATCAGCTCCCCAATCCCATGAAGTCCCTCATCCAGAAATTCCTCGGCATCGCGAAAACCGTCGAACCCTACGCGCAATCCGGCGTTCTCCTCTTCCTTCGAATCATGATCGGCTGGTCCTTCTTTCTAACCGGGAAAGGCAAGCTCGCACATTTCGACCGCACCACGCACTTCTTCGAGAGTCTCAACATCCCGGCACCCGCCTTCCACGCAGGTCTCGTCGGTGGCCTCGAAATGATCGGCGGCCTTCTGCTGATTGGTGGTCTCTGCACCCGGCTCATTTCCGTTCCGCTGATCATCTCCATGATCGTTGCCTACCTCACCGCCGATCGCGACGGCTTCGCCAGCATCTACGACTTCACTCAAAAAGCGCCCTTCATTTTTCTCTGCGTGACCCTCGTCACCCTCGCCTTCGGCCCCGGGAAATTCTCCCTCGACGCTCTAATCGCCAGATGGTTTATGTCCTCACGCTCAGGCGGGAGGTGAAGCGTGGTCCACACAGCCCCCTGCATCCATACCGTATAAAGAATCGCATAGGATCACTTCTCACCGTAAGGATACAATTCACCCAGCATGGCACTGATTCCTGTTCGAACCAATGACAGAGGCTGGGCGAATCAAGAGGGAATGATCAGATATTACTTATCGCCCTTATCGTGCGGGACTGTGACCGTTATTGTCTCGGGTGCGGACTTGTTGCCGGCATCATCGGTGGCCACCACTTTGATGGTATAGGTCCTGCCATCCTTGTCTTTACCGGAGCGTTCGGCGCGCAGGTTGACCGTGTGGTTGCCGGTAATCTTGATGTCCGTGGTGTCGCCCGCCGATTGATCGCTCTTTACCGAAACGATCTTCCATTGGGGGTTCTCATCACATGCATCAGTGACTTTGGCATCTACAATCACCTTCACCATTTTATGGTTAGGTGGCCACAAGATCTTCGGACTCACGGAAAGCGACTTGATCTCGGGCGCGATCGTGTCCTCCGCCGTGACGATGATGTCACGCGTGGTGACGCCGCCCTCGCTGTCCGTGGCGGTCACCGTCAGGATATTGGATCCCTCGTGAAATTTCGTCACCAAGTTTACGGTTAGGTTGGTCGGTGGTGTCGCATCGGCTGGGATGTTCGTAGTTTTCACTTCTTCACCGTTCAAACTCCAAACGACCGCCACTGCGTCGCCATCAAAATCGGAGATGCCTGCGGAGATGGTAACAGGTTTTCCGCATTCCACATTCATCTCTTCATCGGAATCGATTTCTGGTGCGGAATTCGCACGGACCAATTGAGCCCGCAGCTCACCGTTCGTGTTCGCAGCGGTGTGAATATCGATATAATCAAGATCGTTCAGGAGGTCTGTTTCCTGGGCATCGGAAAGGACGACCTTACCGAAAACTATCCCGCCTTGGGCTGGCACTGCGGCCGGAAAATGACGCGTTGCCAGGTCGAACAATTGTATACCAGAAGCCGTAGTGGCCGCAGGACCATGGATATGAATGCCGGTAGCTGCTCCTGTGAGGTTAGTGAAACCTGCGGCAGAACCGTAACCCAGTGCAAGTGTGAGGGTATTGGTGTCGGTGTCGTAGCTGATGCCGTCCGAAATCTCGTTGCCGGATCCGGTGCTGGCCAAGGTGACCGCAGGAATGTTGTTGGCAGGGCTCAGGCCTACTCCCGCACTCGTTCCTGTGGGTGAAAGGTCGAATTTGAGAACGACAGCTTGTGCTAAGCCGACTGTGGAAAACAGTGCGACGATGGTGCTTCTGATAAACAGTGAACGTTTGATTTTCATAATGGTTGTTGGTTTTTCGTGAATGGGCGGAATCGCCGAGCTGCTTTCCATTGCAAGAATCAGGCCGTGCCGCTGTTTCCTGAAACGACGGGGAATTCCATACGAATGAAGCCGAAACCTCGTCGCAATATGCCACCTGTGAGTGGAATTTTGCATGATCCTTCAGTTCAAAAGATGAGCTGGAAAAGTCGCACCCTTGATTTTCCGGACACCGTTAATAGACGATTTCTATGCCGTGTTTGAAAACCTGAGAACGAGTTGATCCAGTCCAGAGACGCTGCTAGAAGAATGAAGCTGAAGAACACAACAGCGAGCTTGTCATACCGGGTTGAAACCCTCCGGTATCGTTTGATCCGCTGGAAGAAATTCTCCACATTGTGGCGTTTACGGTAATAACCCTTGTGGAATGGGGCGGCCTCTTTGCTTCCCGATCTCCTTGGGATGCAACTGTGACTTCCGGACCGACACGCGCCTTCACGAATGGCCCGGCTGTCGTACCCCTTGTCACCGACGATCCTCACCCCGCGCAATCCGGCGACGAGTTCCGGGCCGATCTTCGCATCGCTGATCTGTCCGGCTGTCCGTATGGCTTTCACGAGCCGGCCTTTGCCACCAACCGCCGCGTGCAACTTGGCAAAGCGGCCCATTTTCAATGCAAATGAGGCCGACACTTCTGAACTTTCGGCTTGCGGGTCGGGCGGAATTTTGGAAATTGACTCCGCAGTTTTTGCTGCATCTTGCAGCGCTCGATGATGTCGGGGCGTGGCGCAGTCTGGTAGCGCGCCTCGTTCGGGACGAGGAGGCCGTGGGTTCGAATCCCGCCGCCCCGACCAGTCGGCGCTTGGTGCGTGAGCGAAAACACGCGGTTCCTCAATCTAGGAATTTTCCGGGATTCAGAATCCCGTTAGGATCGAGGGCGTTCTTGATCTTGCGATGAGTGGCGAAGGAAACCTCGCCGAGTGCTTGGTGGATCCAGCGCTTTTTGGCGAGGCCCACTCCGTGCTCTCCGGTGATGGCTCCGCCTTGATTGAGCACCCAAGTGAAGAGGAGATCGAGCGCGGCATCGGCGCGTTCGCGGGTTTCTGGATCGTTATAGTCCTTCACCATGAGATTGGTATGGATGTTGCCGTCGCCCGCATGGCCGAAGCAGGCGATCGGGATGCCGGTTTCCGCTTCGAGCTGGCGGGCGAAGGTGACGAGTTCCACCAGTTTCGAACGCGGGACGACGATGTCCTCGTTGAGCTTGGTGAGGCCGGTGTCGCGCAGGGAGTAGGAGAACTCGCGGCGCAGTTTCCAAATCCGTTCGCAGGAGGCTGCATCCGGCGCGCGTTCGATGAAGCTGGCACCGAGCGATGTGAGGAGCTGATGGAGTTCTTCGATTTCCGAAGCGACGGCAGCCGGGCGGCCGTCAATTTCGACGATGAGATGGGCATTTCCGGGTGGAAAAACGTCGGCTCCAAGACGTTTCCGCGCGGCTTCGAGAGTGAATGCATCGGTGATCTCCAGCGCGGAGGGAAGGTGTCCGGCGTTGAGGATGGCCTGGACGGCGGCAGCGGCGAGTGCGTAGTCGGGAAAAATCGCGGCGAGCATTCCACGGCTGGCGGGCTTGGGAATCAGGCGCAAGGTGGCTTCGGTGATAATGCCTAACATTCCTTCGGAGCCGGTGAAAATCCCGATCAGATCAAAGCCGGTTTTGTTTTTGTGGAGCCTTCCTCCGGTGCGCAGGATTTCACCGCTTGGCAGGACGACTTCCAGCCCGAGGACATAACTACGGGTGACGCCGTATTTCAGGCAGCGGGGGCCGCCCGCATTGGTGGCGATGTTTCCACCGAGCGAACATTCTTTGAGTGAAGCCGGATCCGGCGGGTATTCCCAACCGACCTCATGGGCGGCGTCCTGCAAGGTGCGGGTGATTACTCCCGGCTGCACGATGGCCACGCCGTCTTCCGGATAGATGCCGAGAATCCGGTTCATCCGTGCGGTGGAAAGGACGATGCCGCCAAGGATCGGCACGCAGCCTCCGACGTAGCCGACTCCGGCACCGCGGGTGGTTACGGGGATTTTCCGCTCGTTGGCAAACCTGAGAACCGCCGAAACATCCGCTGTGGATTCCGCGAAGACGACCACGTCCGGCGGATGGCTTGCGGACCATTTGTCGGTGGAGTGCTCGGTGATGCTTTGCCCGGCGGTAGTGACCTTGTCGGTGCCGAGAAGGGAAATGAGAGGGGCGAGCCAGTCGTGTGATGATGGATTCATGAGGGCGGCCCGAAGGTCGGGGCGCGCCCGTGATCCGTCAATTCACATCCTGCCGAAACTTAGGCATAGATTTTCTTGTAATACTCGTCCGCCATGCGGTCGGCGTCGAAATAGGGGACCACGTCGTTCATCGAGTTGAGCACGATTTTCGACCACTCATCCGGCTGCTCGTAATAGAGTGGCAGGATGCGTTGGTTGAGCGCTGCGTGAATTCCCATCAAATCGTGACGGTCACGTTCTTCCGGGGTGAATGCCGGATCCGCCGGTGGAACGATGAACGAGTTTTTCCCGTCCTTGGCGAACTCACAAACCCAGCCATCGAAAGTAGATAGATTGACCGAACCATTCATCGCGGCGGTCATACCGGAGGTGCCGGATGCTTCGCGGGTGACGACGGGATTGTTCAACCAGACATCGGAGCCGTTTTTCAGGAAACGGGAAAGCTCCAGCTCGTAGCCAACGAGCACGGTGGCGTTCGGATAGTCCTTGGTGAGGCGGATCAGGTGGTTGAAAGTATCAATCGCGGAGTAGTCGAACGGATAAGGTTTTCCTGCCCAGATGATTTGCACCGGATGCTCGTTGTTATGAATCAGTTCCCGGAACAGGCGGATGTCGCGTGCGATGAGATCCGGCCGCTTGTAGCCGGCGAAGCGGCGAGCCCAGACGATCGTGAGGACATCCGGTTTGAAAAGCTTGCCCGTCTGATCGGCCACGACGCGGAACAACCGCTCCTTGAGCTCGCGCTTGCGGTGTTTCAGCTCTTCGATATCGCCGCGGAGGCGTGCGTGTTCGAGTCCGTGGTCGGCCCAGTATTTCTTGTTCTGCGCGTTAGTGACGTGGGTGATCTCGCAAATGTCCGGATAGCCCTTCCACATCTGGCGGGAAACCTCGCCGTGGAGTTTTGAGACACCGTTGGCGATGCGGGCGAGTCGGAGCGCTGCCAGTGAGTGATTGAATTCATCGCCATGGATTCCGGTGATGTTGCGGACTTCATCTTCCGGCACACCTCCGAAAAACGAGAAGTCGCGCAGCAAATCAAAGGCGTGTTTTTCATTTCCCGCTTCTTCGGGAGTGTGGGTGGTGAAGATCAGGCGCTTCTTCACTTCCTCCATGCTGTGATGCTTTTCGTAAAGGTGGAAGGCGGCGGAAAGCCCGTGCGCTTCATTGAGATGCCAGATATCCGGTTCCACTCCGAGTTCGTCTAGCAGTCGTGCGCCGCCTGCACCGAGAATGATGTATTGGGCGATGCGACGGAGATGGTCCTGATCGTAAAGGCGGTGGGTGATCGCCCGTGAAAGGTCGTCATTTTCCTCCACATCGGTGCTCAGGAAAAACATCGGCACCGTGTTGAAAATATCACCGGGCAGATACATCGCTTTCACCCAGACCGGGTGATTGTGGACGGGCACGGTGAAGCGGATGCCAGTGTCCTGAAGGAATGCGTATTCTTTCTTGCGGAATTGGACGGCCAGTTCGCGATCCTCGCCGCGAGCCTGATTATAGTAGCCGTAAGTCCACAAAATGCCGATCCCACACAGGTTCTGGCGCAGGGCGGCAGCGGAGCGCATGTGCGATCCGGCGAGAAATCCTAATCCGCCGGAGTAGATCTTGAAGCTTTGATCGATGGCAAACTCGCAGGAAAAATAGACCGCGCTTTTCTGGTATTCAGGAGCGATTTCGTAGTTGTGAGCAAACGGTTTGGGGAGAAAAGAGGAAGCCATGATGAGTCGTTATGAAAATGTAGAGGATATACTTCTTCGAATGTCTGGCCTGAGGCCGTGGTGGGAGCGCCATCCGAAAATGCCGCATCGTCGGCGAAATCCTGCTTGTTTCATACCGAGATTCAAGCATTTCCACCCCGGGTACCCCCATCGCCGCGGGACGGATCCCAAATTTCAATCCCTCGCTCGCCCCAATTTCGAGCGCACACCCTGCAGCGGTTGCTCGATCCAACGCCACGAAGCCAGCGCCAGACCCCAGGTCACCGCAGCATAGATCGCGATCCGGAAAAGCGCGCCAAACCCGGTCTCGAAATGGCCATTCCACATAAACCACATGAGTTTGCCGGTCACCAGCGGGGCCAGATTGTGAAACAGATAGATTCCGTAAGAAACCTGGCCAATTCTCTGGAGCGCCCGATGTTCCAATACGACTTTGGCCAATCCTGAAAACCCCACCGTCCCCGCCGCGATGAATCCGCAGAGCGCGATTGAGAGAAAAGTCTGCTGAAATGACCGTATCCCGAACGTCTGCCAACCCATCGAATGGGCTCCGAATATCGTGAGGTAGCCCAGAAACGCGATTCCGGAAACCCACCTCAAGCCTGTGCTTTCCAATGACATCCCGCGATGCACTGCCAGTGCCAACAGCCCGCCGATGCCGAAATAATCGAGCGACGCCCATGTCAACACCTGCGGCCAGGCCACCCATTGCTGCAGATTGTCGTGGTAAATCCGAGCAACCGGCCCGATGGCGGAGAAAACCAACACCGCCATTACCAGCCACCGTCGCGGAAGGAACCAGATCACGAACGGCCAAATCAGATAGAACTGCTGTTGCATCGCCAGCGACCAGAAATGGTTCGTCCCCGCCGGCCAATATCCGAGGAATGCCATGTGGATGTTGGACAGGTGAAACACATACCAAACCACGTCCCTTCCGATGACATCCGGCGCCCGCACGATCCAAGCCAGCGCCAGTGCCGCATAATACGGTGCGAGGATCCGCAGTCCGCGCCGGATTTGATAAGTTTTGAGCGCCTCCAGCTTCCATCGCCCGCCCCGCGCCTCGCTGCGGTCGCGTTCGCGCAGGAGCGAACCGGTGATCAGGTATCCCGTCAGCACGAGGAAAAAGAACAGGAAGATTTCAAACGGGAAAAGCCGCGGCCAGCTGGGCGGACACCAATGATCCCAGGCGATCGCAATCATCGCAATCGCCCTGAGCCCATCGAGTTGCGTGGCGCGTCCGTTCACTCACCGTTTGAAATCATGATCCCGCGCCGGGTGCACGCATTATTCAGGAAAACGCCCCTCATTTCCAAAGGAACATCCGCAACGGCGATCCAGGCACAAAAAACGGGGGTAAAGCCTTCGTGCCCGCTTTTGAAATCCTGGATCAGGACGAAACCACCGCGGATTGCCGATTGGTGAACTCCGATTGCTGATTTGGATAGCTCAAAGGCGATCCAGCGGACTCACCATCCCCAATCATTCGTGCCCGTCGCCACATGCAGGTAAATCTCTGTCGTGGTGATGTCCTCGTGCCCCAGGACCTCCTGGATCGTCCGCAAATCCGTCCCATCCTCCAACAAGTGGGTGGCGAACGAATGTCTCAG